>CAYJIG010000001.1:0-137867 GCA_964370165.1 uncultured Oscillospiraceae bacterium
TCAAATCGTTCCAGATTTGGTTTACGTATTCAACACTTTCCAGATACTTTTGGCTGACCACATTTTCTTCAATACCATATTCTGAAGCAATAGCAGACATGCCTTTCCAGTCGGCTGTGTCGTAATAAATAACCAACTGATAAAGTGCACCGCATACACCTTCGTTGTTCGTCAGTGCGTTTTTAACGTCGTCGGAAACAGGTAGCGGCTCCAGCACATTTTCTAGTGGCACACCCATAAGCAGACCCAAAGTGGAGAACATACCCATGAGGTACGCCTCGCTCTTGCCGATGGGAAGGTTTGGCATGTGTGGGGCAAGCTCTTGACAAAACTGACCGCGTAAAAAGCTGGTGCGGATAAGTTCTGTGGGAAGTTTACCTTTACTGTTTTTAAAACTAAGCAGGTAAATCCATTGTTTCAGCTGGCCTACACCCAGCACAACCAAAGCTTGTTTTACACTGCGGGCAGGGTTGCGAAGGGCAAAATAAGCAGAATTTACAAGTTTCAGCAAGCTGAAAGTAAGGGTAACATCACGTGAAATAATGGTGGTTATTTCGTCAAGGTCAGGCTCTTCCTTTGTGGTGGCAATGATAAGCTGGAAGAAGTTTGACTGCAGATGCTCCATCTTAGGCGTGGAGGAATACATACTTTCGGCCACGTGAGAGCCTTGCATGTATTCTATGTTGTACTGCTTTGCGAAATCATAAATTTCAGCAGAGTTGACATTATAGCCTACAATGGTTTTTTTGAAACTGGTGGCGATGTCTAAAATACTGTTCAAAGAAGGATTTGGGCGCGCCATATTTAGCTTGATGATATCAACAATGTCTAAAATAGCAAAATAACGGCTGGAAAATTCAAACCCTTTGATGGCGATTTGATATCCGGCTTTTTTATATCCTTCAATTAATTTTTGGGCCACAGGATGAACCAAAATGGTATCTTCAATTTGAATCACCAATGTTTCGGGGTTGAACATTTTAGGGATATCTTTTTCAAGCAAGTTAGGAGTAAACGTAACAAAAGCTTTTTTGTTGTCTAAAAGGCGTTCGGAATCCATTTCCAACAAAAAGTCTTCAATCATGTTGGCAGCCAAGGTATCTTGCTGGTTATACAAAGACACTCCGCGATCTTCGTATAAAAACTCGTAGGCGATTGCGTCCCCTTCAGAATCAAGAATAGGTTGACGAACAATATTTGCGCTCATCTTGGTAAACACTCCTCACTTGAGAAAATATATAGCTACGTATTATCGATTGTTTCCGCACCTGTCATGCTGTCTACAAACTGAATCAACTCATAAAGCTGAGGCTTAGAGAACTGCCCCATAGCGCCCAGCTGCTTTCCTACCGCCAAAAGCTGGTCGTTGATAAGTGACGAGAAGATAACAATGGGAATTTCGTTAAATTCAGGGTCGGCAGTCATCAGTTTTATCAGATGGTGTCCGTCCATTTCAGGCATCTCAATATCTGTGATGACTAAAGCCACATGCTGACGGATAGTTTTGTTTCGGGAGCGAAGCTCTTGCAAAAAGTCCCAGGCTTGCTGACCGTTTGAGACCCTGTTTACATGTGAATAGCCTGCTTTTTTCAGGCCGTCAAGAACCATGCGAGCAAGCAAGTTGGAGTCTTCCACTACCAAGATAGGTGTGGGATTGTTGCTACGTGTGCCCAGTTTATCAAGGGCTGCAAGGTTTATGCCACTGTCGGGGTTGATTTCAGAAATAATTTTTTCGAAATCCAAGATAGTGATAAGTCGGCCATCGTATTCGGCAATAGCAGTGGCAATGCCGTCGACTCCACCGTAAATGATCTCGTCGGGTTTTTGCAAGTTTGTCCATGAAATACGTGTGATTCCAACTACATCATGTACATGAAAAGCATAACTTTCCTGAGAAAAGTTGGTGATGATGAAAACATCGGTTTCAGGATGGTCGCTTTTTTCAATTCCCAAATATTTAGCAAGGTCTACCACTGTGATAACTTCATCGCGTGGCTTGAAAACCCCCTCGATATTCGGGTTGGCCTTTTGCATGGGGTTTACAGGGCAATATTTCATGATTTCCATTACTTTGGCTACATTGATACCCAAAGAATGCCCACCCAAGTTGAATTCTAATATACCTAATTCATTAGTACCGGACTCAAGTAAAATATCGGCTTTCACGCCCATGTCCCAAAAACCTCCTTTGGCATGTTTTATATCCATTAGTATAGCATAAAATTTCAAAAACTCCAATTTAAAGAGAAAAAAATAACAATATGTTCAAAAAATTAGTTAAATTTATGCATCAGATGGCTCTATCCAGTGTATTTTTATTACATCGCCACTCAGCAGTTCCTCTGTGTAAGATACATTTTGTCCATTTATAGAAATGTGTAAAGCACCTTTTGGGTTTTGTAGGTCGATATCGGCAAGCTCCAGCATGTCTATAAGTCTGTGCGGCTGGCCGGTGGGTTTGGGTGGTAGCATCATGGATTCACCGTTTAAATCAATGCGCAAATATCGCGCGAAAGGATTTGTAGTAGTTGGTGTGGAAGTATCCTCGGTAGGAGGTTGTATGGTTTCCTCAATAAAATTTGAGGTAGCTTCGGAAGAGGTGTTTTCCGGTGCTTGAGAAACTTGAGGAATTTCGGCAAATTCCGCAGGGACCGGTGATGGTGTGACATTATATGCTGTAGAATCGCCCTTGTCTTCAGCACCGGACAAAACAGTGCAGCTGATAACATCACCGTCGGATAAAATAGCAGAAACATCAGACACGCTACCGTTTACTGTGATGATAGCACCATCTGCCGAGATATTTGCCGCAGAGCACAGCTCGCCAACAGTGCGCAAAACAAAAATCTGAACATTGTCACCGTCGCTTATGGCAGAGTCTAAATTGGCATGTTTTCCGTTTATTTGGGCAATTAAACCTGCGTATACAGGCTTGTTGTTTAAAACAATTTGAATAGGTATATCGCCATTTGCATATTTAGAAATGGTGGCGGATGCATCATCGCCGTTTGTGGCGGGGATGATATCAATAGCATCACCGTCTTCAACAGGCGTGGACAGGCTGGCAAGCTTGCCACCAAGAGATATCTCGGCTGTGGTATATGGCGTGCCACGCAAAACACACCTCTCGCCGTTTAGCGTGAATGTAAGGCTACGTCCATTACGACCCATAATGTCGGAATAGCGATATCCACCGGCCAAAAGCGCGTCCATGACACTGAATGTTTCGCCGGCAAAAAGCTTTACATGTTCTCCGTTAATTGTCACAACTGTGCCGGAGCGCTCGGCATTATCACAGGCAGATAACGCAATGCCAAGTGGTGTGGCAAACTCCGGCCCGCTTATGCCGATTACATTAGTGAGATCGCAATCTGAAAAGCGAGTGCCGGAAATAGCAACCCTTTTTGGATCAAGCTGTAGAACATTTGCGACTTTTTCGGCGAGACCCGGCGTCTTGCTTCCGCCACCCACCAAAAAAACAGCAGAGGGAGAAGAATCGTTACATTCTAATATTTTTTCGGAAATTACCTCGGCTAGGCTATCTACAGAAGAAGAAATGGCCGAAATGATATCATCGGCGCTTGGATTGTGGGTGAAACCCAAAATATCGGTATAATCAAAAGGTCCGCCGTCTTGCAAGGCGAGTTTTAGTTTTTCGGCACCGGCAAAGTCTACCAAAAACTGTTTTATTAAAGCTTCGGTTATCTCGTCGCCGGCAATGGTGGCCATGGTGTATCCGGATACAGCAGAGTTTGCCGATACTGCAATATCAGAAGTACCTGCCCCAATGTCTACCAAAGCAAGATTTAGCAGCTGCAAGTCACGTGGAATAACAGCACGCATGGCCGCAATAGGCTCTAGCGTGAGGGTGTCGATGGAGAGATCCAGCAAACTCATACATTTAAACAAGCTGTCCACCACTTCTGTGGGCAAGAAAGTAGCTATCACCTCTACCTCGGCTATGCTACCGGAGTGGCCCAGCAACGTGCTGAAAGGATAGCCGTCCAGCAAATAGCGCACCACTGAATGTCCTACACAGTAGTAAGGTGTGTCGTCTTCATCCTCGCTTAATTCAATACGCGCGTTGTTGATGGCGGTGTTTTCCAGCGCATAGATCATTTGTGTGGTGATGGACATGGATGAAGAAAACTTACTGCTGGCTTTAGCACGGCAAGTTTTTAAAGCGCGACCTGCCGCAGCAATGCTGACAGATGAAAAGGTGACGTTCATCTGATCTTCAATACTATTTTTCACACGGGCGGCAACCTCGGCCACCTGCGAAATATTTTCAATTTGACCGTCTATCATGGCACGTTTTGGATGAGACTCCATAGCCCATGCATCGGCCACAAAATCAGTACCCTCTTTATGGCCTGCAATGCCGATTACGTTACGGGTACCGATATCTAATATAAATATCTGTTCTTTTGATGCTGCAAGACGGATATCTTCCAAACCAAGTTCCTCCAAACTGTTAAAAAGGAATATAAACCATCCGATTATGCCGACATAAGCGCAAAACTAGCGTGAGCCGGCCGATAGGGAGTTACGTTGCCTGTTTTTTTCATGGCGTTGTAACTGGAACAGCTCTTTGCACAAAAAGTCCATCTGTCGCTCGGTGTAATCAAAAAATATACAACCATATTGTATTTCGTCTTGCGGCGTTTTTATCAGGCGTTGTACACGCAAGCAAAACGACATAGGAGAGTCTAAAATACTAAATTCGATAAAATAATTAGAGTTTTCCTCCAGTGCTTTATCTGAATGTAGGCGCATGCCTGTCAAGCTAATATCTACAACACGTACCTCAAACGAGTTTTTGTTGAGAAGGGCTTGCTGCTCTTGTGGTGTGGCAGCATTTTTCACTTCCTCGTCCAGTGCGGCTTGATCTTCTTCATTTAATAGTGGCGTCAGCTTAGCCACGGCACTGGTATTTACCCTGAAAGCACCTCTGCGCTCAAAATCCTGCAAAGTGCGAACTTCTTCCACTCGCAAAAAGTTTTCCGTGGAAAGATATACCGTGCCCATTTGTATATGTGTGCCATGTTTTTGATTATGTATGAGTAGCTTCACAAGCGTGCGATATTGCAATAAAGGCATACGATCGTTGTTTGAAGCAGAAATTTCTAATGCCTCATGATCGATTTTAATTATACGACCATTTGCAAGAGAAATGTTGGCCGTACTTTTAATTTCACACGTTGAACCTATAAATTCTTGCGGTAGTGCCAGCATAACTCACCTCATACGAAATAAAATAAACTTGATAAAGATATCCCCGATATATCTGTAACTATGTTTGATGGACGGGTGTCCCGTCTAAACTTGAAACACCTTTGCCGATGGCAACTAGTATCATAGAAAGATTTTGCACATCGCGTGCATGATAAGAGCCGTATACTTCACCTGAAACACAAGTGACGTAAAACGGATCAAGATCGTTTAAAGCTACTGTTTTGATACGAGCCATACAGTTTTCACATTTGCATAAATCGACGTATTTTGAAGGATTGCTTTCAAGCTCGTTTTTCAAAAGTTCACTGACCAGTGTTTCCATGTGATTGTGTATCAAAATAAGGCACCTCGTTTGTGTAAATACCATTATATATTTAAAACTGAGATAAAAAAACTTATAATACACCATTATAAAAAGTCAAGTTATATAATTATAGCAATAAATAAAGGAAAATAAAAGTGCTTTTGGGAATTTTACGAGCACAAATGTTTATTTTTTTGGCTCGGTCGAAAGACGGTTGCGAAGTTCTTCGGTGCTTAAAGGTGCGCTACCCGGGGTGACATCGTGTTTTAATGTGTTTGACACGGTGAGAATTTGCATATAAATAGCCGCAATAACCTCATAAAGCTCGGTGGGAATATTTCTGCCTACTTCCAGCATACACAGCATACTGGCGGCAGAATCGTCCTTGAAAACAGGTATACCTTTTTCCTCGGCAATACCTATTATTTTATCGGCAATCTGACCATAGCCTGAAGCGATTACCACCGGAGCGGCATCGTCGTCGGCACGGTATCGTAATGCGACAGCCTTGTTTTTACGATTTTTTGAGTTGTCAGTGTTAGATTTTGACATCGATTCCCGTCCTTTTATGAGGTAGATTGGTGAAAACGTCCATCAAGCTACGGGTGGATTCCAGCTTGTCGATATTGATGCTTTCGAAACTATAGCCTAGGTTTGAAACGGTTTGCCGCAAAGCAGGGGCTATACCTTTGAAGGCAGATAGATATGCAGGAGGACAAAATAAGTTTAAAGAAAGGCGCTTTCCATGGACATATATATCACTCTCAAAACGTCCGATACCCTCTACATCAAAAGTCAAAAGCATGTGGGTGTCGGAGTCCTCAGAACCACCACCGGAGTTTTCGGCGTTTGGATCTATCCAGATTTCCGCAAAAGCACGCAAGTCCATGTATTCCACCGGTAGAATGAAATGAAGCAGTGGGGTGAAGTTCGACGGACTGGCAAGCAGGCTGTGAATAATCCTGTCCACTTTATCGCCGGATAAAAGCTCTACATCCTTGCTGTTTGCTTGCTCGCCTATGATTTTGCTTAGCACATCAATAACACGGCTTTCTTCCTCGGCACCACGTACATTACGAGCATCGTCAAGATATTGGTTTAAAAACGCCTGAAGTTTATCAACAAGGTCTAATTTTTGTGCATCGCCGTCCATCTGCGAAAGAAGCAAATTTAAGGCTTGCGGCAGAAAATCCTCATTTGTGTTGTAGCGAGACATGTTGTAAACTACAAGTGAGGATATTTTTTCCAGAGCCGGAGAAAATAAAACGCTGTTTTGGATTTCGGAAAGTACCTCGGATACCTGTGACTTGAGCTGAGCGAAATTATCGCTTGCATCAGGGGCGCGAAACGCCAGCATCAAACTTTCAAGCTTTCCCGAAAGATGTGGGCTGACGTGTAAACTTTGGGCCAAAAAAGAAAGGTTGTTTGAAATACTTTGCAAAACATCATGGCGCGATAAAGTGGCGTTAAGCCCTTTTAGCAAAACGCCTATTCCGGTGGCAAGCTCGGGCTTGCCTGCACTTTGAGCTAGAATATCCCTTAAGGTGTCGAAAAAATCGCCCTTAAACATGGTGGTGTTTTGTTCTTGTCGCAATAGCTCGGCAATGATATCCTCGGGTTGCATGAGCAAAGCACCAAACAGCTGCTGGATTTCTTGAGATAAAGCAGAGTTTTGAGAAGGAATTAACTGCAGTACTTCTTGTAGCATCGATATACTGCGAATCATACTGACAGTGACAGTAGGGTCTTTCAGCAGATCTGTTAAAATTTTGGGTGCATCAGAAGAATTAGGCGAAAGACCGGTGTTTTGCTGAAAAAGCTCTTGAGGATCCACCGGCTTGCTTACCCGTGTGACATCGGAAAGATCAAACGGAACGGTTGGGTTAGGGTTAGGGCGAACAGCCTGTGTTGGGTTTCGCTCCACCAAAGGTGTACTAATCTTTAAAAGATCAGCCATATATAATCGCCCCCTTTATCTAAGATAAAATTGTACGGACTAAATTTAAAACATATATAATAGTCCAAATCAGTAAGAAAAAATAATTTAAGTATTAAAAATAATATCGGCAAAAACAAAATATTATTAATACCAGTGTACCATGGAAATTACACTAGGTACAGAAAAATGAAAAAAAATCAGTTTAAAAAGGCAAAATTGTACTAAAAATTAGAAAAGTATTAACAATTTGAGTAAAGTGTAAAATCTCAATGAATGTATATTGCACATGTGAGCAAATGACGCTATAATGAATTTGTGGTAATAGAATTTGTTTATATATTTGGTTCAAGAACACAAAGCTGAAAGTGATTTATTAGTGATAATGGAAAAGTAGGTGACACTTTATGAGCGTGATTGATGAGAGCATGCGGCCAATGCTGGACACTTTTATTTTTGAAACCACAGGGCTACTAGATCAGTTGGATGAAATATTGTTGGAAGCAGAAAAAGAAAAGTCTTTTACAGATGATCAAATCAATGAGATTTTTCGCGCCATGCACACCATAAAAGGATCGGCGGCCATGATGGGCCTGTCGGACATTGGTGAAATGACGCATAAAGCTGAAGACATGTTTTTTATCATCCGTGATGACCCGAGTAAAATGACGGGGAGTAGCACGGACATTGTATTTGATATTTTGTTTCAGCTATCAGATTTTTTGCGGCAAGAGCTTGGAAATGTGCAGGAAGATCCAGATGGATATGAAAGTGGCGATACCACAGAACTGACCTCTGTCATAAAATGTGAAATAGCTGTATTGAAAGGCGAAGCGCCCGCAGAGGCGCCCGCTGCAGCACCGGCGACGCCTGATCTTGCTGTTATAGCCGAGCCTGCAGCAGATGATGAGCGTACATTCCGAGTGTTTTTCCAGGAAGAAAGCCTTGAAAATGTGCGTGCATTTATGCTTGTGAATGCCTTAAAAGAATATGGTGAAATATTGCAAACCGTGCCGGAAAATCCGGAAAGTAATCCCGAGGCAATGCAGCAAATTATTGATAATGGGTTTTTATTCCGCATCAAGTATAGCGGAGATGTGAGCTTGCTACACCATTTGATAGAAGAAGATACTTATATAATAAGCTATGAAGAAGTGCAGGACACAGCAGAAGAGCAAAAGCCGGAACAAGCACCGGCTGTAGAAGATGTGCAACCGGCCGTGGTTGAAAAAGAAGAAGCCCCACCGGAGCCGGCAAAACCCGCAGCAGCACCTAAAAAGGCAGCGGCGCCGGCAAGTCCTGGCAAGCAAAGCCTTATTTCTGTCAACCAGTCGAAAATCGACAGCCTGGTGGATATCATGGGCGAGATTGTTATCGCCGAAAGCATGGTGGCTTCAAATCCAGACTTGAAAGATTTGCAACTGGAGAACTTTAGCAAAAGTGCACGCCAATTGCGTAAGCTGACAGACCAAATGCAGGATATAGTAATGAGTATCCGTATGGTGCCACTGACAGGTACATTCCAGAAAATGGGACGTATTGTTCGCGACATGAACAAAAACTTAGGTAAAAACACCGAGCTTATCACCATTGGCGGTGAAACAGAAGTAGATAAGAGTATTACTGACGTGCTTGCCGATCCTTTGATGCATATGATTCGTAACTCTATGGATCATGGTATCGAGCCACCGGACAAAAGAAGAGCGGCGGCTAAATCTGAACAGGGTAAAGTGACGTTGCAAGCGCAGAACGTTGGTAGTAATATCGTTATCACTGTGGGTGATGACGGTAAAGGCCTTAATCGCGAAGTGCTTTTAGATAAGGCCGAGCGCAATGGTATTTTGACAAAACCACGCAGTGAATATTCGGACAAAGATGCATTTGGCCTGATTATGACAGCGGGCTTCTCCACCAACGAAGTGGTCACGGAGTATTCCGGACGTGGCGTTGGCATGGACGTGGTGCGTAAAAATATCGAAAAGCTGGGCGGCACGGTAAGCGTGGATTCTGTGCTGGGTAAAGGCACCACCTTCACCATTAAAATTCCGCTGACACTTGCTATTGTGGACGGCATGGAAATTGGCGTGTCGGACGACATATTCACCATTCCAATCACATCCATATCTCAGATATATAAATTCAGTCCGGAAACGGAGCTTTTGTATGACACCGATGGCACAGAAATGGTGATGGTACGTGGAGTTACTTATCCAATTATCCGCCTACATCAAATTTACGGCATCGATACAGAAGTGACAGAACTATCGGACGGCATCTTGATTATCGTGGAAAGCGGAGAGAGCTCGGCTTGTATCTTCACTGATAGGCTTATTGGTGAACAGCAAGTTGTGGTAAAGAGCTTCCCGAAGTTTTTCGATCGATACAACATTAAAAATCTCGGTTTCTCCGGCTGCACCATCAGGGGCAACGGGTCCATCAGTCTTATTTTGGATGTCAGCAGTCTACTGGGTGCTTACAGTACAGACAATATGTCGCGTTCGGGCTATTAAGCCTTTGTGATATGAGATAAGAAAGGGGTTTGCGAAAATGAGCAAAGCAAATACCAAGGTAGTTGACACAAACGATCGTGATGAGCTGGAAGGTAAGTCCTTGACATTTTTTATCGGAGACACCATATATGGGCTTCCGCTTACCAATGTGATTGAGATTATCAATGTGCAGGCCATCACAAAAGTACCGGGAACTCCATCATATGTGCGGGGTGTCATAAACCTGCGTGGTGGAATTATGCCGCTGGTTGATATGCGCTTAAAGTTTGGGCAGCCTGAAAGAGAGTACGATGACCAAACAAACTTCATTATTGCTCAGCTGGGTGATATGCAGGTGGCGTTGTCGGTGGATAGAGTGTCTAATGTTATAAAAACCGATTCTGTGACAAGCTCTTCCTTGCCGCAATTCTCCACAGTAAACACGAACAAATATATGACCAGTGTGTCAAGAGTTGGCGACAGGCTGGTGATGTGTCTGAATGTGGAAACTATATTAGAAGATGATAATATTTTGAATTTTGATTAAAAGATGCAGGCTATGTTTGTTTTAGCGGTACTGTGCAGCATGGCAGTGCCGCTTTGTTACAACGTGGATGATGCGTAAGATTTATTGTAGATCTTGCAGGTACCGATGAGAGGGTAGAGCGTTATGATAGAATTGACAGATAAAGAGTTTGTTACATTGCGAGATTATGTGCTGGATACGTTTGGCATTGACTTATCAAAAAAGAGGGTGCTTATTCAGGGACGATTGCACAGTACAATCTTACAAAAAGGTTTCCACAACTATACGCAGTATATTGATTATGTGATGGCGGATAAAAGCGGTGTCGAAGTTAATTTGTTGCTTAATAAATTAACCACCAACTTAACGTTTTTTATGCGTGAGAAAGAGCATTTTGATTTCATTCAAAACACACTACTACCGGACCTTGATAAGGCCGGCAGAAGAAGCGAAATTCGTGTATGGAGTGCGGGATGTTCTTCCGGCGAAGAGCCATATACATTAGCGATGACGATTTTAGATTACTATGAAGGCAAGGGCAGTGCACCTAAAGTGGCGCTTTTAGCCAGCGATATCTCTCAAAAGGTGTTGGCGCTGGCTCAAACAGCGATATATCCTGTGAAAAGCTTGCAAGAGCTTCCTAAGGGTTGGGCAGAAAAATATTTTGATAAAGTGGACGAAGAAAACTACAGAGTGAAAGAAAAAGTTCGTTCTTGTGTTACGTTCCGTGCGGTGAACTTGATGCAACAGTTTAGGTTCAAGGCGCCGTTTGAAATTATTTTTTGCCGTAATGTCATGATATACTTTGAAAAACAACGCAAAAATGATTTGATAAACAGATTTTACCAATGGGTGGCTCCAAAACAGTATTTTTTTATCAGCCATTCGGAAAACATCGACAGGGGTGTCAGTGAGTTTAAGATGGTGAAGCCGTCTATTTATCAAAGGGAAAAATAGTCGTTAACAGCACAGTTAGATGGGGGAATTTACAGTGGCTTCAATTAAAGTCATGCTTGTAGACGATTCGCTATTGTTTATGGGCGCAATGAAAGCGGCGGTGGAAAAAGATCCGAGGATGATGGTGGCGGGCACAGCAACAAATGGCGAAGATGCTTTGGCCAAGGTGCCTACAATCAAGCCGGATGTTATAATTTGTGACGTACAAATGCCTAAAATGAACGGAATAGAGTTTTTGAAAGCGTTACTTCCACGCCATAAGATACCGGTGTTGGTTATTTCAGGCACGCCCGGAATGACATTGACAGCGCTTGCAAATGGTGCGGTGGACTTTATTCCAAAGCCTGCCCCCGGTGAGCCCAGCTCGCTTTTCTTTTTGCGTATGATTTCGGCCATACGTGTGGCGGCGCAGGCAAACGTGGGTGCAAAGTCTGTACTGAGTAAGGTGCCTGTGCAAGCGGCAAACGTAGGCGTGCTGACACGTATACAAAAAGATGTAGTGGTGGCTATAGGTGCATCTACCGGAGGAACAGACGCCACCCTTGAAGTGGTGCGAAACTTGCCACAAAACTTTCCCGGAATACTAATAACCCAGCACATGCCGGCAGGTTTTACTGCCATGTATGCCGAGCGAATGAACCGTGAATGTAAAATGCGTGTAAGGGAAGCAAAAAATGGGGACCGTGTGGAGCAGGGTTTGATGCTTTTAGCTGCGGGCGATAACCAAATGCGCCTTGAAAAGGATGCAAAGGGGTATTATGTGTCGCAAAAACCGGGCGAGAAAGTGAATGGGCACAGGCCCAGTGTAGAGGTTTTGTTTAATTCAGTGGCCGAAAAGGCAGCAAAACGCAGTGTGGGAATTATTTTGACGGGTATGGGTAGTGATGGTGCCGAAGGCCTTTTGCGTATGCGCAAAGCCGGCGCATATACTATCGGGCAAGATAAAGAGACATGCGTGGTATACGGTATGCCGATGGTGGCACATCAAAAAGGCGCGGTGGTTACGCAGTTACCGCTTAATAAGATACCGGGACAACTGATAGCGCAAATGAATAAAATGTAATGTAAAAAATAGTAAACCGCCATTTCTACTCTTGAAAAAGTAGAAGTGGCGGTTTTGTTATAAGCACATAATTTTGAACAAAGTGGATGAATCAGGAAATACCTGTGACAGTATATCCGGCATCAGTGACGGCTTTTTTTAGTGCATCATCAGTGATATTGCCGCTGATTTTCACGCTGGCTGTGCCGTTTTCGTGAGAAACTTCGGCCGATACACCGTCAAGCTCGCACAAAGCTGCTTGTACACGTGAGCTACAATGTCCACAGCTCATGCCCTCGATAGTCATTGTTTTTTCCATGAAAGTGTCCTCCTTATCTGTTGGTTGTATTATGGGTGAAGATTTTGAAATAACAAAAGAAGATGAGATGGAATCTGCTATTGGTAGAGGCTTTGCCTTGAATAAATTCAGCCTAAGTGCGTTTGTGACCACAAACACGCTGGAAAGACTCATTGCTGCGGCGCCAAACATGGGATTAAGGGTGATTCCAAATGCCGGATAAAGCAGACCAGCCGCAATTGGGATGCCGATAATATTGTAAAAGAATGCCCAAAATAGATTTTGTTTTATGTTGCGTAAAACAGACTTTGACAAGTCGCGTGCAACCGACACATCGCCTAAATCGCTTTTCATTAAAACAATATCGGCGCTTTCTATGGCTACGTCTGTGCCGGCGCCAATGGCAATACCAACGTCGGCACGCACTAAGGCAGGCGCATCATTGATGCCGTCGCCTACCATGGCTACCTTGTGGCCATCGCTTTTAAGATTTTGAATAATTCTGTCTTTGTCTTGTGGAAGTACCTCGGCGATAACTTCGTCAAGCCCTACCATTTTGCGAACAGCCTCGGCAGTAACAGCATTGTCGCCTGTAAGCATTATGGCCCTGATTCCACTTTGACGAAGGGCAGAAATTGCCGCGGCGCTGGTTTGCTTTGGTAAGTCGGCAATGGCGAGTAGGCCGATTAGAACGCCATCTTTGGCGAAAAATAACGGGGTTTTACCGTCCTGTGCAAGTTCTTTTGAAAGGTCATAGGCTTTCTTTATGGAAACGTCGTGATCTTGCATAAGGCGTGCGTTTCCCGCAAGATAAACAGCGCCTGATATGGTGGCGCGAATACCGAGGCCTGACAAAGAATCGAAGCTATCGGTGGGCAAAGGTGTAACGTTTTCAGCCTCGGCAGCGGATAAAATGGCTAGAGCCACGGCGTGTTCGCTTTTTTGTTCCATGCCTGCGGCCAGTGCCAAAAAATCACTTTGAGGCATGTCGTATGCGATGATATCGGTGAGTTTTGGCTTGCCTTCGGTGACGGTGCCGGTTTTGTCCAGCACGACGGTGTCGACGCTTGAAAGAGTTTCCAGTGCGCTGGCGTTGCGGTATAAAATGCCGTTTTTGGCTCCGCGTCCGCTACCCACCATGATGGCCACAGGTGTGGCAAGGCCTAATGCACAAGGACAGGAGATGACAAGCACGGTGATGGCTCTGGCCAAGGCGAACTCGAAGCCTGCGCCGGTGAAAAACCAAACAGCAAAACAAACAAGGGAGATGGCAATAACAGTTGGCACAAAAATACCGGAGACTTTATCGGCCAGCCGTGCAATAGGTGCCTTGGAAGCGCCGGCTTCTTCCACCAGTGCAATAATTTGCGCCAAGGTGGTGTCTTTTCCGACACGTGAAGCTCGCATGGTGAAAAATCCGCCGGTGTTTACAGTGGCTCCTGTCACGGCATCGCCGGCAGATTTATCCACCGGGATGCTTTCACCCGTCAGGGCACTTTCGTCCACCGTGCCGTGCCCGTCGATAATGATGCCATCTGTAGGAATACGTGCACCCGGTTTCACGGCTAAAATGTCGCCGGCCACCACTTGATCTAAAGGTACTTCGACTTCTACGCCATCGTTATATAGCAAAGCGGTTTTGGGCGCCATGCTTAAAAGCGAGGAAATAGCTGCACCGGTGCGTCCTTTGCTGATGGCCTCCAGTGTTTTACCAAGCGTTATTAAGGTTAAAATGGTGGCGGCGCTTTCAAAATACAGCTCGTGCATATAATGCGTCACGATATCCGTCTGGCCGTGGCCAAGCCCCCAACTGATGCGATACATGGCGAAAATACCATATACAATCGCCGCACCGGCACCGAGCGCAATCAAGCTGTCCATGTTTGGTGCACGCTTTATAAGGGAGCGAAACCCACCGGTGAAATATTTATGATTCAGCAAAACAATGGGTAAAGTGAGTAAAAACTGAGTGAGGGCAAAAGACAATGCGTTTTCATGACCTGTCAAAAAAGATGGTAAGGCAAGGCCAATCATATGTCCCATGCTGACATACATAAGAGGTATAAGGAAGATAAAAGAGCCGATGAGACGCTTTTTCATTGATACGAGTTCAGCCTGCATCAGGTTTTGTGTATCTGCCATGGGCTCGTTTTTATCGGAACTATCAGGTGTTTCAACACCGGCCTTGTAACCGATGGAATTTACTGTGTTGATAATTTGTGTGGCGTTGACTAAATCTTCATTAAAAGTAGCTGTCATTGAATTTGTCAGTAAGCTTACCTCGGCTTTTTCGATACCGGGTAGCTTTTTCACAGTTTTTTCAATGTTGGCAACACAAGCGGCACAGCTCATCCCCGTAACGGTGAATTTTTCGGTTTTCATAATGTCTCCATTTATATATAGTTGTATGTTATCTTAAATATAATGTATACTAAATAAGTGAAGTTTGCAAGTGCTTACTAATAAAAACACAAATAATTGGATTTTTAAGCGAGAAAAGTTTATAATTATATGTAAAGTAAGGTTTTGACAGGAGCTGGGACATGAAAAAAAGTGTGACGGCGGTGGTGGTGGCGGCAGGCAACAGCACACGCATGGGGTTTGACAAACTGTTTGCAAAAATAGATGGCAAAGAAGTGCTGTACATGTCGATAAATGCCATGATGAATCACCCTGATATAAATGACATTGTAGTGGTGGCGGGCAAAAATAAGGCAGACGTAGAAAAAATGTTGAAAAGCTATCCGATGCAAAAGCCTGTCACGGTGGTGAGTGGTGGCGCCACCCGCACAGCGTCGGTGGTGGCGGGAGTGAGTGCTTGCCCCAGCGCACATATGGTGGCCATTCATGACGGGGCGCGTCCGTTTGTCTCGCAAAAAGTGATAACGGATGCCATTGACGCGGCGAAAAAGCATGGTGCGGCGGCTCCGGCTTTGCCCATGAAAGACACGATAAAACGTGCAAAAGACGGGTTTGTGTGCCAAACGATGGACAGGGAAGATGTTTTTAGGATACAAACGCCGCAAGTGTTTGACAGGACGCTGTTTTTAGAGGCGCTTAAAAAAGAAAAACATATAGAAAGCGGCAACATCACAGATGACTGCATGATAATGGAAAATGCCGGACATGCGGTGTACTTGAGCATGGGTGAAGAAACTAACCGTAAGATAACCACGGTTGATGACTTGCCACAAAACGGAGGTAAAAACACCATGATGCGTATTGGCCATGGGTATGATGTACATCGCCTGACAGAGGAGCGTAAGCTGATACTTGGTGGTGTGGAGATACCTTACGAAAAAGGGCTTTTGGGACATTCGGACGCAGATGTTTTGGTGCATGCGGTGATGGATGGCATGCTGGGCGCATTGGCACTGGGTGATATAGGAAAGCATTTTCCGGACACAGACGGTGAATATCACAATGCCGATAGTATTAAGCTACTTGAAAAAGTAACGACAATATGTGAAGAAAATGGATATATTGTGGGGAACTTAGACGCTACTTTATTGTGTCAAGCGCCAAAGCTGGCACCGCATATACAGACTATGCGCAAAAACATAGCGCAGGCAGTGAACACACAGGAAGAGAACGTTTCAGTCAAAGCAACCACCGAAGAAGGGCTTGGCTTTACCGGCGCAAAAGAAGGAATAGCCGCACACTGTGTGGTGGTGATGAAACAGAAATAAGCCACGATAAGCTACTACAGTCGGTGTGCTTATATATGTATGCATGACATTTTTCACAGGTTTTTTATTGGAAAACTTGTTATTTTGTGGTATAATTAACTGTCAAAGTACATGAAAAAGCATGATGGAATATCAAAATGACATAAAGTGTGAGCAAAAGTTCTAAAACATACAAAGGAGGTGCGCTGTGATAGTAACAGACGGGTTGTTTAGTGATTTCACAAGCAGGCTACAATTGTTATTCAGCAGGGTCAGCTTTGGTGACATATTGGATATTTTAATTGTTACATTTTTGGTTTATGAGCTGATTGTTTTGGTAAGAGATACCCGCGCGGCGCAGCTTTTGAAAGGTGTGGGACTGTTATTAGTGGTATATGTCATCACTATTTTGACCAACATGCGTACCCTTACGTTCGTTTTGAATACAGTTATGAGTTTTGGTATTGTGGTATTGGCTGTTATATTCCAGCCCGAGCTACGCAGGGTGATTGAGCAGGTGGGTAACGCCAACAGCTCGCTGAGCAAGCTACTGCAACCAAGAGCGATGGAAGATGGATTGCGTACAGAATGGCAAAAGGCTATAACGGCAGTATGTGATGCGGCAGAGCGCATGGCCGAAGAAGAAGTGGGTGCGCTGATGGTGCTGGAACGTCGCACAAACCTAGTAGAAATTATACACACGGGAACGTCGATGAAAAGTGATGTGAATGTGGAGGTGCTGAACACTATTTTCCACATAGGCACGCCGCTACATGACGGTGCTGTGGTGATAAGAGACGCGAAAATTGAAGCGGCAGGATGCTTTTTGCCATTGTCGAATAACATGGAAATCAGCCAGGATATGGGTACCAGACACAGAGCGGCACTGGGCATGAGTGAAAATTCAGATGCCGTGGTGGTGGTAGTCAGCGAGGAAACAGGCGTCATTTCACTAGCAAAAAGTGGAGTGATGATTCGTAGAATGGATAGGCAAAACTTGTTTAATCTTTTGATTAGTGAAGTGGCACCTGCTCCGATGAAAAATGTGAAAAAAGGTAAAATGCACAAAATGAAAACGAAGATAAGAGGGCTGTTTTTGAAAGATCCAAAGGAGGCCGACGATGCCCGAGCAAAAGAAAAATAAAACTAATTTTCTTGACGATAAAAGGATTGTTATCTTAATAGCATTCATGGTTGCATTTGTTTTTTGGGTGGTTGTGGCCGGCTTTATCATGCCTGCAGACGAGCGCGAGCTGACAAATGTGCTGATAGACTATAACCGCAGTAAAGAAGTTTATGAAGAGCAAAACTTGCAAATAGTGGATACGCCTGAAGAGCTATATGTGGATGTGGATGTGCGTGGAGACGGCTCTCAGCTGGGCCTGCTTGACAACACCTCGGTGACGGCGTATCCCGACTATAGTCAAGTGACTGAGCCGGGCGTGTACGAGATACCCATCCGTGTGAGCAAGGTATCCACCGCTACATTTTCCATATATGGATGGAGCGTGAGGAGCGAGGGGTATTCTTTGGTAGACAACCCCAAAACATCGGTCACCATGACGTTTGAAGCGGTGGAACGCAAAACATTCGCGGTGAATGTGGATTCTAGCGGAATCACTCCGGCAGAAAACTTTTTCAAGGATAACGAGTCTGTCAGGGCAGACCCTGCCCAGGTGACAGTGGTGGGCCCAAAAAGTAAAGTGGACTTGATAGTTCAAGTGGTGGCGAAAATAACGGTGCAGGAAGAACGCAGCACCAGAAAATTGTATCAGGCCGAAAGCGGCGAAGTGGAGCTGTTGTTGCTTGACGAGGCCGGAGAAAAACTGGATCCTTTAGAGCTGGGCGTAACGGTGACGCCTGAACAAGTAAATGTGGAAATACCGATTTTGGAAATTCGAACTATTGGAGTGGTGGTAGATTTTATCGGCCAACCAAAAGAACTTGACATGGAATGGTTTAGTGAAAGAATAAACCTGTCGGAAGATACCATACAGGTGGCAGGCAGTACAGAGTTATTTGAAAACTTGCAAGTGCCGTATCCAATAGACACGTTTAATATATCGGAACTTACACTGGGATGGCAGGCACCTATAAACATCAGCCTTCCTGACGGACTACGAATTTATGACGAGCACAAGGAAGTGGTGGTGTCATTTGATACTACGGACCTGGTGGAAAAAACGATTGTGGTGGATAATATCCGTGTGGTAAATGGTTTGCCAAACGCCACAATTACTCCGATGCAAGATACCATCACTGTGAAACTGATAGGCGACGCAGATCAAATAAATGCATTGACATCAGATGATATATTTGTAGAGGTGGATGCGTTTGATATGTCTGTCACAAGTGTGGGACAGCAGACTATACCCGCCAGGGTGGAAATACCGGGTGCAGACATGGTGATTCCTATAGAAAATTATAGTGTGGTATGCGAAGTTTCGGTGGATGACTAAATGATGATATTGGTGCAAGAGATAAGACTACCCTTGCAGTCGCAGTGGGAAGATGCTTACGA
Source organism: uncultured Oscillospiraceae bacterium (assembly GCA_964370165.1). GTDB lineage: Bacteria > Bacillota > Clostridia > Oscillospirales > Ruminococcaceae > JAAYCI01. The sequence continues at coordinate 18,977 of CAYJIG010000001.1, forward strand.
AAAAGCTTTGCGTAAAGCAGGTGTTTACAAAAGTCAGGTTGTAGAGATGCGCCCACATAAAATATCGGTGGACGCCAGGCGTAAAGAACCTGTTTTGGTGTATTCTGTGGCAATGACGCTGAAAAGTGAAAAGCTGGCAGGAAAATGTGCCAAACGTGCAGGTATACGTATAGTCGAGAAAAAAGAAATTTCTTTATCTCGTGGAAAAGATGCTCTGCCGGGTAAAGTGGTGGTGTGTGGGCTTGGTCCTGCAGGACTGTTTTGTGCGCTGGAGCTTGCCGAGGCTGGTTTTGAGCCTATTGTGCTGGAACGCGGCATGCCCATGGAAGAACGGGCACTGGCGGTTAAGACGTTTGAAGAAGGCGGCGCACTATTGAAGGACACCAACATACAGTTTGGCGAAGGTGGCGCAGGCACTTTTTCTGACGGCAAGCTGGTTAGCAGGATAGGCGATGCACTTTGCGGCAGGGTGATAGATACCTTGTTGTCGGCCGGAGCACCAAAAGAAATTGCATGGCGTGCAAAACCGCATATAGGCACAGATAAACTTCGTGATGTTTTTACGGCATTGAGAAAAAGATTACAAGAGCTTGGCGGCACGGTGATGTTTGACACTAAAATGACAGACATTCAGCTGAAAAATGGGATTTTGAATGGGCTTGACACCACAAACGGAGAAATGCCATGCGGCATACTGGTGCTGGCAAACGGGCATTCGGCAAGGGATACCTTCAGTGTGTTAAACAGTCGGGGTGTTACGTTTTTACCAAAGCAGTTTTCAGTCGGGGTGCGAATTGAGCACCTTCAAGAAGATATAGACAAAGGGCTTTACCACGAAGCCGCCGGCCATAAATCGTTGCCAGCTGGAGAATATCAGTTGTCTACCAGGCATGGTCATCGTGGAGTGTATACGTTTTGCATGTGTCCGGGCGGCCAGGTGGTGGCCGCGGCCAGTGAAGAAGGTGGCGTTGTAACAAACGGCATGAGCGTGCATGCAAGAAGCGGCAAAAACGCAAACTCAGCGTTGGTGGTGAATGTTGGCCCGAATGATTTTGAGGATGGGCCGTTTGGTGGGATACAGTTTCAGCGAAACTTAGAAAAAGCGGCTTTTACAGCAGGCGGGAAAAATTATTCTGCGCCGGCGCAAACAGTGGGCGAATTTTTAGACCGAAAAGCAACATTTACTCAAGGACGTGTCGTGCCCACATATCCAAGAGGGGTGACAGGTACGTCGCTGGATACGATTTTCTCCGGTGATATAAGTGATGCACTACGGGCCGGGATTGTGGATTTTGGAAGAAAACTTCCAGGATTTGATGCAAAAGATGCTGTTCTCAGCGGTGTGGAAACAAGAACATCGTCGCCTGTGCGTATGCCAAGAGATGAGCAAATGGAAAGCGTTAGTATTGCCGGCGTTTATCCGTGTGGCGAAGGCGCAGGGTATGCCGGCGGAATAATGAGCGCGGCGGTGGATGGCATAAAAGTAGCACATGCTATTATCCGGCGATATAACCCAAATAGTGATGCGTAAAAGAAAAATAATAAATGGAAAGGAGAATCCTCTATGTTGTACCGAGAGTGGAAAGTACATGACAATAGTGAAGAGAACACAGCAGCGCTGATGGCTGAAATGAATGCGGAAAAATTACTGTGTAAAGTATTGACAGCTCGTGGTATGAAAAGCGCACAAGAAGTGTCTGAAATGCTGTGTGAAGAGGAACTCCTGCCGGACCCAATGACCATGATAGACATGGAAAAAGCGGTGGATCGAATTACTCATGCAATAGAAAACGAAGAGCTGATTGCCGTGTTTGGAGATTACGATGTAGACGGAATAACGTCTACGGCGCTTGTGTATACCTATCTTGAAAGCTGTGGTGCGCAGGTGTTTTATAAACTACCGTCTCGCAACGATGACGACTATGGATTGTCGGTATCGCTGGTGGATTCCATGGCGGATAAAGGGATTACACTTATTATCACCGTGGACAATGGCATCACGGCATTTGAGGCTATTGAAAGAGCTAACGAGCGTGGAGTGTCGGTGGTTGTGACCGACCATCATTTGCCATATGATACTTTGCCGGCGGCCGATGCACTGGTTGACCCGTGCAGGCAAGACGACGAAAGTGGCCTTGATAATTTATCGGGTGCGGGCGTGGCATTTATGTTGCTGGCGGCGCTGGAAGGGTGCCAGCCACAAGAACTGCTACCGATATATGGCGACTTGGCGGCCATAGGCACAGTGGCTGACGTGATGAAACTAACGGGACCAAACCGCGTGATAGTGCGGGCAGGCCTTGCGGCACTACAAGAAACAAAACGGGCAGGCCTTGCGGCGCTTGTGGATGCTTGCGGATGGAAAGATAGAGCCATCACGGTAGAGAATATCTCTTATGGTATAGCACCAAGGCTGAATGCGGCAGGAAGAATGGACGATGCAACAACAGCATTGCAGCTACTGTTGGCCGAGGATGAAGAGGAAGCGGCGAAGCTGGTGGAAAACCTGCAACAGCAAAATATATCTCGCCAAGCGGCCGAACAAGAAATACTGGAAATAATTGAAAAACAACTGGAGCAAGACCCGGACTTAGCCGCATCTCGAGTATTGGTGATTTGGGGTGAGGGTTGGCATCAGGGCGTTATAGGTATTGTGGCATCGAGGCTGGTGGATAAGTATGCAAAACCATCCATAGCTATTTCTTTTGACGAAGACGAAGGCCGTGGAAGTGGGCGCAGTTTTGGTGGGTTTTCATTACACGGGGCAATTTCGTCGTGTGAAGATATCTTGCTGAGATTTGGCGGGCATGATTTGGCGGCGGGCTTTTCCCTTAAAAAAGAGTATGTAAAGCAGTTCCGCAAAAGAGTGAATAAATGGGCGGCAGAAAATAGTCCTGTGCCAAAACTTCCGGCGGTGTGTGCCGACGCTATGGTGCAGTTGTCTGAATTGTCGGTGAAAGAAGTGCAAAGCTTGCAGCGTTTAGCACCGTGCGGCAGTGGAAACCCGCAACCGATATTTTTGATAAAAAATGCAACACTGGATGCGGTGTATGCAATAAGTGAAGGAAAACATACCCGATTGCGTTTTAGGCAAGAAAATGATACTCTTTACGCAGTGCTTTTTGGAGTGTCACCTGAAAACTTGGCATATCGAGTTGGCGAGCTGATAGATATTTTGACGGTGATATCCATTTATGAAAACAAAAATGGTATGCAGGTGTCTGCCAGGGTGGTGGAAATGCGACCAAGTGGCATGACGGAAGAGCATGTCAGCCAAAGTGCTTTGTTTGAAAGCGTGCTGGCAGGGCATATCCCACAAGAAGATATAGTGTCGATTTTGCTTCCAAGCAGGGATGATACAGCGCAGTTATACCGCAAAATGCGTATGGGAATGCCACTGAACTATATGGATTTACGCCCGGTATTGGCAGCTTTAGGCGAAGAAAAAACAGGAAAAATGTTGACATCTTTGGCGACATTAGAAGAGCTGAACCTGATTGAAAAAGATGAAAAAACAGCATGTTATAAGCTGGTACAAGTGGCGGAAAAGAAGGACCTTGCAGACGGTACACTGATGAAAAGACTGCAAAAATGTAGTGAAGAGAAATCATGAGATTTTCAGATGCATGTATGTGCATAAATGTTTTATTATATAAAATATTGGAAAACTGAAAAGGCGAGAGGTGAGAAAATGGCGGCCGAGATTCCACGTATTGTGACATATGAAGAATTTAAAAAAATGGCGGAAGAGTCCGGGCGTCCGTACGACATAGCGCAGATAGACAAAGCATACAAAGTGGCGGAAAAAGCGCACGAGGGACAAAACCGTAAAAGTGGCGAGCCGTATGTAAGTCATCCTTTGGCCGTGGCCGGAATGCTGTTGGATTTAGGCCTTGATACCGAAGCGTTGGTTGCGGCGCTTTTGCATGACGTGGTGGAAGATACCAGCATGACGCTGGAAGAAGTGAGCTCACAGTTTGGGCATGAAGTAGCGCTATTGGTGGACGGCGTGACAAAACTTGGCCTGATAACATTTTCGTCGATGGAAGAAGAACAAGCTGAAAATCTGCGCAAGATGCTGCTTGCTATGTCAAAAGACGTGCGAGTAATGTTGATAAAATTATGCGACAGATTGCACAATATGCGAACAGCAAACGCATGGAAAGAACAAAAACGCCGCGATAAAGCCCTTGAGACGATGGAAGTGTATGCGCCTATAGCCCATCGCTTAGGCATGTCGGGCATAAAAAAAGAGCTTGAAGATTTAAGCCTTTTTTATCTTGATCCCATCGGATACGCCGAGATTGTAGAGATGGTGGGTCAAAAGAAAAAAGCCACCGAATATGTGGAGAGTATTTCAGATAGCATCAAAAAGCAACTTGAAAAAAATGACATGAAAAATGTGGTGATGCACAGCAGGATAAAAAGTGTGTACAGCATTTATCGCAAAATGTTTATCCAAAACCGAAACTTTGAAGAAATATATGATATTTATGCATTGCGCATCGTTTTAGATAGTATTTCTGAGTGTTATACGGCGCTGGGTGTTGTTCACGACATGTATCATCCTTTGCCAAACAGGTTTAAAGATTATATATCTACACCAAAACCGAATATGTATCAAAGCCTACACACCACCATGATTAGCCATGAGGGTGTAGCGTTTGAAATACAGATACGCACAAAAGAAATGGATCAGCTGGCAGAGTATGGAGTGGCGTCTCACTGGAAATATAAAGCGGGGCTTCAAGGAAAAGATAAGCTGGAAGATCGTCTTGTTTGGGTGCGTCAGCTACTGGAAAGCCAAAGAGATGCCGAAGACGGGGTCGACCTTTTACGGGATATCAAAAGCGATTTGATACCAGAAGAGGTGTATGTATTTACCCCAAAAGGTGATGTGATTAACCTGCCCAGTGGCGCAACGGTGATAGACTTTGCCTATGCGATTCACTCGGCGGTGGGCAACCGCATGGTTGGCGCAAAGGTGAACTCTCGTATTGTACCGATTGATCATAAAGTGGTGACGGGCGAAGTGGTGGAAGTGATGACCGGTAACGACACCAAAGGCCCAAGCAGAGACTGGCTTGGTATCGTTACCACCAGCGAAGCAAAAAGCAAAATAAGGCACTGGTTCAAAAAAGAACGTAAAGAAGAGAATATCATGGAAGGCAAAGCGGCGCTAGACAAAGAAATGCGCCGAAATTTAATATCGGTTCCTGCCGAGGAATATGATAAGTTTGTGGAAACCATAGCACATCGCCAGCGTAAAAACACAGTGGAAGAGATGTATGCGGCGATAGGATATGGCGGTCTTTTGATTTCGCGCTTGATGCCGAAAATAAAAGAAGAGTATGCAAAACTGGTGAAAAACACCGATCCTGTGGAAACATTTGATATTCCCACAACAGTGAAAAAACAAAAAGCCGGAGAAGGCGTCAGCGTAGAAGGCATAGACAACGTGTTGATTAAGTTTGCCAAGTGCTGTAATCCTTTGCCGGGTGATGACATTATTGGGTTTATAACTCGTGGGTATGGCGTGTCTATCCACAAAAAAGACTGCCGCAATGCAGCGACACCCGACTCCTCTCCAAGATGGCTGGCGGCACACTGGGAAGAAGGTGTGAAGGAAAACTTCACATCTACCCTTGAAGTGACGGCTCTTGACAGGGACAGACTTTTTGCCGATGTATCGATGGCTTTGGCCGATATGCGTGTGCCGGTATACTCTATTTCAGCAAGACGCACTGCGGATGGACGTGCTTCAATGAGCGCTACTATAGGCATTCAAAACACCGAACATCTGAACAATGTGATTTCAAGACTGAGAAAAATAAAAGATGTTGTGGGAATTCAAAGAAGCTAGCGAAGGAGTGGGTTGAATGCGTGCACTGGTTCAGCGGGTAAGCCGGGCATCGGTTTTGATAAACGATGAGAAAAAAAGAGAAATTGGGCCCGGAATGGTGATTTTGTTTGGTGTACGCGAGGGTGACGACATAGAGATGTGTCAAAAACTTGCCAAAAAATGTGCGGGTCTTCGTATATTTGACGACGCTGACGGCAAACTGAATCTATCTGCCGCAGATATCGGAGGCAGTGCACTGGTGGTAAGCCAGTTCACTTTATATGCCGACAGCAAAAAAGGCAACAGACCATCATTTATTGCTGCCGCAAAACCACCACTTAGCACAGATTGCTATGAGAGTTTTGTGAAATGCATAAAGGAACAAGGGCTGAAGGACGTGCAAACAGGCGAGTTTGGCGCAGACATGAAAGTGGAGCTTGTGAACGATGGGCCGGTGACGTTACTATTGGACACCGATGAATGGAAACAATCATAATTAGTAAGGAGTGTTGGCAATGAAGGCTATACATATAGTAGATGGACCACCGCTATATACCAATTGTTTTTTGATGATCGGGGATGATGGGCATGCCGCTGTGGTAGATCCGGCCGCGTCGGAAGCGCGTTTTGTGGCGGCGATAGAGGAAAATAAAGCCACGCTTACACATATTTTGCTTACACACGGGCACCACGATCATATTGGAAGTGTGGAGGCGTTGCGCACAAAATATGGTGCGAAAGTTTATATGCACAAGGCAGACGCAGACCAGTTTGGCATAAAAGCAGACGAGTATTACACTGATTTTGGCGAAATTGTGCTGGATGACATGAAGTTCAAAACCATTTTCACGCCGGGCCATACTCCGGGCTCTACTTGTATTATTTGCGGTGACATGATGTTTAGTGGCGACACGTTGTTTGCACAGGATATTGGCCGCACAGATTTGCCGGGCAGTAATCCTGCGCATATGAAGGAAAGCCTGAAAAAGCTGGTGGATGCCGTGCAAGAAGATGTTCAGGTGTTGCCCGGGCATGAAGAGTTTTCGACCATGGATTACGAGAAAAAGCACAACCCGTATTTGAGGTTTTAGGTAGTTTGATGGAAATTTTGGTAAAAGGACTGCCATCTACATACGAGAGCGAGCACATGGTGCGATTGTTTTTTCCAAAGGCTCCACTTCGGCAAAATAGTAGCACAAAGGGTGATGTTGCCTATATCAGGGCCACGAAATCACGTGTGGTGGTGGGTTTGCGCTATAAAAACGATGCCGAAACAGTGTGCATTGTGAAGTGGGTAGAAAACGAAAATCCTACGGCAGTGTTGTATCACATATTTGTAAAAGTGATGAAAACACGGCCGCCATGGGGTATGCTAACCGGTGTAAGGCCGCTGAATTTGTATCGGAAGATGCTGAAATCGCAAAGTGAGCAAGACGCCGCAAATCGCATGAAAAACGAATACGATGTGTCCGAAGAAAAGTGTGATTTGCTGACAGAGATAGAGCGGCGTCAGCGTCCGATACTTAAAGAATCTCAAAAAAACAGCTATAGTCTATATATTTCAATACCGTTTTGTCCTACCAGATGCTCATATTGCAGTTTTGTTTCACGTACAGTGGATAAAGAATCGCACTTGATGGACGAGTATTTGAATGCATTAAAGCAAGAACTTGCCGCAACGGCCAGAGCCGCACACGGCCTGAAGCTGGAAAGTGTATATATCGGCGGTGGTACACCCACATCGCTTAATCTTTCTCAGCTGGATAGCCTTTTGTCGGCAGTAAATGAGTATTTTAAGCCGCAAGAAACAAGAGAATATACCGTCGAGGCAGGCAGACCGGACTGCACAGATGTAGAAAAGTTACAGCTTTTAAAGAGGTATGGCGTCTCACGTATTTCCATCAATCCACAGACGTTTTGTGATGAAGTGCTGGTGAGCATAGGACGAAAACATACAGCAGAAGACATACGGCGCTGTTATGAAAACGCAAGGAATATCGGCCACAATGTGATAAACATGGACTTGATAGCGGGCTTGCCGAAAGACACAGAGGAAAGCTTTTCACAAAGCTTAGACGAGGCAATCAGGCTGAGGCCGGAAAATATCACCCTGCATTCACTGACAAAAAAGCGCGCATCTGAGATTGTTTTGGCACAAAAAGAAGAGGGAATGTTTGGGCCTTCAAGCATGATAAAGCTTGCATATCCACGCCTTAGGCAGGCAGGATATGTACCATATTATTTATACCGGCAAAAAAGTGGGGTAGATAATTTAGAAAATACAGGCTGGACTTTGCAAGGCAATGAGGGCTTGTATAACATCTTTATTATGGAAGAAGAACACACTATTTTGGCGGCAGGCGCAGGCGCCAGCACAAAATTAGTGCTTGAAGACAAAAAAATCATTAAAAGGCAGTATAATCACAAGTTTGCTGTGGATTATATAATGAATATCGAGGAAATGTTGCATCGTAAAGAAGGGGTGAAAAAAGCATATGCCGGCTATTTGGATTCCTAAACGACTGGTGGAGATAGGGCTTATTAATACCGCGGCTGAAAACCCGGTGAGTTTTGTGCGTCATTGTGAGATTGAATATGAAAGCCGTGTGAAAGCGGCGGCCGTAGAAAGCATCGCAAGCAAATGCAAGGTGATTATGCTTACCGGACCTTCTGCGTCGGGGAAAACCACCACCGCACAAAAACTAGTGGATGCACTGAAAGAAAGTGGCACACATGCAGCTATGGTAAGCCTGGATAACTTTTACAAGAATATTGAAGATTATCCACGTCTTCCGGACGGAAGCACAGATTATGAAAATATTCAAGCGCTGGACATAGACGAAATACATGCTTGTCTTAACATGCTTATTGAAACAGGCAGCGCACAGTTTCCGATGTTTGACTTTGAGACGGATTCTCGCAAAGAGGAAAGAATGCCGCTTGAACTACAAGGTGGCGTGGTGGTGATTGAGGGGATTCATGCGCTGAATCCTATTCTTACCGATGCTTTGCCAAGGGGCAGTGTGTATAAAATTTACGCAGGACTTAGGGAAGAATATTCACATAGCGGACAGCGCTCGCTTGCCACAAGGGAAATTCGCCTAGCACGCCGAATGGTGCGCGATCACATGTTCCGTGGGCATGGGCCTGAATCCACCATCAGTATGTGGCCGCTGGTTTGTGAAGGTGAAGACCAATATATCAAGGCGTTTAAGCCGTATGCCGATTTGTTGCTGGACACGTCGTTCAGCTATGAGATTTGCCTTTTGGCGCCGTTTGTGGAAAAAATGCGGAATAATATAGTGAACGAAGTTATGAGCACGAAACTGGAAGATTTGATCAAAAAGTTTTCTCGTTGTTCTTCTATTGACATGAAACATGTGCCAAAGAATTCCATGCTGCGTGAATTTTTGGGACAATAAGCGGAGGTTTATGATGAACACATTTGATAAAATGATGGACGCGGCCTCTTGTGTGGCCACAGGTGCGGCAAAACAGGCGGAAAGTCTGGTAAACAAAGGCTGCGAGAGGGCAAAACAGCTATCACTGCAAGCAAAGCTACATAAGCGTCAGCGTCAGCTGGGAGCGTTTGTATACAAGCTACATAAGCTGGGACAGGAAAACGAGCCCATGATGGGCTGGTACATAAAAGAGATAGATAAAGTGAAAGAAGAGCTGTCAAAACTTGAAATAGAAGATAGCGATGTGACAATTTTAGGTGCCGATAAGGGTGCGGAGGATAAAAAGGATGCCACCTTTTGTGGCGGCGATGGGCACTAATTACCCGAAAAATAAGGCATATGTATGGTTCAAAGGGCAAAAATCGAGTGAAATTTCGGCAAAACAACCAGAAAATGAAATGTGACTTAAAAAACACAGTGAATCTATTGAAAAAAGCTTACTAATAGAGTAGTATTATTGTGTAGTGTTTTTAAGTGACAATAGTGTATAGTAGTAGCAGGGAGGCAAGATGCCTTGGTTTATCCCAAAAAAGAAAAATATGAAATAGGAGATCTTTTGGAGATTGTGCGCATTTTGCGGGCTCCGGGAGGATGTCCTTGGGATAGAGAGCAAACACATACCTCGATGCGGAAAAATTTGATTGAAGAAACATATGAGGTGGCAGACGCTATTGACTTGGCAGATGCAGACATGCTGTGTGAAGAACTGGGAGATTTATTGTTGCAGATAGCGATGCATGCAGAGATAGAAAAAGAAGACGGTGTTTTCTCTTTCAGCGATGTATGTGATGGCATTTGCAAAAAATTGATTTTTCGTCATCCACATGTGTTTGGAGAAGTGTCTGCCGAAACAACAGGACAAGTGCTGAATAACTGGGAAGCTTTGAAAAGTGAAGAAAAAGGCATAGATTCTATGAGCCAGCAGATAGACAGTGTGCCGAAAAGTTTTCCGGCTGTGATGCGTGCGGCAAAAGTGCAAAAACGTGTGGCAAGGTATGGCTTTTGCTACCCAAATGCACAAGCGGCAATAAAAGATATGGAGTCTGAGCTGGCAGAGCTTAAGCAAGCAATGAATACAGATACCAACATAGAGGAAGAAGTTGGCGATGTGCTGTTCAGTGCTGTGAATGTGGCTCGTATGCTTGACATTGACGCCGAAGAAGCATTGAGTAAAAGCACGCAAAAGTTTATCACTCGTATTAAAACAGTGGAAACATTGGCGAATGATAACGGTAAAGACTTAATTTCTGTGGATGCAAATGAGCTGGATGATTTATGGAAAAAGGCTAAAAGTAGCGAGGCGGAAAAGTAAGCTAAAACAAAGATATCACTAAGCAGAGGAGTCTGCAAAAATAAATTTATTTGGAGGTAAGGAAGAATGACAAAAACTGATTTGGTAGCACAAGTGGCTGAGAGTGCAGCTTTATCTAAAAAAGACGCAGAAAAAGCGGTTAATGCAGTAATAGAAAGTATTACAAACGCATTAAAAAGTGGTGACAAAGTGGCTTTGGTTGGCTTTGGTACATTCGAGACACGTAACCGTCCCGAGCGTAAAGGCCGTAACCCACAAACTAAAGAGGAAATCACAATTCCCGCAACTACAGCTCCTGCATTTAAAGCCGGTAAAGCTTTGAAAGACGCTGTAAAATAAGATTTAATGTAAATATCAGGCGGCTAGAAAGTGCCAATTTCAAGGAAACAAGAAATGATGTGAGGATGCATATTTTTATATGTAACCAAGCTGGTATTTTACAAATGACGCCTAAAGAGGTGCTTTATTGACAGACTGAGCAGCCGCTTTTGCGGTTGCTTTTTCTATTTGTATAGTAAGGGGTGCGATATGCGTATTGATAAATATTTGAAAGTGTCCAGGCTGGTGAAACGCAGAACAGTGGCAAATGAAGTGGCCGATGCAGGACGTGTGGCGGTGAATGGAAGAGCGGTAAAAGCCAGCTATACCGTGAAAATAGGCGACGAAATAGAAATAGCTTTTGGAAACCGCATTATAAAGGCAAAAGTGCTTAGCGTGACAGAACAAAAAGGTAAAGATGTGGCCAGAGAAATGTATGAACTGATGGAATAAAAAGGGCGAAAACAAATAAAGTTTGGTTGACTGAAAATAATGCATACGCTTGAAAGTTACTATGTTAAGAATAAATTAACAAAGATACTTGCAAAAAATACTTATAATGGTGTATAATCGATATTATATAGGGAAATAAAGTTGTGTTTATTAAAAACAAATTAAGATAAAGTCGGCGTGGGTGAAATTATGAATAAAAAAAATAAAATGAAACCCAAAAAGGGCCTGAAGAATATTTTGTTCAGGCTTACTGTGGCATCAGTTGGCGTATATCTTATAGTCAGCTTTGCGACAGGACAATTTCAAATTGCGGAAAAAAGACAAGAGTTGCAACGCCTTGAAGAGCAGCTAAAAATACAATCGGATGCAAACATAGAGCTTGAGAGTATGATGGAAGAAGGCAGTGACGAGGCCTACATTGAACGTGTGGCTCGTGAGAAGCTTGGATATGCCCTTCCACAAGAGCGTGTGTTTGTTGACCTTACGGGCGAGTGAGTTTTGGCATTGAAGTTGTGGCAATGACTGTGTCTTAATGAATAACGAAGGAAGTAATAGTACATGCAGGTTCAGACAGGTGAGATTTACGCCGGAAAAGTGACCGGAGTGAAAAAATTTGGTGCGTTTGTTCGTTTGGAATGTGGCGTCACAGGGATGGTTCACATCTCGGAAGTAAGTAACAGCTATGTTCAAGAGCTTGGTGATGTGCTGAGCGAAGGCCAAGAAATCAAGGTGAAGGTAGTAAATGTTGCACCGGATGGTAAAGTGGCGCTTTCATATAAGCAGGTGCAGGAAAATGTGCAGACAGAAGAGCCACCAAAGCAACGCAGACCTCAGCAGCCGCGTCAGCAAAGAGCAGACAGTGGTCGTGTGTGGCAACCAAAAGAACCCAAACCGACATCAGACCTTTCTTTTGAAGACATGATGTCTCGGTTCAAAACACAAAGTGAAGAAAAAATCAGTGATTTACGCCGTGTGATGGAAGCACATCGTGGTGGTGGATATTCACGAAAAAGATAATATAGCGCGAGATGTCTAACAGGCATCTCGCTTTTTTGTTGAAATAATAAAATAAAAGGCGTAAAGCAAAAGACCTAGACTTTGTAGATATGCAATATGTGAAAACAGAGAAAATTAGGCGAGCAGTTAGCCAAAATACACAAAATATGAAAAAATATAGAATATTTTACAAAAAATATTGTTAAAGCCCGACTTTTTCGTGTATAATATGAATACAAAGCAGAACTAGTTTGCCGGTTCGCTTGATAACGTAAAGGAGGCAACACAAATGAAAATTAGTTGCACTGGACGAAAAGTTAATTTGAAAGATGGATTTATTGAACGCGTCGAGAAGCGTCTTTTGAAACTGGACAAGTTCTTTGATGATGAAGCAGAGGCAAATGTGACAGTGGTGGTAGAAAAACGCTACCAAAAGGTGGAGATTACTCTACGCGACAGAGGCTTTGTGGCCAGAGCAGAGCGCAGCGCTGAGCAAATGGAAGAAGCGTTTGATTTGGCTGCAGATGTGCTGACAAAAAACATAGTGAAAAATCGCGAGAAATTGGCGGAAAAACTTAAAAATCCATTCCCGGAAGATTTTGAGTTTATGAGTGATGAAGAGGAAGATAATTATCACCTTATCCGTGAAAAGCACTTTGTTGTGAAGCCGGCTACTGTGGACGAGGCAATTTTGCAAATGAACATGCTAGGACATAATTTTTACTTGTTCAGAGATGCAGACAGTGATGAAATAAATGTGGTATATGCTAGAAAAGACGGAAGCTATGGTGTGCTTATACCTGAAAGATAAATAGGCTTTAAAGCGTGTTGTGATTTTAGCATAGTGATAAAAAGCAGAGGCATTATAATGATGCTTTTGCTTTTTTTATGTTGTCAAAAGGTATATTAATATACATGAAGCAAAATTTTAATTGCGTTTTTTGTGCATAGCGGTTATACTGATTTTTGAGGTTAAAATATACCTGTTATGTTTAAAGATAGGATATATTCACATAATTAGCCAAAGAAAAAAACGAAAAACACATATAGGGGGCAGATGGGTATGGGTGTTGCATCATTTGATATTGGCTCGTCAAATATTAAGTATGGAGTTTTTGACAACAGTGGTAATTTGTTAGCCATGGGCAAGGAGGCAAATCGCACTTATCCGCATAAAGATGGCTATATGTACTATAGTGCGGACGAGATGTGGGATGTGTGCTACAAGCTGATGAAAGAGCTGAAAGACAAAAATCCTGATGTGGAGGCAGTGGCAATTACGGGCATGTCGGAGAGTGGACTGTTTATTGACTGTGATACAGGCTTGCCAAAGACGCCGATTATTCCGTGGTATGACCAATCATCAATAACAGCCTTGCCGGAGATAGAAGCAATAGAATCGAGATATGAGCTGTATCGGCGCACCGGCCTGCATCTTAGTGCAAAGTTTGGGCTACAAAAAATATTGTGGCTACGTAGTTTGTATAAAGATGTGGACAAAAATGCTGTGTGGCTGTCTGCGCCAAGTTATATTGCATATAAGCTTACAGGTGGAATGGGCACAGACCCTAGCCTTGCGGCACGTACATATACATATGATATAAATAAACATCAATATGACGTAGATTTCCTGAAAGCGTTTGATTTGACGGAAAGCCAACTGGCTCCGGTGATACCTGAATCACAGGGCACAGGAAATGTTAAGTCAGAGCTTCGCGAAGAGCTGGGTGTGGGCGATATTCCCGTGTGCGTGGCCGGACAAGATCACATGTGCAGTTGTTTTGCTGTATCAGTAAGCAAACCCGGCCAGATGCTGGACTCGATGGGCACAGCCGAAGCACTGATAGGCCTAAGAAAAGAAAAACCGATGGATAAAGCCGACTTTGAGGCAGGCATACAGTGGGCGCCGTGCCCCTTGCCTGACATGCAGTTCTGTATAGCAGGTAGCATTACCTCGGGTGGTAGTGTGGAATGGCTGCGCAAGCTGAACCCGTTTTTCACATTGGAATATAGCCATATTGATGCACTTGAAGACATGATGGATACATCTCCTACAGACATTTTATACTATCCATACCTGTCGGGACGTGGGGCACCGGTAAATGACCCAAGCGCATTGGCAGGATTTTTGGGCTTGAGCCGTACACATAATTTGGCAGATATATACAAAGCCATCAGCCAAGGCGTTTCAATGGACATACGCACAATGTATGAAGCAATAGGCCTTGACGTGAAAAAAATGATTGCGGTGGGTGGCGGCACAAAGAATAAAAAATGGATGCAGATTAAATCAAACATCATGAACATGCCTGTTGAAGTACCGGACGTGGAAGAATCGGCCATCACAGGCGCTGCAGTGGTAGCCATGGTGGCGGCGGGTCATTATCCAAACCTTGCAGCAGCCATTGATGCCACAAAGGCAAAGATGCTTTCGGTGTATCAGCCACAAGAAGAATACGCAAAGGCATATGAAACTTTATATAAAGAAAAATATTTACAGCTTGACAATAGGATATTCCGAAACAAATAAAATGAAAGCACCCATTTTGCACCAGGCAGGATGGGTGTGTTTTTATGTTGGAAATGAAATGGTATAGCTGTAAAGATGAAATATAACGCATATACGTTGAAAAATAGAGTAAAAATATAAATAATTTATTGACAATTTATGAAATAAATGATATTATAAAATGGATTATAGCGAGAGAAATAATACTGGAATTTGACGTTATAATGTGTGTATTCATAAAAAAACATAAAAAGGAGTATATAATGTTTTTTAAAAAAGAGACACCGGCAGATAAGGTGCGTAAAGAAATCGAAAGCACAGAGTTTAAAAAGCAAAGCATGTTAGCCATCATCGAGAGCGAAAAAAATACGCTTTTAAACGAAAAATGGAAAGAACTGTATAACATAGGCGTGTATGCGTATGAGCAATATGAAAGTGAAAATACAGAGTATGATTTTAGTAGTTATGTAGAGGCTATTAAAATTTTGGAAAAGGAAATAGTCGAGAAAGACGGAAAAATAGAGGAAATATCTTTAAGGTATAACGAGGAGATAGATTTATTAAACAAAAGCTTGCAGTCGCTGGCACCACCACCGCCACCGACTCAGCCTATGCCTGTGCCACCTCAGCCCATGCAAGCACCTGTGCCACCTCAGCCCATGCAGGCACCGGTGCCGCCGCCAATGCAGGCGCCGCCTATGGGCGAGACTGTGCAAAACCAAGATGCAGCCGCGCAAGCTAGTTTGTTTTGCAATCAGTGCGGAAAAGGCTTGGAAACAGGGGATGTGTTTTGTCCATTTTGCGGTAGCAAGGTGTAAACAGAGGCCATGGATATATTGCAGGTAAAAGGCCTTTATAAAAAGTTTGATAAAACTGATTTTTTACAGGATATAAATTTTTCTGTTTCGGGTAAAGAGCGCCTTGGGATATTGGGCGAAAACGGCTCGGGGAAATCCACTTTAATGTCTATTGTGGCAGGCGTGAACACGTTTGATAAAGGCGAAGTTTTGTATAATGGGCAAGCTGTTGCCAATAAAATAGACATAGGATATCTTCCGCAAGAGCCGGTATTGCTGCAAGGGCTTAGCGTCAAAGATAATTTAAGATTGTGGCAAGGTGTATATAACATAAAGCATTTTGACGAAGTGATGGAAAGAATCCCTCACTTTTTGGGTGTACACACTTTTTTATCTAAGAAAACCGAGGAACTTTCGGGTGGAATGAAAAAGAAAGTGGCCATTGCAATCTGCTTTTTGAACAGGCCCAAGCTAATGATATTAGACGAGCCTTTTGCGGCGCTTGATGAGGATGCGATTGCGTGTATGAACGAATATTTGAACAGCCTTGAGGATGTGGCGGTGTTGTATTCAAGCCATGACAAAGGCGAACTGATGAAAGTATGCAAGCGGCATATTGTCATGAAAAACGGAAAAATCATATCGTGAATTGTGTGAATGGAATATGAGGAGGAAGATGTATGCTGTGTCAAAATTGTAATAAAGATATTACGGTGGAAAGTAAATTTTGCAGGTACTGCGGAAGCCCACAAACACCTGCACCTGTGCAAGAGGCACCTATGACACCACCAGCTGTGCCTGTGCAAGAAGCGCCTGCTGTGACACCACCGGCTGTACCTGTGCAACAGCCACCTATGGCGCCGCCTGTGGTTCCTACTGCTGCGGCCCCTATGATGGGTGACGCCACGCCACCACCGCCGGTGCAAGCACCTGCGGACTTTTCCGCCACGGTGGGAAATGTGGTAAACACTGCCGGTGCCGGGCTGAGAGATGCCATGGATACGGTAGTGGATAAAACAAAAGACACAGTTGCTTCTATAAATGCCGACGGAGCTATGACTCAAAAGCTGAAATCACCTATGATGAAAAAATATTTTATTATTGGTGGTGGCGTGCTGGCGGCTGTCATTATTATTGCGCTGATAATCACTTTGATAGTTATGAACTCGCCTACTGCGGTGGTGGGAAGAGCACTCAGCAATACCATAGGTGATGCTCAAAGCGAAATAGAGGATATCACAGAAGAAATACCCGCTATATTGTTCTTTGAAGACTTCCAAAAAGATGAGTACGATATGAATATCTCATATTCTGATGGATTTCAAGATCTTAGCATAAATGTGCAAAGTGATTTTGGCAGTGAAAAAATCCGTGCAGAAGTTAGCATGCTGGGAATTGGCGGCGAGGTAATGATATCGGATAAATACGGTACCGTTGCGTTGGATCCTGCGCTTGTAGGCATGTTGGGGCTTAGTGAAGTATATGGTTGGGACAATGAAACTATTGCCGCCGAGCTTTATAATGCAGGTTTGATTGATGTTGACGATGCCGAAGATATAAGCTTGAATATATTTGAAAACCACACAGCGTCATATGAAAAAGTCAACAAAATGCTGCAAGATTGCCTTACTGATATCTTTAAAGAAGCCGAGATAGAAGCCATTGATAAAGAAGAAATGACTATTAATGGGGAAGATATTACGGCTAAAGGATATGTGATAGTCTTAGACAGTGAAATGATTGAAGAAAGATTTGCCGAGTTTTTGGACGATGTGTTCGAGTCGGAAGATTTGGTGAATGCGTACATACCATATGCATCTGTGATGATGAATATGGGTAGTATGGACACAGAATATCTCAAAGAAGAGCTGATGTACTCTATGACATCTACGCTTGGTGGCGTGCGTGAGCTGGAAGCGGAAGTGTTTGTATATAAAAATCGCATTGTTTCACTGCGTTCTGAAAGCTTTGGATACCCGGCACGTTTCGACTTGAATCCTGATGGTGATGTGCTGGAATATGTGGCGGCTGTTATGGACGACGAAGAAGTAATGGTGTTTGAAGCTAGCATGGAAGATGATGAGCTGATAGTTTCATACGACGAGACATATGGCGACTCTTTGGTGATGGTATATGACCTTGAATCAGACAGAAATAACTTAGAAATTTCTACTGATTACGATGATTATCAGTTTACAGTGTACTCGGAAAATAAAGATACTCTCTTGATCGAGGCAGAGATGGACGGCGAAGTACTTCGGATTGCGGCGGAAAAAGGCGGCCTTTCAGGAGACTGGTTTGAACAGCCGGAAAATTATACCGATATCACAGAACTGCTTTCATTAGGCTTGCTAGGATTTTAACTTATGCAACGTTTCTTTGCGCGATTGATGCAGCTGGAAGTAAAAAGAATAAAGGGTAAAGTCGGGGTTTTAATACTATTATTTTTAGCAATATTGATGCTGGGAAACATGGCCGCTTTCATGGCGGAGGATGTTTTAGGTGAAGGTGCAATAAAGCTGAATATAGGCGTTGTGAACTTAGACACTTCACCCGAGGCACAAGCAATGATTTATACTATCCTCAGTAGCGAGTCTATTGAGGATAGTTTTCATGTGGTTTTTGCGACGGATGAAAGTGCGGCACGGCATAGCCTGCAAGCCGGAGAAACAATAGCTTATGTAGTGGTTCCTGAAAACTTTTTGTATGGCGTGATGAGTGGCGAAAACCCAAAACCACGCATGGTTACAAATAATGTAGGCACGCTGGAAAGGTTGATGATTGAAAATCTTGCAAGTGGCCTTGCAGATGTAATGACATATGTGCAAAGCGGTATATATACTATTCTTGATGACGAACGTATGCAAGGGGAAATCAGCGGCGAAGCTGTTCTGGACGCAAACCTTGCCTACGTGGTACCGTTTTTGAACAGAGAAAATATGTTTTACTATAACGACTTAGACTATGGAACACAGGCGCCTATTATCCAGTTTTACGTGTTGTCTACTTCGCTTTTTTTGTTGTTTCTCAGCACCACTTTGTTTTACCACAGCTTTCAGCTTAAAACAGAAAAAAACATGGTAAGGCTGCTTTACTCCAAAGGGATAAACTACCAGTTGTATTATTTTGCTAAAATTATACCAATATATGCTGTATATACAGTGTTATTGACAATTATAGCGGCGGTGGTAAGTGGCGAGCTTACCATGGTGATAGTGGCCTTGTGCCTGCTAATGGCGGGATTGCTTGTCTTGGTTCAGAGTGTTTTATTTCAGTTGGCAGGAAACTTTCTATCGGCAGCGGTGTTGAATTTTATTCTGCATAGTTTGTTTTTAGTCACAAGCGGTGGAGTGATTCCGATAGAGCTTATGGGTGAAAGCATGAAGGTGATATCGCTGTTTTCGCCGTACAGATATTTTATGGGTTTGCTTACGGTAGGGCTGAGGCATAATACCACGGCGTGGCTTTACATAGGGAGCTTAGGTGCTACTGTGATATTGTGTTGCATCACGTGTTATCTAAACAAAAAAAGTATTGGGGATGCCTATGAATACTTTTAAAATGTTTTTTTTGGTGTTTTTGAAAAGATGCATAAAAAATAAAGCTTTTATTGTGTGCCTTTTATCTTTGCCGCTGGTGGTGGGATGGATGGTGTATACTGCCGCCTCACAAGAGCCCTCGGGCATAACAGTAGGGCTTTATTTTGAAGCGCATTTTGCCGAAGTGGAAGATGTAGTCCAAAATTTGCAACAAAACACGGCGTATACTTTTATTGTGGAGGACAGCAAAGAAAATTTGCAAGAAAAAGTGGCGAGCGAAAAGCTTTCGCTGGGTTATATTTTTGCAGAGGATTTTGAAGAAAAACTAAAAAATTCAAATTTTAACAGTTTGATAGAAGTGGTGAAGTATCCAAATAATTTATACTATAGGTTTGTAAATGAAAGCATAACAAATGAAATTTTGTCTATGGCATCTCCATATATAGCCAAAAATTACCTGGAAAATCAAGGATCCGAGGCGGATATAAACCTGATAAAAGAAAGTATATTTGCACACAGAGAAGACGAAAATGCGTTTGGCATACTTGTGGAAGGAATAAACGCACAAAGCATATCTCAAAATGATAATTTACACGTGATGAATATAGCGCGTGGTGTGATTGCTGTATACTTACTGGTGATTTCGTGGATGGGTAGTTTGTGGGTAAGTGAAGAAAACACGTTATTTGTCCCGTATATCGGAAAACTTAGGCTGGCGGCATATACGCTAAGTCCTGTGTATGTGCTGGCAAGTGTGGCGGCAGTAATTTCCTTGATGGTGGTAAAATATGGGCTGGGCCTTGCGGAGGTTTCAGTCCTTAAAGAAATTGGCCTGATTTTATACTACCAAGCTATGCTGTTTATCACGACTGCACTGGTATCGCATGTGATTAAAAAAGAACTGAGGATTGTGATATTGCCGTTTTTGGTGTTGTTTGTGGTGCTTAGTCATCCGATATTGATTGACATGCGCAGTTTTGTACCGGCGCTTTCGTATATTTTGCCTGTCTTTCCAAGTTATCACTACATGCAGTTTTCGATTTATATGCCTTTTATCGGCGCAGTATATACTGCGATATTGTTTTTTATAAGCCGGCAAAAATTTATAAAGTTTAAATAAAAAAAGCTGCTCTTTAGATTTGCACCTAAAGAACAGCTCTTTTACTTTTAGTGGTTACACCTTATTAGAACTTTGCGTCTTTTACCCATACATGCTCGGGCAACTCAACACGGTCTACCCATGGATCGCCCGGCAGGTGGCGAATAATCCACACAACATAAATGCGATAGCCGGGTGCGGCGGCTTGAGGGTGATCAAGGCCACCTGTCAAGCAGGAGAAAGAATAGTCCTTGATTTTATACACTTCATCGCCGAAGAAGCAAGCACCAAAACCTTGAGGTTTATCGGTACGATAGTAGTAAATTTCCGGCTGAGTGTGGCCATGAGGCGGATAACCGGACCAGCTGCCTTGTTGCAGATAAGTCTCGCCCAGCACCATGTTGGAATAAGGCGCGGTGCTGTAGTCGAAAAATGTGGTCACACGGCGAACAGCAGTGTCACCACACAGGCCTTCGCCAACTATCTCGTTACGAATGTTGTCGGGAGTGTAGAAAACTGTGGCAAATGTGCCGTCGTTTGTGGTAGACTGGACTAAAATCTCGCTGTCTGCCAAAGCTTTCACTGTTACTTCCACATTTTTACATACATGCAAGCCATAAGCTTTGCTGCCTTCGTCAAAGCAAGAATCCCGCTGAACATGCTGGCTTGTTGACTGGTAGCTCCATTCCATGTCACCATTCATCAAAAGAATGGCCATTTCCTCTAAAGGAAGCAGAAAACTGCGAGTTTCACCGGCCTTCATTTTATAAACGGTGACATTCATCAGTGCGTCTTTGTAGTACCCGTCCATCGTGGTGACAATTTGCACGCCTTCGGGCGAAAAGTCGGGGTATCCGTAGTGCTTGCTCATAAAAACCTCCTAATTATATGGGGCAGTAATATTTGACCTCTTAGTATGTATAATAATAGAATAAAATCATTTAAAATGCAAGATGTGACATGAAAACTATTAAAAAATGGATAAGTGTTGATATATTCAAGACAATATTTTGAAATATAATTGGTTTATATTGACAACATGTAGGTGGAAAAGGTATAATGATGAGCACAGGAAAAAGGTATTTATACGATTGATAAAGCGTGAAAACAATAAAGGAGCTTAACATGGCTATTAACGCCCCGTCGCTGGCGACCACGAATACATTGAATTTAGGCAGTGAAATTCAAGAGCTGTATGATTCGAATGTCAAGTTTTATCATATTGATATTATGGATGGGCACTATGTAAACAACATGTGCTTTGATCCGAAATTTGTGAGAGAGCTGAAAGAACGCTATCCTGATGCAGTGGCCGATGTGCACATGATGGTGACTGATCCCGGAAAATATATTGACATCATGAAGGGGTATGGCGCAGATTACTATTCTTTTCATATAGACGCAACAAGTTTTGTGCGCAGGACTATTTCTGACATCAAGGCTGCCGGAATGAAAGCCGGCGTTGTGATAAATCCATCGCAGCGCATAGATATCATAGACCCGTTTGCAAATGAGCTGGACATGGTTATTTTGATGACAGTAGAGCCGGGATTTGCCGGGCAGTCGTTTTTGTCGGGTTCGATGGAAAGGCTTAAAAACTTGGCACTTTATCGTAAAGAAAAAGGTTTGAAATTTGAAATCACTGTGGATGGTGGCGTGACTTACGACTTGCTGAAAGATGTGGTTCGAAACGGTGCAGATATCGTGGTGAGTAATCCACACATGATTTTCAACCAGCCGGATGGCATTCAAAGTGCTTGCAAAAGGTTTGAAGAGCATATTCGTGACGTAAAAAGTGAGATATAAATAACGTTTTTAACATTATTATATAAAGTAACATAAGGTGAAATGCCTAAAAAGAAAGGAACAAATTTATATGCAATTTAACTACTACATGCCGGTAAGAACAATTTTTGAAGCAGGGATTTCAAACAAATGTGTAGACCACATTAAAGGTGATTCCGTGCTGATTGTTTGTGACCCGTTTTTTTATCAAAGCGGCACAGCGCAAAAAATAGGCGAAGGCTTAACAGGTAAAAAAGTAAGCTATTTTAGCGATATACAGCCAAATCCTACTTGCGAAAGTGTGGATGCCGGCGCTGCTATTGCACGTGAAGTGAACGCAAGCTGTGTGATAGGTCTTGGTGGTGGTAGTTCTATGGACGTTGCCAAAATGGTGGCATGCCTTACCAAAAACGAGGGTAGCATTTATGACTACTATGCAAACGCAGGCGGCACACGTACTCTTAGCACACAGCGTGCACAGATAGTGTGTGTTCCAACCACAGCCGGTACCGGTAGCGAAGTGACAAATGTGTCGGTGTTTACCAACACAAAAAATGGCATTAAAATGCCTATGGTTACAGACATGTTCTGGCCGGACATTGCCTTGCTTGATCCTGAACTGACATACAGCTTGCCAAAATCTGTGACAGCAGCTTGCGGGCTTGATGCTTTTTGTCATGCTATTGAAGCATATTGGAACCCGAATTCACAGCCCATGTGTGATGTGCAGGCAGTGGATGCTATGAAACGTGTGTTTGCAAGCCTTGAGACTGCATACAACACACCCTCTGATAAAGCCGCACGTGCAGACATGCTGTTAGCAAGCCTGCAAGCCGGCGTGGCATTTAGCCAAACACGCACCACAGGCGCACATGCACTAAGCTTCTCTTTGACAACAGATTACGGTCAAAGCCACGGTGCCGCTTGCGCTATTACATTGCCGGCATTTATCCGTGTCAGCACCGAAAAACAAAAAGATAAAATGGAAAGCCTTGCAAAGATTTTGGGCTGTACATCAGTAAGTGATTTGGCCGATACAGTGGAAGGCTTGATGAAACGCTTAGGACTGCCGACACGACTATCTGAAGTTGGCGTAAAAGAAGAGAATATTTTAGACTTGGCAAAAGCCGGTCTTATTCAACCGGTTATCCATCTGTCTCCGGCAGAAATGACAGAAGAAAGCATTTGTGCACTACTGAAAAGCATTTTGTAAAAATATTACATAAATTTAAACGTTATGGAGGATAATGAAAATGTCAGAATTTAAAGGTAAAATGCATGAAAGTGCAGTGAAGTTTCCAATGACAGATATTTGGATGGATTCTTGCGGTGAAGACGAGCTGAATTTTGGCTTGGAGCGTGGTATTGTAGGCGCTACCAGCAACCCTGTTATTGCAGGCGTTGTGGTAAGACAAGAGCTGGCAATATGGGAAAAACGTATTATTGAGCTTATAGATGAAATGCCAACAGCCACAGAAGAAGACATTGCGTGGAAATTGCTATATGAAATCAGTGCATTGCGCTCTAAAAAGTTGATGCCTATTTTTGAAGAGCATAAAGGCCTGAAAGGCAGACTGTCCCTACAGACTAATATTAAAAACTACAGAAACACAGAAAAAATGGTAGAGCAAGGCATGGAAATCCATAACCTTAGCCCTAACATGCAAGTGAAAATGCCGGCTAGTGCCGCAGGCATTGCCGCGATGGAAGAGGTAACATATCGTGGCGGTAGCATCAATGCCACTGTTTCTTTCACTGTAAGTCAAGCTGTGGCTGTGGCGGAAGCAGTAGAGCGTGGCCTAAAACGTCGCGAGGCTGAAGGTTTGCCTGTAGACGATATGGCACCGGTCTGCACATTGATGATAGGTCGTGTGGACGACTGGTTGAAAGCAGTGACGGTAAAAGAAGGCTTGTGTACTTCTCCTGAAGCTTTGGAATGGGCAGGCACTGCTGTTATTAAAAGATCGTATGAAATCTACAAAGAAAGAGGCTACCGCACTCGTTTGCTGTCTGCCGCTAACCGTAACTTGTATCACTGGTCTGAGCTGGTGGGTGGCGACTTGGCCCAAACTATCAACATCGGCTGGTACAAGCGCTACAATAACTGTGGTATTGATGTTGTGGATAGAATGAGTAATCCTGTGCCTCAAAAATATCTGGACGAGCTGTCTACCATGAAAGAGTTCCATCGTTCTTACGACGAAGACGGCATGACACCTGATGAGTTTGTGCATTATGGCGGCTTTATTGTTACACTGAACCAGTTCCTTGAAGGTGCAGATGATTTGTACCAGCTGGTAAGAGGATACATGGTTAAATAATTACTATTATAAGAATAAAGGCACGGTTTTGTGTTGATTTATTCAAGTATTGCTATAAGCGTGCAACATGAATTTAGAATAGGTATATTGTACAAATCAAAAACTACAGCACAAACGCTCTTTAGGCGCTTGTGCTGTTTTATATTTATTGCAAATAAATGTGAAAAGTGGTATGGTTAGTACAATCTTTGTTGTGTGAAAGGAAGATAAGTAACGAAAATGAATCAAAAGTTAAAGCGTGTTCTTATAAATTTAGCCATCACAGTGGTGGTAGGGCTGGGATATTTTTATTTTATGTTGCCGGCCATCAACTTACAGGATCCGGCACTTTACCAGTTTGCATTCTTCTTGGCGGCTGTATATTGTGGCCTGACTGTAGTGACACTGGGCCTGCATCGTGCTCAAACGGCGGTAGAGCTGATTGCAGACATGAAGAAATATTGCAAAATACCGGTTGTTATATGCCTTTCACTTGCGGCTATATATTTTGTGGGCCAGCTGATATCGTCGCCTATTTTCCGTGCGGGCAGCTACCATGATTTGCTTGACGTGCAGCAAGGCGACTTTGCCACCGATGTGGCCGAGGCATCGTTTGACAGCATACCGATGCTGGACGAGGCATCTGCGGCACGTTTGGGCGACCGTAAAATGGGCGAGTTGTCTGACCTTGTCAGCCAGTTTGAGGTGTCGAATGCGTACAACCAAATCAACTATCAAGAGCGTCCTGTGAGGGTGACGTATCTCACATATGGTGATTTTTTCAAGTGGTTCAATAACCAAAGTGATGGCCTGCCTGCATATATTATGGTGGACATGGTTACACAAGAGGCAGAAGTTGTGCGTTTATCAGACCTTGGATACGGTGGCATGAAATATTCTCCTTCGGAGATTTTTAACCGTAAGCTCGACAGGCATTTAAGGTTCCAATATCCTACATTTATTTTTGATACTCCGACACTGGAAATTGATGATGAAGGTGTGCCGTGGTGGGTTTGTCCCAAAGTGGAAAAAACCATAGGGCTTTTCGGTGGCACAGACATAAACGGCGCTGTGTTGATGAACGCTCTTACCGGAGAAAGCACATACTATCAAGAAATTCCTAACTGGGTGGACAGAGTGTACAGTGCGGATCTGATTATGACGCAGTATGATTTTTACGGTACATACATAAACGGGTTCTTTAACTCTATCATAGGCCAAAGAGACGTGACTGTTACCACCAGCGGATACAACTACATAGCGCTTGATGACGACGTGTATGTGTATACCGGCGTTACCAGCGTGGGTCAAGACGAGTCGAATCTTGGGTTCTTGCTGTCAAACCAGCGAACAAAGGAAACTACATATTATGCAGCACCCGGCGCTATTGAAACATCGGCACAGCTGTCAGCGCAGGGTGTGGTGCAGGATCTTGGATACACAGCTACATTCCCATTACTGTTGAATGTGGCAGGCGAGCCGACATATTTTATGTCGTTGAAAGATGCCTCGCAACTGGTGAAACAATATGCCATGGTTAATGTGCAACAATATCAAATTGTGGCGACGGGCACCACGGTGGCAGAATGTGAAGAAAACTACTTGAAGCTGTTACAAAATCAAGGCATACAACAAGCAGACGATGTCGAAAAAGATGAGATAAGTGGCACGGTGCAAGAAGTGCGAAGTGCTGTTTTAGAAGGCACCACACGGGTGTATATCAAGCTAAGCGGCCAGGACTTCTACTATGTCGTGTCGGTGGCAGACAGCGAAATAGCCGCTGTTTTGAGTGAGGGTGATAGAATCACATTACAAACGGCCGCAGACGAAGGTGAGCTGCGAATGGCATACGATGTGGAGAAAACCAGCTGATTTATGATTTCATAAAATATAAATAATCTTTGTTCCACTATGATTATTAAAGTGAAGAGGTAAAAGTGAATAGTGAAAAGTGATGGAGTCGCATAGCGACATTTTAAAGGACTTGCAGTCGGCTTGAAGCCTTAATTTAAAATGCAATTTTCAATTCATCACGAAGTGATACAATAACTTTTCACTTTTCATTCTTCACTTTTTATTAAATCTAATATAAATTAATACACCGCCTTGTAAATCTGATAAAGGTTTTACAAGGCGATTTTTTGTAAAATTAGTAATTCAGTTATTTTATAAAATGTAAGAATATGCTATAATTTAAAAATAAAACTGATGTAAAAGGAGGATGAAATGAACGAACATATGGATTTTATGCATCGGAAATCTCTGGAGCGCATAGGTGAGAAGTTGACAAAAAACGGCATGGAAACCTTTGTGGTAGACAGTGCAAAAGAAGTGGTGCCGCTGGTTGAAAGCATGGTGAAAGCCGGCGCGACGGTATCGTTTGGCGGAAGTATGTCACTTGATGAGGCGGGTGTGCTTGACCATCTGCGCAGTGGACGATACACATGTCTTGACAGAGGCGCGCCGGGTGTTGACGTAGATGAAGTGCTTCGTAAAACATTTTTTGCCGACGTTTATTTCACCTCTGCTAATGCCATAACACGAAACGGTGAGATATATCAAGTGGATGGCAATGGAAACCGTGTGGCGGCCATGATATTTGGACCAAAGCAAGTGATATTGGTGGCGGGGCGCAACAAGATAGTTGACGATATTCCTGCGGCGAAGCTAAGGGTAGCGCAGGTGGCGGCACCACCAAACGGCCGCAGGCTGAACTTGGATACTCCATGCGCCATTACAGGCGAGTGCTCAGATTGTCGTTCAAAACATAGGATGTGCTGCACGGAAACCATCACAAAATGGCAACGTGACCCCAATCGTTTTAAAGTTATTTTAGTTAATGAGGAATTGGGGTATTAATTCGGGCTATTAGTATATTTTGAGACTTTTTATACGCCGGGTTTAAAAACACAAATAAAAACTACCCATAGTTTGCCGATTGTAGCAAATAATGGGTAGTTTTTTGTTTTGATAAAGTCTGTTACAGTTTGGCAAGTGGCTGGTTGCGACGGCGTAAAAGATAGCTTTCAAGAATGATAGCTGCCGCTGCAGCGTCTAGCTCTTCTTTACGTTTTTTACCGTATACGCCGGCTTCGGATAACATGTTTTCGGCGCTTTTTGTGGTACTGCGCTCGTCACAGTATACTAAAGGTATCTCAAGGATTTTTTCTAAGATGCTACCCAGTTTGCGAGTTTTTTGGGCACGTTTTCCTTCGGTGCCGTCCATGTTTAGGGGCAGACCCAGCACCACCATGCCAACATCGAACTCACGGCTTGCATATATTATCTGCTCGGCAACCTTGGCCATACTACGCTCGGTTATCATACCTACCGGACTTGCCAAAGTCTCGGTGCGGTCACACACGGCCAGCCCTGTGCGAGCATCGCCGTAATCTACTGCCATAATTTTCATCTATAGCTCCTAATTATTATTCTTTTGTGTCATCGTCGGTGGATTTTTTTGCGCCTAAGGGTTTCATTGTGGGGAAAAGAAGGACATCACGGATAGAAGTCTCGCCACATAGGAGCATGACAAAGCGATCTATGCCAATGCCTATGCCACCTGTGGGAGGCATGCCGTATTCAAGCGCGGTAAGGAAATCTTCGTCGATGCCGGCGGCCTCGTCGTCACCTTGTTGCTTTAAGTATTCTTGATATTCAAACCTTGAGCGTTGGTCGATGGGATCGTTAAGCTCAGTGAAAGCGTTGGCATATTCATGCCCTGCAATAAACAGCTCGAAACGAAGTGTATAGCCAGGGTTTTCGGGATCTTTTTTCGCCAGTGGAGAAATTTCTACCGGATGGCCGCTGACAAATGTGGGCTGAACCAGCTTGTCTTCGCAATACTCTTCGTAGAAAAGGTTTAGTATATCGCCTTTTTTGTGGTGGGGCTCATACTCGATATTGCGCTCGTCTGCCAGCTTTTTGGCGGCGGCATCGTCGGCCACATCGTCAAAATCCACACCGGAGTGAATCTTCACCAGCTCACGCATAGTGAACCTATCGAAGGGTTTCTCAAGGTCGATCATCACATCGCCAAACTGCACCTTGGCATCGCCACCCAGTACTTTTCGGCCCACTGTGCGCATCATGTCTTCGCACAAGTCCATCATGCCGTTGTAGTCGGTGTATGCCTGATACAGCTCGACCATGGTGAACTCAGGGTTATGGCTTTTATCCATGCCTTCGTTGCGGAAGTTGCGGCCTATTTCATACACGCGGTCGAATCCACCAACTATAAGACGTTTTAGGTAAAGCTCCAGCGAAATGCGCAAATGCATTTCAAGGTTTAGTGTGTTGTGGTGGGTGTCAAACGGTCTTGCCGAAGCACCGCCTGCCTGCACCTGTAAGATAGGTGTCTCCACTTCCATGAAGCCAAGATCATCAAAATATCTGCGCATTTCGCTGATGATGGCGCTGCGCATACGAAAAGTCTTTTTCACATCGGGGTTCACGATAAGATCAAGATAACGCTGACGGTAGCGCATTTCTTGGTCACGTAGACCGTGCCATTTTTCAGGAAGCGGAAGTAGACTTTTGCTTAGCAATACCACGGTTTCAGCCTTTATCGAGATTTCGCCCATTTTTGTGCGGAATACCTCGCCTTTTACGCCGATGATATCGCCGATATCAAAACGCTTAAAGTCTTTGTAGGCGTCCTCGCCAATGCCGTCACGGCGCACATACAGCTGGATATTTCCTGTGGTATCACGCAAATCGGCAAAGCTGGCCTTGCCCATCACACGCTTTGACATCATGCGGCCCGCCATGCACACTATGCGGCCTGTGTTTTCCTCGGCGGCAATATCGGCGTACTCGTCTTTAATATCAGCGGCAAAAGCATCTTGAGGCCATGTGTTTTGCTCATATGGGTTTTTGCCGGCATCTTGTAGTTCTTTTAGTTTATCGCGGCGCACCGCCACTTGTTCTTGATATTCTTTTTCTTGTGCTTTTAAATCCTCTATGGTAGCAGATTCGTTATCTTGTATATTTGTTTGATCTTTGTTCATGTTATCCTCCCGATAATTGTGCAATATTTCTTTTTACAGTATAGCATATCCGCCAGCCTAGCGCAAAAATAAACGTCGTATTCGCCATATTACAAACCTTACCGTGCCCACAATCAAACTGCCTTGTATCCATAAATAGTTTGGGATGTTGCTAAAACGAAACGGCGGTTTTTGAATTTTACCCAGCAGTGAAAATGCTTCTTTCATTCCTTTTCGCCATGGTTTTCCAAACCCACGCAGGTGAAACACAAAAGTTTTAAATAAATATCCTACCAGTAAAAATGGAAAATTAAGTAAAAGCATTAAAATTGGCATGTTTTTATATGGTAAAAGCAAACTATTTCGGCCGCTTTGGATACTTTTAAAGTCATTATACCTTGCGCCGGCCGCGCCACCAAACGTTGCGCCACCAATGTGCGTACACACGGCAGAGGGGCAAAGAATGTTTTTGTATCCGCTGATGTTTGCGCGCCAGCCGATGTCTACATCTTCAAGGTATGCAAAAAAATGTTCTTCAAACAGGCCGATTTCACAGAGGATGCTTTTACGGTACATTGCCGCGCCACCACAAGCAGAAAAAACGCGTGCAGTGTCTTTGTATTTTTCAGCGGACAGTGAATTTCCACGCTGGAATGCCCACCCAAACAACGTGACAAAATCGCCGGCGTCGTCCACCTTGCCGGCGTGGTTGTGGCTCAGCATCAGCGCCTGCACCGAAAAAATGCGCTCGTCAGCCTGCATAGTGTGCAAAAGTTGCCCTAGCATATCAGGCTTTGCAAAAGCGTCGTTGTTGAATAAAAGTACATATGGCGCCTTTGCCATTTGAATACCCACATTTACAGCGGCGGAAAACCCGGTGTTTGTTTTATTTTCCACCAAGGTGAAGTTTTCGTTTTTGGCATAGCTACGTGCAGCATCAAGGCTTTCGTCGGTGGAGGCGTTGTCCACCACGATGATTTCAAAATCTTTAAATGTTTGAGCATAAAGGCTTTCAATACATCCCGAAAGCCAGCCGGCTCCGTTTAAATTTGGCAAAACAATGCTTACTTGCAGGCGACATCCCTCTTTTCAGAAAATTGTGTGTATATTGTACCTTTTTTATGGTGGTTGTGCAAGACGGGCAAAACTGGTAGAATGTATATGTCATAATGGTATATTATGCGCACATGGATTATATGAGTATTGTAGAGGAGCCGAGAATGAGTCTATTTTGTGATGTGAAGATGTTTTTGCTTGACATGGACGGAACGTTTTATCTAGGAGATGAACTGCTTGTCGGAGCAAAAGAATTTTTATCTGTATGCAAAGAAAAAAATATCAGATACATGTTTTTGACAAACAACTCTTCAAAAAGCGCAAAAGAATATATAAAAAAACTAAGTAAATGGGATATTTTCCCAAACGAGGAGGATATGTTTACCTCGGGCGATGCAAGCTTGATGTATATGCAGGAGAATTTTTGCGAGAAAGAGATACTGGTGATAGGCACAGAAAGCTTGCATGAGCAGTTTCAAAAAGAAGGATATGTGACAGACGCAAAAAATCCTAAAGCAGTGGTGCTGGGGTTTGATACAGACATAAACTATCAAAAGCTTACAAGGTTGTGCGATGCAGTGCGCAGTGGGGTGCCTTATATTGCCACTCATCCTGACTTTAACTGTCCTGTGCCCGGAGGCATGATACCGGACATCGGCGGGATTATTGCGCTGGTGAATGCGTGCGCCGGGCGCATGCCGGACACTATAGTGGGAAAGCCAAACGCATATATTGCAAAGGCGGCGGCGAAAAAAGCCGGACTGAGCGTGAAAGATTTATGCATGGTGGGCGACCGCCTTTACACCGATATTGCGCTGGGCAAGGCAGGAGTACAAACGGCTTTGGTGCTTAGCGGCGAAACAAAACAAAGCGACTTAGAGAAAAGTGATATAACACCAAACAGTGTACACGAAAATCTTGCGGAAATGGCACAGATTTTACAAAGTGAAACATAAATCAAAACATAAGGCCCGGTGGCAAGACCGGAGAAAAAAGGAGGCGGATCTTTTGTTTGCCGGATGCTTGCAGGCAAACGAGAGCGATGATATATGTCCGTATTGACAGAGAGAACAGAGAAAAAACAATTTGCTAAAACAGTGGCGGCCTTGGTTATCCCGATGGCAATTCAAAACCTGATAAACGTAGGGGTACAAAGTGCCGACGTTGTGATGCTGGGCATGGTTGGACAAACAGCACTTTCGGCGGCATCTTTAGCAGGCCAGGTGCAGTTTGTGATGATGCTGGTGTTTTTCGGCCTAGCGTCGGGAGCATCGGTACTTACCGCGCAGTACTGGGGTAAAGGCGATACACGCACCATAGAAAAAGTTATAGCGATATCTTTGCGCATCAGTATCAGCGTGGCTTTGATATTTGCAGTGAGTGCAGTGGTTTTTCCACAGTATTTAATGCGTATTTTTACACCGGAACAAGCGCTGATTACCGAGGGGGCACGATATCTGCGGCTGGTTGCACCAAGTTATCTGATAGTGGCATTCACCAGTGTGTATCTTACTATTTTGCGAAGTGTAGAAAAAGTGATTATTTCCACAGTGGTTTATTCGATTTCACTTTTTGTAAACATCGGATTTAACGCTATTTTTATTTTTGGCCTGTTTGGTATGCCGGAAATGGGAATTGCAGGCGCCGCCATAGGCACTACCTTGGCACGTATAGTAGAATTAGTCATAGTAAGCATATACATGGCTAAAAACAAGATGATAAGACTGCGCTGGAAAGATTTTTTTACAAAACATGGCGTGCTAATGCAAGACTTTATGAGATATGCCATGCCAACCATGATAAACGAGCTGGTATGGTCGCTGGGTGTTGCAACAAACGCTGTGATAATAGGGCATTTGGGTGAAGCGGCTGTAGCGGCGAATAGTGTGGGTAACGTGACACGCCAGCTGGCCACAGTGGTAAGCTTCGGCGTGGCAAACGCCACCGCCATAATGATAGGCAAAGCTTTGGGTACAGGAGACATGGATACTGCAAAGTTGTATGCAAAGCGCATGGTTCGCCTAGCCATGACATCAGGCTTATGTGGTGGTTTGTTGATAGTTGCAATTCGTCCGATTATTTTGTCGTTTATGCGTCTTTCAGACCAGGCAAACGGCTATCTTTCGTTTTTACTTTTTGTGTTGGCGGGATATGTGTTGCTACAAACATTCAACGCAACCATGATAGTAGGAGTTTTCCGTGGCGGCGGCGACACACGCTTTGGCCTGTTTTTAGACACAGTATGTATGTGGGGATTTAGTATATTGATTAGTGCTGTGGCGGCGTTTATCTTCCATTGGCCGGTAGAGGTGGTATATATTATCATTATGGCAGATGAAATTGTGAAGATGCCGTTGGCGCTGATAAGATACAAAAAAGGCGTTTGGCTGCGGAATGTTACACGATAAGCAGTTATTTACATGAGGAGAGAGATATGCTTAGAACAATTGGATGGATTTTGTGGTTTTTTGCGTATATGCTTTGCCGTATACCACGCATTTGGATGGCAAAAAACAAAAGCGAGGCCGAGTATCGTGCTATTATCGACAAAGAAGTAGCGGTATGGGCCGGGAAACTGCTACGTAATGTAAAAACATATGTGACGGTAGAAGGAAAAGAAAACCTGCCGGCGCCGGGCGAGACGGTGGTGTATGTGGCAAACCATCAAAGTTATCTTGATATACCCATTGTGTTGGCCGAGATATGGCCACCGCCGCCTATTTTAGCGAAAAGAGAACTGGGTAAAGTACCACTGCTTGGGTATTGTATGCGCCTTTTGGGCTGTGTGTTTGTGGAACGAGACGATGCCAGAAGCGGTATGGAAGCCCTGCGAAAAGCGCAAGAAACGGTGGAAAATGGACGCTCGATGGTGGTGTTTCCCGAAGGAACACGCTCGAAATCAGATGAAATGACAAAGTTTCAAGGCGGCGCGGTACGCTTGGCGCTGAAGGCAGGAGTGCCTGTGATACCTGTGGTGATAGACGGTAGCTATAAAGGCTTAGAGGGTAACGGATTCCGCCTACAAAAGTCAGATGTGCGCATGGTGATATTGCCGCGCGTTGAAACGAAAAACTTAGATAAAGCACAGCAAAGGGAACTTCCGCAAGTGCTAGAACAAATGATAAAGGCGAAAAAAGACAGCGTAGAAAAATAGTGATGAAAAAATAGCCTGCACGAAAAATGCAGACATAACACTACCGGGAAGGATGGCGCACACTCATGACACAACTCCAAAAGTATGGCATATGGCGATGTATTATGGCTGTAGTGCTGGCGCTGGCGCTGGTGATGAGTCCTGTGGCGATATCGGCGTCGTCTGTGTCGGGCTCACAGCAAGAGGATAGCAGCTCAGCAGACAGTAGTGTAGCAGACAGTAGCGTAGTAGATAGCAGTGTGCCGGACAGCCAAGCAGAGCCTACAGAAGAAAGCGTGTTGGCGCCTTCAGGTGAGGGTCTTTACAAGCCCGAGTATGAGCCTATGGCCGAGGCGTGGTGTATGATAAACGAAGAAACGGGGCTGTTTGTAAGCGAGAAAAATGCCGATGCTGTGTTGGTGCCCGGCAGTCTTGTGAAGATGATGACGGTGCTTCTTGCCATGGAACAGGTGGAAAAATTCGGATGGGATTTAGACACTACCATGGTGGACACCACCGATGCGACATGGGTGTATGACATAATGGTGAACTATCGTGCTACAGTAGGCGAGCCGTCACATGCCGACATACGCCAAGGCGAAACGCTTAGCCTGCGGGAACTTTTCTATGCGGCGCTACTACCCAGCGCAAACGAGGCGGCCATGATACTGGCGGATTTTGTCAGCACAGGTAGCATGGTGAACTTCATGTATATGATGAATACCAGAGCGGATAGTTTGGGTTGTGAAAACACATATTTTGTGGACGTGACGGGTATGTCGGATGAAAACCGTACCACGGCAAGGGATATGACCATTATCACACGTGCGTTTATGGATAATGAAATACTGGTGGAAATGGCCAGAGAAGATGCGTTTGAGATTGCCGCGCATGAAAAGCATACAAGCTCGTATTATGTTCATGCAACAAACAGGCTGGTGGTGCCCAGCAGTCCTTATTATCAGGCGTTTTATGGTATAGGTGAGTATATTGTTGCGGGAAAAACAGGTAGCTTGGGCGAGTGGCAGAATTTTGCATCAAAGGCAAGTAAAAGCGGAGAAAGCTATATATGTGTGGTGATGAATAGCCCATACGAGGCCGATTTGATAGCACCCACACAGGGTACAGAGGAAGAGCCTGCGCCGGAAAGGCCGGCGCTGTACGAAACGGCGGCGCTGTATGACTGGGCGTTTAATAACCTTTATGTAGACGGGGTGCTAGACACTTCGCTGGCGGTGACAGAAGTGCCGGTGGAAGATGCGATGGGCCAAGATACACTGAAGTTATTGCCGACAGGTGATGTGAGGGTGGTGCTTCACCAAGATGTGGGCGAAGATATAGTGAAACGCAACTATACATTGCCGCAGTATATAGAAGCGCCGATAGAACAAGGCGAGGTGGTGGGCAGCATAGAGCTATCCATCGGGGAGCAAGAAATAGGTAGCGTGCCACTGAAAACAGAAAAAGCAGTGGAACGAAACAGTACAGTATATGCTATAAATAGGGTAGAAGACTTTTTCAGCTCGACATATTTTATGGTGCTGATAGTGCTTGTATTGCTGGTGGCGGGTGGATATGCCGCCGTGGTGGCGCTTGGAGCAAAACGTTATAAACAAGGAAAACCTGCCTTTTCAGTAAGAAAGCGTGTGAAAAAATCACCGCCGCAAAAAAATAAACCCGTAAAAAGAAGCGAGCAAAGAAAACAAGGACAAACATCTAAAAGAAGGCAAAGTGGTACATATGGAAAAAACGGACAAGTGGTGGACAGCTGGCGATTACCGGTGGAAAAAGACGGGAACGTTCCGTTTACAGTGCAAATGGGTGGCAAATCGAAAAACAGTAAGAAAAAACGATAGCTTGAATGCAAATAAAGAAAGAGGATAAACATGGCCAAAGCAGAACCGTTATCACGCAACCTTACCATGCTGATGGATTTTTATGAGCTTACCATGGCGGCAGGGTATTTTGATGGAAAGTATCAAGATTATGTTGCAGTATTTGATATGTTTTACAGAAGAGTGCCGGACGGTGGCGGATTTGCCATCATGGCCGGTCTTCAGCAGTTTATTGAAGCTATGGAAAACTTTGGGTTTTCTGAGGATGATATTACATACCTGAGGCAAAAAAACCTGTTCAGCGAAGAGTTTTTACAATATCTGGCTGATTTTGAGTTTCATTGCAACGTTTGGGCGGTGGAAGAAGGCATGCCTATATTCCCGCACGAGCCTATCGTGACGGTGGAAGGCCCGTGCATCGAGGCCCAGCTGATAGAAACACTGTTACTGCTTACCATCAATCATCAAAGCCTTATCGCAACAAAGGCCAACCGTGTGGTGCGTGCGTGTAAAGGCCGGCCGGTGATGGAGTTTGGCGCAAGAAGAGCGCAAGGGTATGATGCGGCGGTGTACGGTGCACGTGCGGCATATATTGCGGGGTGTTCCTCCACCAGCAACGTCATGGCAGACAGGCTGTTTGGCATTCCGGCTGTAGGCACCATGGCACACAGCTGGGTGCAGATGTTTGATACCGAATACGAGGCGTTTTCTGAATATGCGCAAAAATATCCAGACAACTGCATATTGCTGGTAGATACATATAACACACTAAAAAGCGGGTTGCCAAACGCCATACGTGTGTTTGACGAAGTGCTGAAGCCGCAAGGCAAGCGTCCCGGTGGTATTCGTATTGACTCGGGCGATATTGCGTATCTTTCAAAGCGAGCACGCAAGATGCTGGTCGAGGCGGGATATCCCGACGCAAAAATATGCTCGTCAAACTCGCTGGACGAGTATATTGTAAGGGATTTATTCCAGCAAAACGCCGAAGTGGATATTTTTGGCATCGGCGAAAATTTGATAACATCAAAGAGCGATCCCGTGTTTGGCGGGGTGTATAAGCTGGTGGCGGTGAAGCATAGTGGACGGTATACGCCAAAAATAAAAGTGAGCGAAACGGTGGAAAAAACCACCATACCATGCCTGAAAAAGCTATGGCGACTATATGACAACGAAACAGGCAACGCCATGGCGGACTATATCACGCTGTTTGACGAAGAACCTGACTGCAAAGACGGCATAACACTGTTTGATCCGGTGGAAACATGGAAACAACGCACGTTTTACAATTGCACCATCCGCAGGATTAATGTGCCGATTTACGAAAAAGGAAAGCTGGTATACAGCATGCCGGACATTCATGCTGTGCGTGAAAACTGTAAAAAACAAGTAAATACACTGTGGGAAGAAGTGATGCGGTTTGAGTATCCACATAAATATTATGTGGATTTATCGCAGGCACTTTGGGACGAGCGCCAGCGTCTTTTGAAAGAAATAGGAAAATAATAAGCATAATAAAAAACAAGGCTACCCGTGAATGAGGTAGCCTTGCTTTTTTATTGTAAGCTTGATTTATTGTGGCGCGTGTGGAATCACAGCAGCACAAACGAGGTATGCAACGCCTGTTGTGACGAACATACCCATAAACAAAAGTAAAACGGCAATTAAACGGACAATGGTGGGGTCGACATTGAAATATTCCGCAATGCCGCCACACACACCACTAATCATATGATTTGCACGGCTGCGGTAAAGACGTTTAGGTTCCATGAGATCTCCTTTATAAGATGTTTTATGATGCGAAGCAAGCTGTTATTAATTGAAAATGACCTCTACGTTGCCAATATCGGAAGCCAGATCAAAATGTGGGCCTCCGCTTCCTTCGGAACCATTTGATGTCTGAGAAAAACTGCTCATATTGTTGTGGCCGATAGACACGTTTCCTATCGAACTATCAACATTCCAGCTGTAAGAGCCGGGATGAGGAACTTCAATAATAATATTGCCGATGTCGGAATTGGCCCAAAGATTGTCTGAAATATTCCCGTGGAACTCGATATTGCCAACATCGGTCGACAGCTCGCAAACATCAGTTTGCAAGTTTTTGGTTTCAATGTTGCCAACGTCTGCCGATAAGCTGGTTGTTTCTGCCGTTATATCATCTAAAATGAGCGAGCCTGCATTTACACTTGCGTTTAGTTCTTCCAGCGTGATGTCGGAAACAAAAACCTCGCCAGCAGAAACAGTGATATCAAGTTCTTCAAAACTAGACGGCACAACTAAGGTGAACACAGTCTCGTCCGGCCTGAAAAGCCACCAAAATTGCCTCCATAGGCTGTGAAAAATCGTATCTTCGGTGCGGATGGACCAAGTACCGTTTTCAAAGTTTGCGCTATATGGGACAAAACCATCGACGCTGAGACCCCAGTCGTCTCCACTGACAACATACATGGTGCTAAGGCCGATATCAATGTTGAGATTGTTTAGCTCATCATCGGCAAAAGGTGCGGTCTGTTGGGGCAGTCCGTCATGTATGCCGGGTGTTGATATTGTTTGGTATATAACACGGCTACTGATGCCTATGCCACCCGGAATGTAGGACATCCAACTTGCTGCTTTTCCAACCACGATATCCTCGCCTTGTGAATGATATACCATGTTGCCCTGTGTGTCAGGCGCGAATACACCAAAACGGCCACCCAACACGAAAAATCCAACAAGCATTAAAATAATGCCTAAAAATGTGATGCAAAGAAAAATTGCAGGTAATATTTTTTTACTCATTTACAGTTTCCTCCTGTTTGCCACTGCGATGGAATATTTTGTTCCATATAGACACGATGCCACCCCATATGTATCGACAGAATTTGGGTAAAGCTTTAAACAAAAGTATTATTCCGCCGTAAAATAACAATAGTCCAAGTCCCAGCAAAAACACGCCAGAGCCGATTACCAACACGCCGCTACCCACAAGACTGGGGAGCAAGGCGGCGCCACTGGCGATAAGAACGATGGCGGAAATGATAAGTGCAACACCGATGATGATGGGACAAAAAAACAAAATGACAATAGCGCTTATCACTGAAAAAAGTGTGCCAAAGCCGCCGGCAAGAACAGGCAATAAAACCACGCATGCAAGAATAATCAAGATGATTTTGGCAACGGTGTTACCGGTTGTGCTATAGCTGTTTATAGGTGGCGGCGGCGGTGGCGGTGCCTGATTTGTCATAGGAGGCACCGGAGCAGTGGCCGTATATTGCGGTGGCGGTGGTGGCTGTGTTTTGGGCACCTCGGTGGTGAATTCACTTTGTACTTTTTGGAAAAGGTCTTCGCCTGCATGTAAGATGGATTTACCGGCAGTTTTCAGCGCCTCGCCTACAGGTGGTGGCGGGTTTGGCGGACCCCACTGCTCCTCTTCAGAATATGTGCCCTGTGCGTCTAAAATATCTGCGGCGATACTTTGCGGGCTACCAAGCTCTTTTATTACATCCTCTTCACGCTCAGGTCCGGCCTCGTCTAAATATTCGGTGTAATACTGCAAAGCGGCTTGCCTTTCGCCCATAGAAGCACCGCTCAGCTCCTTTTCAAGCGTTAGTAAAAATTCATGTTTGGTCATTACAGGTTCCTCCGAATAATAAATTTTCGATTTTCTCACGATGGCTTTGCCACTCTGTTCGGCACTCTTGCAAATATTCACGCCCTTGCTGTGTGATGGTGTAATAGCGGCGGTTGCGCCCGTCATAGGCCTGGTCGTAAGCGGCCAAATGACCGTTTTTTTGCAGGCGCCTCAGCACGGGATACAGGGTGCTTTCGCTCACTT
Organism: uncultured Oscillospiraceae bacterium; assembly: GCA_964370165.1. GTDB lineage: Bacteria > Bacillota > Clostridia > Oscillospirales > Ruminococcaceae > JAAYCI01. The sequence goes on from CAYJIG010000001.1 coordinate 58,220, forward strand.
CTACCACACTGCGCACATCCTGGGTGATTTTGTACCCATATGTATCGCTTTGGTTGACAGCGCTTAGAACCAGTGCCTCTAAAAGGGCTGCCCCTGTGTTAAAGGTCATAAGCATATTCTCCTTGTGGCTAGTTAATGTGGGTTCAACAATATTATAACGTGTATAATATAGATAGTCAATATAATATTGCAAAATATATTATTTTAGCGGCGAATAAAATATTGCGTAATAAAATAGTTACTATTGCGACAAAAGGGCGGTTGTGATAAAATATTATCAATCTGCTGTTATTGATAGGCAATGAAAAATGCTGTGATGCAGTGATGAGAAAGTATATAAAAATCGCCCATGATAACGCGTAAAAAACAAAGGATGGTAGCATATGTTTGTAGTAAAGACATTGAATAACATTTCACCCAACGGAATATCGTGCTTGCCAACGTCGCTTTTTCAGATTGAAGAGCAAGACGCACAAGTGAATCCAGATGGGGTGTTGTTACGTAGTTACAATATGAACGACATGGACTTGCCCGAGAGCTTGCTTGCGGTAGCTCGTGCAGGCGCAGGGGTAAACAACATTCCGGTAGAGAAGTGTACCGAAGAGGGAATAGTGGTGTTTAACACACCCGGTGCAAACGCAAACGCCGTAAAAGAACTGGTTTTGGCGGCGCTGGTGATGAGCTCTCGTGACGTTGCTTCGGGCATTAAATGGGCCAGCACCATTAAAGATGAAGGCGATGATGTGCCTGCTTTGGTAGAAAAAGGCAAAAACAAGTTTGTGGGCCCGGAACTTGAAGGGAAAACCCTGGGCGTTATCGGTCTTGGTGCTATCGGCATCAAAGTGGCAAACATGGCAACACACCTGCATATGGAAGTGCTGGGGTATGATCCGTTTATTTCGGTGGATGCTGCGTGGAGCTTGTCACGTAGTGTGAAACATTCTGTCAATCTTTCGGATGTTATCCAAAACAGCGATTATTTGACACTTCACTTGCCGGTAAACGCCGAAACACGTGGAATTATCGGGAACGAAACCATACCAAAAATGAAGCAAGGTGCACGTATCATAAACTTTGCCAGAGGCGAGCTTGTGGACAACGCAGCCTTGCTGACAGCGCTTGGCAACGGCCGAGTGGCAAGTTATGTTACAGACTTTCCTGTGGCAGAGCTAATTGACCAGCCGGGTGTCACATGTATCCCGCATCTTGGTGCGTCCACACCTGAAAGTGAAGACAACTGTGCCGTGATGGCGGCAAACCAGCTGAAAGATTACCTCATCAACGGCAATATAGTAAACAGTGTGAATTTACCGAATATTTCGGTGCCACGCAGTGCAGGCAGCCGCATTTGTGTGATAAACCGTAACGAAAAAGGTATTTTGGCAGGCCTAACCGGCGTTTTAAACCATTCCGGAGTAAATATCGAAAACATGACAAACAAAAGCAGAGGAGACTTTGCATATACTATTATTGATGTGCAAGCTAAGATAAGTGAAGAGGATGTCGCTCAGCTAAAAGCTTTGGACGGCGTTGTGCGTGTACGTGTTATTTAAAACATAAGAAAAGAGGTACACAATGGCTATTTTAGTGAGTGGAGGCGCGGGGTATATCGGCAGCCATACCTGCATAGAGCTACTTGAAGCGGGTTATGATGTAATAATAGCGGACAATCTTGTGAACTCCAGTAAAGAAGCCGTAAAAAGGGTGGAAGAAATCACCGGCAAATCTTTGCGGTTTTATGATGTTGATATATGCGATGAGGCAAAGCTGGATGATGTGTTTAAAGAAAACACCGATATTGAAGCGGTGATACATTTTGCTGCGCTGAAAGCAGTGGGCGAAAGCGTACAAAAGCCGCTGGAATATTACAGCAACAACTTGATTAGTACCCTAAACATGCTGAATGTCATGCGAAAATCAGGTGTAAATAATTTTGTGTTTTCTTCCTCGGCTACAGTGTATGGCGAGCCTGAAAGTGTACCGGTAAACGAGGGGTTTCCCACCAGTGCGATGAACCCTTACGGGCAAACAAAGCTGATGATAGAAAAGATTTTGATGGATTATTGCAAGGCAGAGCCTAAAATGCAAGTGGCGCTATTGAGGTATTTCAATCCCATCGGTGCACACCCATGCGGACGTATAGGCGAAGATCCCGCAGGTATCCCGAACAATTTAGTGCCGTATATTGCCAAAGTAGCGGTGGGCGAGCTTGATTCCGTCAATGTGTTTGGGAACGACTATGACACCCACGACGGCACCGGCGTGAGGGATTATATCCATGTGGTGGATTTGGCAAAAGGCCACGTGGCGGCCATGAAAAAGCTGGAAGAAAACAACGGGCTGGACATCTACAATCTTGGCACAGGCCAGGGATACAGCGTTTTGGAAGTGATAAAAGCATACGAAAAAGCATGTGGAAAAGAGATACCGTATGTGATATCAAAGCGCAGGCCGGGCGATATTGCCACGGTGTATGCCGACACAAAAAAAGCAAAAGAAGAACTGGGCTGGCAGGCTGAATACGGCATTGCTGAAATGTGTGCACACAGCTGGAACTGGCAAAGTAAAAACCCAAAAGGATATGAATAAGTAAAAAGAAAAGGTGGTATCGTTATGAAAAAACCGGTATTGGTGGTACTTGCGGCAGGAATGGGTAGCCGCTATGGTGGACTGAAACAGATTGACCCCATTGGCCCAAGCGGTGAACTTATTATCGATTACTCGCTATACGACGCAAAAAAAGCAGGCTTCGAAAAAGTGGTGTTTATCATTAAACATGCCATCGAAAAAGACTTTAAAGAAGCCATAGGCGAGCGCATGGCACAAAACATTGAAGTGGAGTATGCTTTCCAGGAATTGGACATGCTACCAAGCGGATACAGTGTGCCCGAAGGCCGTGTGAAACCATGGGGAACCACCCACGCAGTGATGGCGGCGGCTGCAAAGATTGATGGTCCGTTTGCGGTAATCAACGCAGACGATTATTATGGTCCGCAAGCATATAAGGCTATATATGAATTTTTGACAAAAGAGGCAAAAGAAGACAAAAAAGAACACTATGCTATGGTAGGATATCTTATCGAAAACACTGTCACCGATCACGGTACGGTGTCACGTGGTGTATGCATGGCAGATGATAACGGATTTTTGAGTGATATAGTGGAGCGTACTAAAATCAAGAAAACAGAAAATGGCGCTGCATATACCGAAGATGATGGAAACAGCTGGACAGATTTGCCGCAAGGCACGCTGGTGAGCATGAATTTCTGGGGTTTTGAAGCAGGGATACTGGAAAAAGCCGAAAGGGATTTTTCGCAGTTTTTAGATGCTGAAATTCCTAAAAATCCCGAAAAATGCGAAAGCCTTCTGCCGAATTATGTGGGCGAGTTGATTGAAAAAGGCGAGGCCGATGTGAAAGTGCTACAGAGCACAGACATTTGGCAAGGTGTCACATACCAAGAAGACAAGCCGTCGGTGATGCAAAGCATAAAAGAAAAGCACGATAGTGGAATGTACCCTACACCACTATGGAACAATATGAAATAGACTTGTGAGGAGATAATTTATGCCGTTTGTGAAAAAAACAATACAAGAAGTACAAGACAATATGTTTGAAAGAATTGGCACTAGCTGGATGCTGGTCACAGCAGGAACAAAGGAAAATTGTAATACAATGACAGCTAGTTGGGGACAGGTGGGCATTTTATGGAACAAGCCGGTATCAACGGCATATGTACGTCCACAGCGCTATACCAAAGAGTTTATGGAAGCGCAAGACTACTATTCTTTGTCGTTTTTTGAAAAAGGTAAGTTTCGTGAGGAGCTGGCACTGCTGGGAACTAAAAGCGGTCGCGACAGTGACAAAATCACTGAAACGGGTCTGCATGTAAACGAGTTTGTGGGTGTTCCGGCGTTTGAGGAAGCTAGCTTGGTGCTGATATGCCGTAAATTGTATATACAAGACATGGTGAAAGAAGGATTTTTGGACAGCAATATCAGTAAAACACACTATCCAGAGCAAGATTACCATCGCATGTATATAGGCGAAATAGAACATACATTTTGCAAAGTTGATTAGATATACTAATAAAAATCACAAAGATATCTTATGAAAATCTGTCGATAAAATAATGACCATGCAACAAAGCAACGAAAAACCATAGTTTGCTCTGTGTAAAATGGTCATTTTTTCCGTATTTGCGTATTTTCACCGTATTTTCTCTGTACAATAACATGTACAAGTTGTATAATATATTGGCACTGTATATCTTTGTAGTTATAGTGCATTGTGAAATGTAAAAAGTGATGGTGATTGTTTAATATAGCTTTAATACTATGTGTGGGTGATGGCGATGCCCACAAAGGAGGGAAAGATTTTGGTATCATATTACAACACTTTAGGAAAAGTGAGCATGACATCGGGCTATTTTTCAGAACTGGTTGCCACTGTAGTGCAAAGTGGGTTTGGCGTAGCAGGAATGGCAATGAAGGGTACAAAAGATAACCTAAAAAGTTTATTGAATAAAGATTTTCCTGAAAAAGGTGTGAGTGTCAGGGAAGAAGACGGCCAACTTGATATTGAACTGCATATCAAAGTGACGTATGGCCTGAATATCACCGAGGCAGTGCGTAGTGTCACACACAAAGTGCAATACGTGGTGGAGGAAGCTACCGGCCTTACAGTGAGAAATATTCGTGTATCTGTAGACGATATCATAGGGTAAATATTGTAATATAAGCAAGCTAAAATGCAAAAATGTAAGTAGCCGATATTATTTATGCATACGGCTATATTTTGGAGTGAATTGATATGATAGAAGGAAAAAAGCTAAGAGACGCCATTATTTCGGGCGCAAACAACATCCGCAAGTATCGTGCGGATGTGGACGAACTGAACGTATTTCCGGTGCCCGATGGTGACACCGGTATCAACATGAGCATGACAGTATCGGCGGCAAAGGATGAGCTTGCCGGTATGCCGGACAGCTGCACTGTGGCCGAGGCCAGCCATGCGGCGGCTTCTGCCATGCTTCGTGGCGCACGCGGTAACTCGGGTGTTATCACCAGCCTATTGTTCCGTGGATTTTCCAAAGCGCTGAAAGGCAAGAAAACAGCAGATGCCGCAGATATTGTGGCGGCGCTGGAGCAAGGCGTGGAAGGCGCATATAAAGCAGTAATGAAGCCCACCGAGGGCACTATGCTTACAGTGTCTCGTGTGGCCAGCGAAAAAGCGGCACAAAGCGGCGAGAGCGATATGATAAAGCTATGGGATATTATCGTGAAAGAGGCGCGCATAGCCCTAGATGAAACCCCAAACCAGCTGGAAGTATTGAAAAAAGCAGGAGTGGTAGATGCCGGCGGCATGGGTTTTTGCATTATCTTAGAGGGTATGCAGCAAGTGATTGCAGGTGGCGCTATGGTGGCGGATGATGAGCAAGCAGAGTCTAAACCGAAACCAAAACTGTCTACTGCAAATGTAGGCAAGGGTGTTTTTACTGACGAGCTAAACCCCGATATCACCAATGCCTATTGCACCGAGTTTTTGGTGAATAAGGAGAATGGGTCCTCGGCTACAAAACTGCGTGCATACCTTGAAAGTCACGGAGATTCTGTGGTAGTTGTGGAAGATGATGACATTATCAAATGCCATGTGCACACAGCAGATCCCGGCAAAATCTTGACAAAAGCTATAGAGTTTGGATATTTGACCAGACTAAAGATTGAAAATATGCACGAGCAGTATGAAGCACGTAAAGCCCAAGGCGCGGCGTTGGAAAAGCAAGCCGAAGCAGAAAAAATGGACGAAAGTGAAGAGTTTGCCTATGTTGCGCCCGACCCTGAGCGTGCATATGGGTTTGTGTCGGTGGTTGCCGGTGATGGCCTGCGTGATATCTTCACCGATTTAGGTGTTGATGCCGTTGTCAGTGGCGGTCAAACCATGAATCCGTCTACAGAAGACATTGTGAAAGCGGTGCAAAGCGTGCCGGCCGGTGCAGTGTATGTATTGCCAAACAACAAAAATATCATCATGGCGGCAGAGCAAGCGGCTAAAATCGCCGACCGTAAAGTGATAGTGATTCCAACCCGTACAGTGCCGCAAGGCATGACGGCTATGCTGGCTTTTGATCCGGACGCCGATGTGGAGCAAAATACCATCGAAATGGGTAAAATGGCGGCAGGTGTGGACACCGGCCTTATCACTTTTGCCGCGCGCAATTCTGAATTTGACGGACGTAAAATTCGCAAAGGCGAGATAATTGGCCTGGCAAACGGAAAACTGGCAAGCGTGGGCACAGACATAACAAAAACAACATATCGCCTAGCACGTAGCATGTGCAGTAAAAATACCAGTTTTGTAACGCTGATTTACGGCTCGGACGTAAGCTTGGCAGACGCAGAACGCACATGCGACTTGCTGAAAGAAAAAATTCCGGCAGGTGTGGAAGTGACTCTGTTAAACGGTGGTCAGCCGGTTTATTACTACATGATATCGCTAGAGTAATGTGTGAAATCACATAGCTTAGCGATGTGTACATATGAGATATAGGAGAGAAAACTTTGGGTTTTTTGGATAAAATATTTGGTAGTTTTTCCGACAAGGAGCTAAAGCGTATACAGCCGGTGGTGGATGAAATCATCGGCATGGAAGAAAAGTTTAAGAAAATGAGTGGTAGCGAGCTACGCTCAATGACAGAAAAACTGCGCGAGCGTATAAACCAAGGGGAAAGCCTGGACGATGTATTGCCCGAGGCTTTTGCCACTTGTCGTGAAGCGGCCACACGTGTGCTTGGAATGACGCATTTCCCTGTTCAAATAATGGGCGGCCTTGTGCTACACAAAGGCATGATTGCCGAGATGAAAACCGGTGAAGGTAAAACATTGGTAGCCACATTACCGGTGTATCTGAACGCGCTAGCTGGAAATGGCGTGCATGTGGTGACGGTGAATGACTACCTCGCAAAACGTGACAGCGAATGGATGGGTAAAATTTACCGTTACTTAGGCCTGTCTGTAGGCCTTATTGTGCATGGTATCGAGAATAATAAGCGCAGAGAAGCGTATGCGTGCGACATAACATACGGCACAAACAACGAGTTTGGGTTTGACTATCTGCGAGATAACATGGTGACGTACAAAGAGCAGATGGTACAGCGAAACCATGCGTATGCCATTGTGGACGAGGTGGACTCCATCTTGGTTGACGAGGCGCGTACCCCGCTTATTATTTCGGGTGCCGGCGACAAAAGCACAGATTTGTACAAGCTGGCAGACAATTTTGCCAAAACACTGAAAGCTGTGAGGGTGAAGGAAACCGATAGCAAGGTTGACATGGACGAAGATCCGGACATGGATGGCGATTTCATAGTAGATGAAAAGGCGAAAACCTCTACACTGCTAAAAAGAGGTATTGTCAAAGCCGAGCGCTATTTTGGCGTGGATAATTTATCTGACGCCGACAATATGGAGCTGTCACATCACATTAATCAGGCGGTAAAAGCGCGTGGAATAATGCGTAAAGACGTGGATTATGTGGTGCGTGACGGCGAAGTTATCATAGTGGACGAGTTTACCGGGCGCCTTATGATGGGCCGCAGGTATAATGAGGGCCTGCACCAGGCGATAGAGGCAAAAGAGGGTGTAAAGGTAGAGCGTGAGTCTAAAACTTTGGCCACCATCACCTTCCAAAACTATTTCCGTATGTATAAAAAACTGGCCGGAATGACGGGTACTGCAAAGACCGAGGAAGAAGAATTTAACGAAATATACGGCCTGCAAGTGGTGGAAGTGCCCACAAACAAGCCGATGGCAAGAAAAGATCACGCCGATGCTGTGTATAAAACCGTGAACGGTAAATATAATGCGGTTATAGAGCAAGTGGTGGAATGTTATGAAAAAGGCCAACCGGTATTGGTTGGTACGATATCTATTGAAAAAAGCGAAATGCTGTCTAAAATGCTGAAAAAACGTGGCGTGAAGCACAATGTGCTTAATGCAAAACATCACGAAAAAGAAGCACAGATTGTGGCGCAGGCAGGACACCCCGGAGCCGTTACCATTGCTACAAACATGGCAGGCCGTGGTACGGATATCATGCTTGGCGGTAATGCCGAGTTTATGGCAAAGCAAGAGATGACAAAACGGGAGTTTTCCGAGGAGATGCTAGTGGAGGCCACAGGCCACGGAGAAACCGACAACGAAGAAATTTTAAATGCACGCAAAGTGTATAGCGAGCTGTACGCAGAAAAGAAAAAAGGCATTGATGAAGAAGTAGAAAAAGTGCGTAAGGCGGGCGGGCTTTTCATCATTGGTACCGAGCGTCATGAAAGCAGACGTATCGATAACCAGCTGCGTGGTCGTGCAGGTCGTCAGGGCGATGATGGCGAGAGCAGATTTTATTTGTCGCTGGAAGATGACCTTATGCGTCTTTTTGGTGGCGAGCGTGTGCAGAGTGTCATGGACACACTGGGCGTGGACGAAGATGTACCCATTGAAAACAGAATAATCTCAAACTCCATCGAGAGTGCTCAGCGTAAGATAGAAGGTCGAAACTTTGACATGCGTAAAAACGTGTTGCGCTTTGACGATGTGATGAACAGCCAGCGTGAGATTATTTATGGTCAGCGCAAGCAAGTGCTTAGTGGCGAGGATGTATCCGGCAGTGTAAAAACCATGATAAACGACAGTATTACGTCGAATGTATCTGTGTATTGCACGGCGGAAGATGCCGACGAGTGGAACTTTACAGCGCTTAGGGACTATTATCTTGGCTGGCTGACAAAGGACGAGGATTTCCACTATGACGCAAAACAGCTGGAAAATTTGCAAGTGGCGGATATCACAAAAGAGCTTTGCGACAAAGCAAATGCGATTTTAGCCGAAAAAGAAGAAAAATATGGCGAAAAACTAATGCGTGAGCTGGAGCGTACAGTGCTTTTGCGAAACGTGGATACGAAGTGGATGAACCATATCGACGCAATGGAAGAGCTTCGTCGTGGCATATATCTGCGTAGCTATGCTCAGCGTGATCCGGTGGTGGAATACAGGCTGGAAGGCTTTGACATGTTTGATTCCATGGTGGACAGCATAAAAGAAGATACCACAAAAATGTTGATGACGGTGGAAATAAAGCAAGGTGAGGATGCCCCACAGCGTAAACAAGTGGCAAATCCCACAGGCATGGGCGGCGCACCTGAAAAAAGAAAACCTGTTCGTAAAGCGGCAGACGCAAAAATAGGCAGAAACGATAGTTGTCCTTGCGGTAGTGGTAAAAAATACAAAAAATGTTGTGGTCGTGAGGGGTAAATTCATTGCTCCATAGATAAAAAATACAATCAGAAATGAGGTATCACTATGGAATATCGGATAGGAATTGACTTGGGCGGAACCAATATAAAAGCAGGCGTGGTGGACGGAAACGGTGTGCTTATTGGTAAAAAAAGTGGCAGCACTGACCCATATAATCGTACATGGCAAGATGTGGCGGCCGATATGGCAAACCTGGTAAAGCAGGTGCTTTCTGAAAATGATATCGAGCTTAAAGATTGCGCTAGCCTAGGCATAGCAAGCCCGGGAATGATAGACACAGACAATGGCGTGGTGGTGTTTGCCGGGAACTTTAACTGGGTGGACGTGCCACTGCTTTCTGAAATGCGCAGTCATTTCCCGGCAAATTTACCGATGCAACTTGCAAACGATGCCGATGTGGCTGTGTTTGGTGAAGTGGTGAACGGCGCGGCCAAGGATGCAAGCCATGTGGTGATGTTCACACTTGGTACAGGTGTCGGAAGCGGCGTGGTTATAGATTCTCGCCCACAAGGTGGCGGAGCAGGCCGTATGGAGTTTGGCCATAGCGTGATGGCAATCGACGGGGAAGAGTGTCCTTGTGGCGAAAAAGGCTGTATTGAAGCGTATGCTTCGGCCACTGCATTGATACGAGACGCGAAACGTGCCGCCGAAAAGGATAAAAACTCGGCGATGTGGCGCCTGTGTGACGGGGACTTAAATAACATGAACGGAAGAATACCGTTTATGGCCGCAAACGAAGGTGATGCCGCCGCAAAAACTGTGGTGGATAACTATGTGAAGTATGTAGGAATAACAGTGGTGAACGCTGTGAACATTTGGCGGCCCGACATGGTGCTTTTGGGTGGCGGCATTGCGAATGAAGGCGAGGCATTTATTTCAGCAGTTAGGGAATATGTGCGTGCTCATATTTTCGCCGGTGACAGGAGCAAAATGCCAAAAGTGGATCGTGCTGGGCTGGGTAATGACGCCGGTATATATGGTGCGGCCGCATTATAAAGCAATATAAAAATATACCCCGCCGATGGTGGGGTATATTAATAATATTTACACTATTTTAGCGCAAGGAGATAGAAAATGAAAATGTGGGCGGGGCGCTTTAGTAAGGAACTTGATAAGGATATCAATGACTTTAACTCATCGATTTCATTTGACTGGGTGATGTTTCGCGAAGATATTAAAGGCAGTATTGCGCATGCACACATGCTGTGTAAAAGTGGGATACTGACTGAAAAAGACTATACCGATATCAAGGTGGCGTTGCAGGAAATTGAAAAAGATATAGAAAATGGAACGCTGTTAATTGATGATACAGCGGAAGATATCCATATGTTTGTGGAGCAAGAGCTGACTGCTAGAATAGGTGATGCAGGAAAACGCCTACACACAGCACGTAGCAGGAATGACCAAGTGGCTACCGATTTGCGCCTGTATTTGCGCAAAAAATCAAGCGAGCTGATGGACGAGACAAAAGCTTTGGCAACAACGCTTGTGAATCTATCCCAGCAGCATATAGATACCGTTATGCCGGGATATACCCATTTGCAGGTGGCTCAGCCTATAACGTTTGCACATCATTTGATGGCATATGCGCAGATGTTGCGCAGAGACTATGAACGGCTACAAGACGCGAAAAATCGAATGAACCAAAGCCCACTGGGTGCGGGTGCGCTGGCCGGGACCACATATCCTATAGATAGAAGCCTCACAGCGGCCGAGCTGGGATTTGATGGTGTTTGCGCAAATAGTTTGGATGCTGTGTCGGACAGGGATTTTTGTATCGAGATTGCGGCGGCACTGAGCATATTGATGACACATTTGTCGAGGCTATCGGAAGAAATCATTTTGTGGTGTAGTAGCGAATTTTCCTTTGTAGAGCTGGATGATGCGTTTGCTACAGGCTCGTCCATCATGCCGCAAAAGAAAAACCCCGATATCACAGAGCTGGTACGTGGGAAAACTGCCCGTGTGTATGGCGATTTAACGACGCTGTTATCCATGATGAAAAACTTGCCATTGGCGTATAACAAAGATATGCAAGAGGATAAACCGGCGGTGTTTGACGCGGTGGATACAGTTTTATTGTGTCTAAAAGCGATGCGGCCAATGATAGAAACCATGAACGTGAAAAAGGAAAACATGAAAAAAGCAGCGGCGAAAGGATTTATCAACGCCACTGATTGTGCAGATTATTTGGTGAAAAAAGGCATGCCGTTTAGGGATGCGTATAAAATCACAGGCCAGCTGGTGGCGATGTGTGTGGCAGAAAATGAAACCCTTGAAAGCCTGCCGCTATCAGAATATAAAAAAGCTAGCGATTTGTTTTGCGAGGATGTGCACACGACTATAGATTTGGCCACGTGTATATCTGAACGCAGTAGTGAAGGTGGACCTTCACCAAAAGCAGTGAGAAAACAAATTGATGAGTATAAAAAAGTAATGCAGATAAAATAAACTTGTTTACGCCGATATTTTGCGATGAATAAACAAAAAACCGAGTGGCTATGTTTTAGCACACTCGGTTTTTTTATGTTTTAGTGATGAAACAGCTTAGAAAATAGAGTACACATTGGCTTCGTAAGCACGTAAACCGGAAGAAACTTTACCATAGTTGCTAGCAATTAGATGGTGGTGGGCGCTCAAAGGCCCCGGACGTTTTTGTGCTTCTTCAGTCAAGTTAATTTCGATATAAAGCTTATCATTGCCAAGTGTTCTGAAATAACAAAATGTGTTTTTCTGGTCGGCGAAAACCGGAGCAAAATCACCGTATATCAAGGCGGTATGTTCCTTGCGAAGTGCAATAAGCTTCTTGAAAAAATGATACACAGAGTTTGGGTTCATCATTTCATTTTCGGCGTTTATGGTGGGATAGTTTGGGTTTGGCGGCATCCAAGGCTCACCTTTTGTGAATCCGGCGTGGCGGTCACTGGTCCATTGCATGGGTGTTCGGCTATGATCACGAGTGCCCCAGGCAACAGTTTCCAGCGCGATTTGCTCGCCGGCGGAATCGGCCTCGGAATAAAGTGTTTTAAGCCTTTCAAAGCGATTTTTCGCTTCAACATCCCGTAAATCATTCACGGATAAAAACTGTGTATTGGTCATACCAAGTTCTTGTCCTTGATAGATAAAAGGCGTGCCGCGTAAGGTGAATTGCAAAACAGCAAGTAGTTTTGCTAAGACCATGCGCCAAGCCACATCGCTTTGGATTTTACTTATCATGCGTGGGTTATCGTGATTTTCAAAAAACAATGCCTGCCAGCAGTTGTTTCCATAGTTTTGTTGCCAGTTCAGGAAATATGGCTTTAAATGGCGCAGGTCATAGTCATAAGGGAACATGCGGCTTTGGCCGGGATTATCAAGATGATCAAAGTTAAACACCATACTAAGTTCTGCTCGTTCTTCGGCGCTCAGCATGCGGCTCATATTAAGGCCGATACCGGGAGTCTCGCCCACAGTGAACACGTCCTCTTTTGCCGAAAAAGCTTCCTTGTTCATCTCTTGCAGATGCTGATGCAAATCAGGCCCATAGAAATAATGCTCTATGCCACAAAAACCAAAAGCATCACCGATGACAGGGTTGCCATCTTGCAGGCTGTCCTTGGATATGAAATTGATAACATCTAAGCGGAAACCGTCTACACCTTTATCAAGCCACCAGCGGATGGTATCGTATATCTCATGACGTAGCGCCGGATTATTCCAGTTGAGGTCCATTTGTTTTTTACTGAAAAGATGCAGGGCCCATTCTTCTGTTTGTGAATATTGATTCCACGCAGACCCTGAAAAGAAACTTTGCCAGTTGTTTGGTGGGTTTCCATTTTGTCCGTTTGCCCAAATGTAGTAGTCTTTTTCAGGACAAGTGGGATCTGCCAGGGCTTTTTGGAACCATTCATGCTCATCAGATGTGTGGTTCACCACAAGATCCATCATCAGCTTTATGCCGGCTTCATGTAAGGCCTTGACCAGAAATCTAAACGAAGCCATGCTGCCAAACTCTTGCAATATTTTCTTATAATTGCGCACATCGTAGCCGTTATCATCGCAAGGGCTGTCATATATGGGCGAAAGCCACACAACATCTACACCCAAGTCTTTCAGGTAAGGAATGCGACTTTTAATGCCTGCCAAGTCGCCTATTCCGTCGTCGTTGCTATCCATAAAACTGCGGGGATAAATTTGATAGACCACCGCTTCTTTCCACCATTTAGGATTAATGACCGAGGGAAATTCGGGCGCATGCTGTGGATGATTTTGCAAAATGCGAACAATACCTGCGGCAAGGCCGGGTACTTTTTTTCCTATAATACGGTCGATAGCCGAAAGTTTTAAGCCGGCGATCAACGGATTACGAAGTATTTTTGGGTTTTTATCTGCGCTACGCAGCAGCAAAAGTAAGATGTCTTTTCCAACGGGATTACGATACACTTCACGAAGGGTACTTTGCATGGTGATCATAAAAGCGTCTCCTTAAAATGATTTGATACTACTTAATAATACAAAAAATCCGAGGACTTGTAAAAAACCCTCGGATATAGTGATATATCTACAGTTGCAAGCCTGCTCTATGCTTGCTCAGCAAATCTTGCATACGGTCGTTTGGATTCAAGAGATCAGACAAAGAATTGTCATGGTTAATGGTGGCGATAAGTAAAGCAATATATTTAGACATGTTGACCTCGGTGAACCAAGGCGCAGATTTAAGATTATGATCAAGATGGGTAAGATTTGTGGCAAAAAGCTGGTCAAAAAGCCCGTCATTATAAGCCTGCTCGTACACATCGGTGCCACAAGTGAAAAGAGCAAACGTGGTGGCTAAAAATACCCTGCGTGCCTTGCGACGTTTCAGCTCTTTAGCGATGTCCAGTAAAGATTCACCGGTAGCAAGAATGTCATCGGCAATAATAACATCTTTGCCTTCTACATTATCGCCAAGGTATTCGTGAGCAACAATAGGATTGCGGCCGCCCACAACTTTTGAATAATCACGACGTTTATAAAACAGGCCCATGTCAAGACCCATCATAGAGGCGTAGTAAATGTTTCGTGCAGCGGCACCCTCGTCCGGAGAAATCACCATGGTGTGATCTTTATCTATAACCATATCGGGAGCAAAGCGCAAAATAGACTTTAAAATTTGGTATGCCGACTGAACGCTGTCAAAATTGTTTGTAGGAACAGCATTCTGCACGCGTGGATCATGCGCATCAAATGTAATGATGCTGTCTACACCAAGGTGGTAAAGCTCTTGCAAGGCCACAGCGCAATCAAGGCTTTCACGGGCAGTGCGACGATGCTGGCGTCCTTCGTATAAGAAAGGCATAATGACATGAATGCGATGAGGCTTGCAACCGGCCGCGCCGATAAGCCGCTTTAAATCAGCAAAGTGATCGTCCGGGCTCATGGCGGATTCTTTATTATACATAGAATATGTGACATGATAGTTCGTTACATCGCATATTATATACAAATCATATCCGCGTACACTTTCTTGAATAATACCCTTACTTTCGCCTGTGCCAAAACGAGGGCAATCGGCTTTTATAAGAAAAGAACTCTTATTATATCCGGGAAATGAAAGCAGCTGACTGTTTTTGGGCTGGCTACTCCACTCAAGTAAATAATCATTTACCGCCGTGCCTATTTTTTCGCAGCCCTTCATGGGCAAAAGGGCTAACGGACGAACAGCGCTATACACTGCATCAGATGAAATATTTGATTCTATTACCACGGGATCCTCCTAAATCAATACAATAGAATAATATGAAGTGACAATATTAGTATAACAAATTATCAAAGATGGTGGAAGAGAAAAGGAAAAGCTAATATTAACAAAATGAAATTAAAACATGAATTAATTGTAAAATAATGGACTATATGCAATGGGATATATTGTGCAGAAGCAGGGTGTCTTAGAAAGTGTATTAATTTGCGATGGCTGTTGCAGAAATAAGCTCATCTTTACAACGGAACCGAGTTTTTTTCATGGTGCTGATAATTTGCATGCTGTGTGTATCAATGGTGATGGTGGTACCGGGTGCGGCGGCTGTGCGCACGATGATAGACACAGACGAGGCCTGGCCCAGCACACGTTTCATACGAGTGCGCTCGGCAGTTAAAATATTCAAGACGCTCAAAGCTTGATTACGTTTAGACAGCATATCTTTATATGATGGGTCGTTCCTGCCTTTGTCGGCTTTGCCTTTATGGATACGCTCGTGTGTGGTGAGATTTTGCTGAGAAGACTGAATATCAATGTTTAAACGATCCACTTTCTTGACAATGGTATCATAACGCTGGAAAAATTCACGCTCCAAGCCGGCCGATACGGCAGAGTTTCCAATACCGCCTATGGTGCCGGTGATGACACCGTTTTTTGCATATAGGTTTGTGCTGTCGATAAGCGCCCTACCACCTATGATGCTAGCCATGCCGTTGCAGCGTGCTTCGCATCCCATCAGATAGTTTGAGTGGATATTACCCTCTGCTTTAATGTTGCAAGATTCAAACCGAAGGCCCCACACGTGACCTTTTGCTTCAATAGAACCAAAAGTGCCGCCGTCTTGCATTCCTTTGCATAAAAGCAAATTGTTGCCGGCCTTGATATTGGCGGAAAGTGCACGTCCTGTAACATAAATACTGCCGGTGGCCGATAGCTTAGAATGCGGGGCTATATCGCCGTCTACCAGCACGTTACCCTTAAAAGAAAGCTCGCCATCTTCAGGGGTAAGGCCGTTTAATTTCTTAAGTGGTGTAAGAATCAACTGTTCATTTACAAAGCTGACGTGAGACAGGCAAGGCGCAATATAATATTTTCCGTCAGAAGAAGGCACAAAACCACTGCCATGCAGTACTTTGTCGGTGGCTTCTGTGTGCCTGGGATGAATGCTTTCACCTGTGACGGCGATGCCGTTTTGCGGTGGTATACTCGGGGAAATTTCTGCTAAAATATCACCCTCGTTAGCCTCTTTTAAAAAATATAAGTCATCATAAATAAGTGCACCGTCTCCGGTGGACTTTAGGCCGCTGAAAGGAACATTACTGACCTTTAAACTATAGTCTGCACCCTGTGCGTCTATGGGCTCTTTACCACGCGCGACTTCAAGCAAAGTATCATACTTTTCACTTGATACAGCTGCTTTTATCATGCCTTCGTCGGCACCATAAACAACGCCTTGCGTGGGTAGCCATTCGGTTATTGCCTGCACGGTGTAAGCAGTGCCACTTTGCGGCGGCGTCAGGGAGACCCAAGCACGCATTTTGTCGGGGCTAAACACAATTTTAGCACCATGTGAAAATATAGACATATCGCCCATTAGTTTCCTCCTTGCAGGATGCAGAAAGCGGCATCCGAATCACATACGAAAAACTCAGCAAAATAAATAAAGAATACCAGCTGTGAATATGATTGTTTAATATCAATATTTTGCATGGTTGGAAGTCTGTGAGTGCTTTTAAATAAGAATTAATTGTGGAAAATCTGTGCCGAACAAGATACACCTACTATACCATATGTTTGTGCAGTTTGTATACTATATATGAATAAATTAATCACATTAATATTCTATTGACAATTATGGCGCATAATGGTATATTTAAACCGAAATACGACAAGATAAAAAAGCGGACAAGAACTTGTAAAATAAGGGCTTTAAAGAGAGGTGTGCAGTGCTGTGAGCACACTAGGCCCTATGCCGGTTTACCACCGCTTTATCGCAAAGGCGAACCTTTGCCGGGTGTGCCCGTTACAGCATAAATAGTGGTGCATCAGTGTATGCGATGTACAAACCGGGTGGAACCGTGGGATTTCTCACCCCGGCCTTAGGGTCGGGGTGTTTTGATTTTTATATACGTAAAATAACAAATTAGTGATTAATAATGGAGGACAAAATGATAAATATTACGCTAAAAGACGGTACTGTAAGGCAAGTGCCTGCGGGCACAACAGTGCTGGACGTGACACGTACTTTAGGCCAAAAGCTGGCAAAAGCTGCATGTTCGGGAAGAATTGACGGCGAGTTATGTGATTTGCGAGCTGAGATAAACGCTGATTGTACGCTGGAAATTTGTACATTTGATGACGCCGATGGAAAACATGCTTTTTGGCATTCGGCAAGCCATGTTTTGGCGCAAGCAGTGCTTAGGCTATATCCCGGTGCAAAGTTTGCCATTGGCCCGGCTATAGACAACGGGTTTTACTATGACTTTGATATCCAGCCGGCGCTAACCACTGAAGATCTTGAAAAAATTGAAGCCGAGATGAAAAAGATTGTGAAAGAGGCTTTGGCGATTGAGCGCAAAGAAGTATCTCCAAACGAGGCAAGAGAGATATTTAAAGACCAGCCATATAAGCTGGAACTGATGCAAAAACATGCGGATGCCGGACAGCAGATAAGCCTATATAGCCAAGGCGAGTTTGTGGATTTATGTGCGGGACCACATATGATGAATACATCGCAGTTAAAGGCAATTAAACTGACCAGCGCTACCGGCGCATATTGGCATGGTGACGCGAAACTTGCCATGCTATCACGTGTGTATGGCACAGCGTATCCAAAACAAGCCGAGCTGGATGCGTATTTAGTTATGCTGGAAGAAGCCAAAAAACGTGATCATCGCCGTCTGGGCAAAGAGCTGGGTTTATTTGCGATGATGGAAGAGGGTCCGGGCTTTCCGTTCTTTTTACCAAACGGGATGATTGTGCGTAAAGAGCTGATGCGCTACTGGGACGAAGCACATAAAAACGCAGGATATACCGAAATATCCACCCCGATTATTCTGAACCAAAACTTGTGGCTACGCAGCGGACACTGGGATCATTACAAAGATAATATGTATACCACTGAAATAGACGAAACACCGTTTGCGGTGAAACCTATGAACTGTCCCGGCGGCATGCTTGTGTATAAAAACAGCCTACATTCATATAGAGAGCTGCCCATTCGTATGGCAGAGCTCGGTCTTGTGCATCGTCACGAGATGTCAGGTGCGTTGCATGGGCTAATGCGTGTGCGTGCATTTACCCAAGATGATGCGCATATTTTCATGACGAAAGATCAAATAAAAGACGAAGTAAAAGGCGTCATGGATTTAGTCGATGAAGTGTATTCGAAATTCGGATTTTCGTATCATATCGAATTGTCTACCATGCCGGAGGATCACATGGGCGACGAAAGTGTGTGGGAATTTGCCACAGATGCCTTGCGTGAGTCCATTGAAGAGTCCGGTCGTACATATACGTTGAATGAAGGCGACGGTGCATTTTATGGCCCGAAACTGGACTTTCATTTGCATGATGCCATCGGTCGTACATGGCAGTGTGCTACAATTCAGCTGGACTTCCAAATGCCGGAAAGGTTTGATCTTGAATATGTCGGCGAAGATGGCGAGCGTCATCGTCCTGTGATGATTCACCGCACAGTTTTAGGGTCGATTGAACGCTTTATCGGAATTTTGATCGAGCATTTTGCCGGGGCATTCCCAACATGGCTGGCGCCGGTGCAGGTGCTTTTAGTGCCCATTAGCGAGGCACATCACGACTATGTACGCAAAGTGCAAGCGCAGCTGGAAGAAAAAGGTATCCGCGTAGAAGGTGACTATCGCAACGAAAAAATGAACTATAAAATTCGTGAAGGCCAGCTGAAACGTATACCGTATATGCTGGTTATGGGTGACAAAGAGATGGAAGCAGGCACCGTGGCAGTTCGTGCACGTAAAGAAGGTGCAGGCGGCGTGAAACCGGTAGAAGATTTCATCACCGCAACAGTGGAAGAAATAAATGCACGCAACCTATAAATAATATAGTTACTTTTAAAACATCCCCGCCTATAATCGGCAGGGATGTTTTTTATGCTGAAAAAATAAAAACCGCTTGACAAATGATATGTGCATAGTGTATATATAGTATATACACACTATATAGGAAGTGATGCAATGAATATAATTATATCAAATGCAAGCAATCAGCCGATTTACGAGCAAATTTACAATCAGCTGAAAAATAGTATTATTATGGGCGATTTGCAAGAAGAGGATTTGCTGCCCTCTATTCGCAACTTGGCCAAGGATTTGAAGATAAGCGTAATCACCACAAAGCGCGCATATGAAGAGCTGGAACGGGATGGGTATATTTATTCTGTGCCGGGTAAAGGCTCGTATGTAGCCAAGAAAAATACAGAACTGATAAAAGAGTGCTACCTAAAAGAAATTGAAGATTTGATGCAAAAAATTTATGATTTATCGACGATATGTGAAATATCTGACGAAGAATTATTTGAAATGTTTGCTTTGCAAAAAAGAGAGGAAGAAAAGCAATGAATGCCATAGAAATAAAAAATGTCAGCAAAAAATATTCAGGGTTTCATCTTGATAATATAAGTTTTCAGCTGCCAAAAGGTTATATTATGGGCTTGGTGGGAGAGAATGGCGCAGGAAAAAGCACAGCCATAAAGCTGATAATGAATGCTATAAAGGCCGATAGTGGAACTATAAATGTGATGGGCGAAAAAAACACTGCGCCTGGTTTTGTGAATATAAAGCAAGATATTGGTGTGGTGCTGGATGAAACGGGTTTTCCTGAGTTATTATCTGCACACGATATAGAAAAAGTGATGGGAAAAATATATACAAACTGGGATAAAGATGTGTTTTATGCACACTTGCAAAAGATGAGTGTTCCGCCGAAACAGGTGTTTAAAACATTGTCACGTGGAATGAAAATGAAACTTGCTATTGCGGTGGCGTTGTCTCACAAGGCAAAGCTTTTGGTTTTGGACGAGGCTACGAGCGGGCTTGACCCTATGGTGAGAAACGAGCTGTTAGATGTGCTTAGTGAATTTACTCGCGACGAAAATAATTCGATACTATTGTCTTCGCATATAGTAAGCGATCTTGAAAAAATATGTGATTATATTGCATTTTTACATAAAGGAAAACTGATTTTGTGTGAAGAAAAAGACGTACTAATGGAAAAATATACCATGCTGAAACTTACAGATGAAGACATTGAAGTGTTGGCCGAAGAAGCTATAGTGCGAAAAAGAAAGACGGCATATGGCTGGGATGTATTGGCTATCAAAGAAGAAGTGCCCGGTGTTTTTCAAAAAGAATATATCACACTTGAAGATATCATTATATTTTTGTCAAAGGAGGCATAACAGTGAAAGGTTTATTGTTTAAGGACTTCATCATGATTGTAAGACAAATGAAAACATTCTTGATTTTAATACTGATTTTTATGATTTTTAGTCGAAATATGAGCACCGTGATTATTATGGCACTTAGTGTTCTTGTTCCGATTTCAGCTTTTGCGTATGATGAACGTGCAAGATGGGATGATTTTTGTGTTATGCTACCGATTTCGAGTAAAGAAATTGTGCAAAGTAAGTATATGCTGGCTGCAATTTCAGCCATAGCAGTGAACGGAATTTCGGCGGTATTACAAGTTATGCTTGGTAGCGTAGAAGTGGACTTGGCAACAAGGCTATTGCCGGTTGGTGTGGCTTTTTGTGCATCTGTATTTGTGATATCAATTTATATACCATGTATTATAAAATTTGGTAGCGAAAAAGCAAGGATATTTTTATTTGTTTTAATTGCCGGAATATCTGTGCTGGTAGGCTCGATACCAAATATCGTACTTGATGGGAGCATGGATATCAGCCTAATCAATGGAAATATAATCTGGCTAAGCGTATTAGCCGGGCTCGCACTTTCTCCGATAATAATATTAATATCACAAAAAGTATCTGTGAAGGTTTACGAAAAAAAGTATGAGTAGTATATAAATTGGCGTACAAGCAAGCTTTATTGAAGATGTATCTTGTGGGTGCATCCGATGAATATAAGCTTGCTTTTTTATTTGCGATAAGTAAAAAGTGAAAATCAAGTCAATAAGTCGCTGACTTCCAGCATGTTTTCCCAATATCGCTTAGGCATCATGCTCATTCTGCAACGTGGGTTTTCACGAGCCTTGATGGCGATAGTGTTGTAGAACTGCTTCCATAGCCTTCTGTAATTTTCTTCGGCTTCGCTTGCTTTGGGAAAAGTAATGTCTTCAAGTGGGATGATACGCGCTTGACTATTTTCATATATAAGAGCAGCTTTATGTGTTTTATCGTGGATTAAAAATTTTTCTTCCCTATATCGTGCTACAAAATGATGCTGTAAAAATGGTAAAACAAAGTTTTTGGGTGTGATGGTAGCCGCTAAAACACCGTCATAGTCGGAAAATCTGATGAAGCCTTTCAACAAATGTGCCTCGCCATGCAAATGCTTGACAGCAGATAATATAGGCTGAACATCACCATGCCCAAACAAATAACACGCAGGCGCACCGATTTGATATCCTAGCAATAAAAAACGTAACATGGCTAATTCTTTTTCTTGTAAGCAGCTTAGAAATGTGGTTTCAATAAGTTCCAGTGCTCGTTGAGAAATCTTTTTTGAAAGGGAGGTCTCTACTTTATAGGATTTTTCGGCATCGGTAGTTATATGTTTAGTAGAAAAAAAGCTGGGTTGCATCTCGGACTCTGGCCAAATATGCATCGGGACCTCATGTGTATAAACGCTTTCATACACACAAGAGTAAAATCCGGCCAAGCTACCGTCGTAAACGTAAACAACATCCGACGGCGTAGCAAGTGGCTTTTTTTTATTCGCAGCGGCAGAAGCAGATATATCACCATGAAGATTTTTTTGATAATATACTCCTTCACGTAATTTTTGGCATAAATCAGCGTGGCGGCAATTTGTTTTTTTGCAGTAATACTTTTTGCCACAAGGCATGAGGATGTCTGTTTCGCAAGGCATAAAACAAGTCTCCTTTATTTTGGAATAGGCGATTAAATCACATAGCTTCTGCCAAGCGCAAAACAGCAGACTCAGCGGCCTCTGCTATACTTTTAGTCTCGTTGTGTTGTGGTAAAGAAGGCGCCCCCGAAGATGGTGAAAACATGCTTAACTGCTCTATACCATGATGGAATACGCCCGGGTCAATGAGCGCACGTACAGTGTTTTCTCGGCTAACATGTAGGCCGGTGGGGTTATCACGAGTGGTGATGAAATACTGTGCACGTTTAAGGACAACGCCAATTTTTTTGAGTTGCAACATGTCCAGCTTACCTTGGCGACGGGCCACCATGATACGTCTAACACTGGTAGGGCCGATGCCGGGAACACGAAGCAACATGTCACGGTCTGCCGTGTTTACATCAACAGGGAACAGGTGCATATTATGTATGGCCCAGTTGCATTTTGGGTCCATATACGGGTTGAAATTTGGCGTAGTTTCATTTAATATTTCTTCGGCACAAAAATTGTATTGCCGCATCAAAAAATCGGCTTGGTATATTCGATGCTCACGTAGCAAAGGTGGTTTTGTATCGATGGTAGGCAGTAAATTGTCCTCGACCACGGGAATGTAGGCAGAATAAAACACGCGTTTTAGGCTATATTTATCATAAAGGCCTTCAGCTAATCTCAAAATCTGATAATCAGTTTCGTTTGTAGCACCTACAATCATTTGGGTGGCTTGTCCGGCCGTGGCAAATGATGGCGCATTTTTATATACAGTCAATTCTTTTGTGTTTTGTGCGCGTGTGTCAGCGATCATTCGCATGGGTGCTAAAATATTTTTTTTCGTTTTGCCGGGCGCTAATTGCTTCAGGCTTTTCTCGCTGGGGAGCTCTATATTTACTGAAAGACGGTCTGCCAAAAGGCCGAGCTGCCACACCAGCTCAGAAGAAGCACCCGGGATGGTTTTTGCATGTATGTAACCCCAAAAATTGTGCTTGTGGCGAATAAGGTGCAGAGCGTTAATCATTTTTTCCATGGTGTAGTCAGGGTTTTTAAGTACACCGCTGGAAAGAAAAAGACCTTCAATATAATTACGACGATAGAATTGTATGGTAAGTTCCGCCAGCTCTTCAGGCGTGAAGGATGTGCGAACAACATCGTTGCTACGACGGTTGACACAATACTTACAGTCGTAAATACACTCGTTGCTCATAAGAACTTTAAGTAAAGAAATGCAGCGGCCATCGGCAGAAAAACTATGGCAACAACCAGCCGGCATCGCGCTTCCAAGACCGGTCTGGCCACTTCTGTCGGCGCCGGAAGAAGTGCATGCAGCATCGTATTTGGCGCTGTCTGCCAAAATAGTAAGTTTATCGAATAGATCCATCTGCCGTCTCCTAGCTTATAGCGAGAATAAAAAAGCAAAAACAAACCAGACCGAAGACAAAATATTGCCCAGTTAGTTCCATATATTAAGCTGAAATTAAATTAAAACTTTACCATTGAGCTTTGGTCTCTACTACTTTTCCGGCAATATACAAATGATCCAGCTCTTCACCAGACAAAATAACAGTGTCATATGAGGGGTTGAAAGGCTGCAATAAAACAGCGCTACCGCGGCGTCTGAAACGCTTGAGAGTACCCTCGCCTTCACCATAGACAACAACGCCTAAATCGCCGTCATCGAGAGTTGGTTGTTTACGGACTAGTGCTAGGTCGCCATCCTGGATGCGTGGCTCCATAGAGTCGCCTTTTACAACTAAATAAAAGTAATTTTCAGGGTCGCGAACTCCCGCAGGCTCACTGCCACAATCTTCTTCAAAGGCCAAAGCACCATAACCGGCCCTAACCGTACCCAGCACAGGAACTAAAGTTTCTTTGTAGGGTGAATGATAGGAAGGCAACTCAGAAGACTCTTGCTGACCAAGCAGAGAATCTACACTGACATCAAATAAAGCTGAAATACGTAAAAGCGTATTAGGATCTGGCGAAGATGCGCCGGTTTCCCATCGTCCAACAGCTTGCTGTGTGATGCCCATATGCGCGGCAAGATCACTTTGGGTCATTTTGTGTTGTTTACGTAATTGTTTTAACATTTGTGCTAGCATATTTTTCCTCCAGCATAAATTGTAATGTCGTTGTTATAAGATTATTATAGTAACAGTATACAACTAATATTTGTATTTGTAAAGTAAAAAACAAAAAATTATTGTTTTTTCTATTGACAACAATCCAAAGTTGTTGTATGATATGTTTAACAATTAAAAATTGTATTTAACAATTATACACGGAGGACATGAATATGAACGCATTTTTAGTGAAGATAATAACATTAGGTATGATTTTAGGCGCGGCGTTATCAATGGATTCCTTGTTGCAAGGTAGCGGTTCGGTATGGGGCGCTGTGTCGTCGTTGCTGTTGTTTTCTATATTAGCATATCACTTTTTCAAAGTGTCTATACGTAAACCTTCTAAACGTAAGGCGTATAGCAGTGGTGAGCACATGAATTCACCCGGTTTGCGTGTAGTAAAAACGCATGTGAGCAATCCTTCACAAATAGCATAAAAAAACTGCATGGGCATTTTGTCCATGCAGTTTTTAGGTTATAACTAATATAATGAAATGATGCAAGCAAAGTTGAAAAGTTGCTATTCACTATCATAAAGCTCTAGCGTGCTGTTTGGAGCTATTGGTTTTGCATCTCCGTGACGCACAAATAGCATGGTGACGAAACTGGCGAAAACGAAAAATGCACCATATGGGAAAAGAGAGGTGTATCCTATATATTCAAGCGAGGCACCCGATAAAATCGGCGTTATAGTTTGAGCAGACATGGACGCGGTATAATAAAACCCGGTGAAACGCCCAACATCTGCATCACGGGCCATTTCAACAACCATTGGATAGCTGTTCACATTGATGGCTGCCCAGGCTATACCGGCGGTGATGAAAATTGGATAAATAGCAGGGGTAAAAGAATGGAATGTGCTACCTATAGCAAAAGAAGCCCCTAAAAGTAAAACCCCGCCTAAAATGACTTTTTTGCGGCCTATTCGTGTGGCGATTATTCCTACAGGCCAATAACTAAGAATGGCTGCGGCTTGGGCAATAACAAGTATCATGGCTGACGTGCCGGCACCAAGGCCAAACTGAACGGCGCAATATTTGCTGAAAGATGTTGTGATAGCATTATACCCCATAAACCACAAGGCTACACTGGCGAGTAAAAATAGCATAGAACGTTTGCGCTTTGCCGATAAATCCACACCACTATTGACATCTTCAGATAGTTCTTCATCGTTTGAATTAAGCCCTAATGCTTTAGATTCTTCTTCCATCTTTTTTGTTAGGGATGGCTCGTTTACTCGTAAAAGCATTACTAAGATAGAAACTGCCATAATGGCCATACACAGCAAAAACAAAGGAAGATAGTTTGGCTGATAATCTATAACTCCGCCATCGCCTTCTACAGGACTGGAAGGTAGTAACACAGGTGTTAAGAGAAGAATTATCAGACCACCAAGAGCGCCCATTAAATTTATTATGGCGTTTCCTTTACTGCGCAAAGGTTTGATGGTTACATCCGGCATTAGTGCAACGGCGGGACTTCTGTATGTAGCCATAAAAAACAGAGTCAAGCCAAGGCCGGCTATAAACAACGGAAGGCTGGCCAGTTGGTTGGCAATGGGTATCAGCATCATTGTGGCACATGCGGCAAAGCTGCCAAAAACAATGTATGGCATACGTCGTCCCCATTTGACTCGAGTTTTATCGGACAAAGAGCCAAATAAAGGTAGCATAAATAGCGCTAGTATATTGTCAGCGGCCATAATACCGCCGGCGACGGTGTCGCTGATATTAAAAGTGAATTTTAACATTAGAGGGATCACGTGATCATATAATTGCCAAAAACTACATATGGAAAAAAAAGCAAGGCCCACTGTAAGTGTGCGAGCATAATTTAGTTTCATAAACAGCTCCTTTAGACGGTGAATTGGTGATGTTTAGATATGTGTGCGAATAGAGGCTTGTTTTTTGAATATAACTTACAATAAAATACCGGTGTTCCTTATGAGAGCAACACCGGTGTATAATTCAATGAGTTCCGTTATTTTTACTTACTTGCCGGAAATTTTTTGTTTCATTAAGCCACTAGCTTTAAATCCGGGAATACGTGTGGGATCCAGCTGGCTGGAAACTTTAGTTTTGGGATTTGTGTAAGCTTTGGTTTTGCGGTCGCGCATTTCAAAGCGTCCAAAACCTGCGATGGTTACTTTTTCTCCGGCCTTCAAGCTTTCGATGATATCGTCTACCATAGTGGTTAAAACGGTTTCTACCTGAGCAGCGGGTAATCCGGTCTGCCGCGCAACTTTTGCGATTAATTGTGATCGTGTCATAACTATACGTTACCTCCTAAAATATATCAATACAAACACGAATTGTACATTCGTTTAACAACAGTATAGCCGATATAGCGTCATTATGCAAGTAAAATTCCCAGTTCTTTTGTTCTTGAAAATAAAGTGTCGTTTTTGATAAATAAAGCAATTATTTGTGAAAAACAAATATGCGATTTAACCAAATAATTTGTTGGTTGAGAATTGTAAATCTGATAAATATGAACTAATTATCAACAAAAATATAATTTTTTCTAAACTTGCTCACGCAACGAAAAGATTTTCCCACAATGCATATTTCGAAGTGATATTCGGTTTATATAATTGTTTAGTAGCATGAAAATATTATTCGATGAAAATGCAATAAAATTAGGAATTATAACTAAAAATATGAATAAATTCAGGTGTTTTCACCAGAAAGTAAAAACCACAATTCTTGGGATGAGATGGTTTCAAGGTAGCCGTGGGCCAATGTTTTTACACGAGCTACAGTAAAACTATCCTCGTCTTTTGTTTTATCATGAAGTATATACGGCCAAGCATCTTTTGCGCTGCAAGGATATTTTAAAGGTAAATTTAAGCGTCGCATTATAGCACGTGTGCGGCGCAGCAGGGTTTTGCTTTCGATTAAAGGCAGCATACCTAAAGCGCTACATTCACCGTGTAAAATGCCGGATGAATCACAGGCAGACGCTATCCCATTACCTATAAGGTCACCGAAATGTAATAGCATGTGCTGATTTTTATCTGATTCATCTTGCTCAATCAGTCGTTTTTTGTGTAAAATACTAAGGTATAGTATTTTTTCAATATTTTCAGATATGTCGTCATGTTCAAGTATGGAAAATAAATTTTCGTCAAACAAAAGTGCAATTTTCAAGGCTTCGGATAAACCGCTGGCATAATGGCGAGGTGGCAGAGTTTTTAATAAAAGAGGATCTGCGATCACAATAGAGGGGTGATGGGATGCACCCAGTATGTTTTTTATGCCGTCTAAGTTTAGGGAGTTTTCGCCTCCGACGGCACCAATAGTTTGCGATGTAGTAGTGGGTATATGATAAAAAGATGCACCGTGCATATAAGTGCAAGCGGTAAATCCCGCAAGATCGCCCACCGTGCCACCGCCCAGAGCAAGGATGGTATCTTTGGAAGAAAAGTTTTCTTGCAGCATGGATGAAACAATAAACTTCCATGTGTCGATACTTTTGCTGGAATTTCCCTGTGGAATAGTGATAAGGAATGGGTTTTGACACTGCGCCATCACGGTTTTTATATATCGTTTCGGGATGCCGTCGTCAGTGATAATGGCAACTTTTCCGGATAAGTCTGCTAAACTACTGATTTTTTTAAGAACCCCGGACTTTATTATCACATCATAACTGCGATGGCCTAAATTTATAGTTTGCTTCATTAGAGGCTCCTTTTGAATTGATAAAAACGGAAATATATAAATAATCATTATTATATGATTTTAATGGTCTTAAAAAAGCAAGATAAGCACTGACGTTTGAATAATATATGTTGACCAAAATGTCTTTTGGCAAAATAAAGTATAACACACCAAATATCGTTGACACAAGACAGATTAAACTAAAAAGCATTTCACATGGTTTTCACGAGAGGTCAGCATTTTTTTCACATTGTGGGAATATAATAAAAAAAACAAAAGATTACATTGTTAAAAGTAATGGAAAGGACTATATAATGAATTCACAATATAATAATAATGGTCAAGAACAACAAAATACTGGGGGAAGCTACGCGTATAATGAAGATGATATGTCGTGGCAAAATACATCGGCGCCTCAATATTCATGGGAATATCGAAATAATGGGTGGCAACAAAACAATGTCAGCCCGCCACCGATAAAGCCACCTAAGAAAAAAGGAAAAGGTGCACTTAAAGGAATTTCTTTAGTGTTAGCGTGCGCAATTGCCGGATTTGGCGGAGGAATGGTAGCGGACTATATAAATGGTAGCGATCAAACAGTAGTATACCGAACCGCAGAAAATAGCGAAACAGAACCCAGCAACATTTCACTAAATGAAAGTGGATATTCGTTAGCAGATGTTGCGGCTGTTGCAGGCCAAAGCGTAGTATCTCTTACAACAGAAACCTCGGTATCGCAAGGGTTTGGATTTGGCGAGCAACAGGTGATGGGTGCCGGCAGTGGTGTGATTTTAAGTGAAGATGGTACTATTATCACGAATAATCATGTTATAAGCGGTGCTGATAAAGTAACGGTGACATTATCAGATGGCAGTGAGTACGAAGCAGAAATAGTGGGTGGAGATCCGCTTACTGATGTTGGTGTTATAAAAATTGATGCAGACGGGCTTGTGCCTGCCGTGGTTGGAGATTCTTCCACATTAGCGATTGGCGAAACTTGTGTAGCTATAGGAAACTCGATGGGAACGCTTGGCGGCACAGTGACTGACGGTATAATTTCAGCGATAGATCGTGATGTATCTATAGAAGGCTACACCATGGAACTTATACAAATGAGTGCAGCTGTAAGCCCGGGCAACTCTGGCGGCGGTTTGTTTAACAGCAAAGGCGAGCTGATTGGCATTGTGAACGCAAAAAGTAGTGATGAGCGCAGTGAAGGTTTGGGATTTGCAATTCCTGTAAATACAGCCATAGAAGTTAGCGAGCAGCTGGTTGAAAGCGGATATGTACAAGGCAGGCCAGCAATGGGTATAAGCGCAGTGACTGTTGCCACCGAAGCTGATGCTTATGAGATAGGCGTTTCAAAAGCAGGCGTTTATATAATTGAAATCAATAAAAACAGCGCAGCAGAAAAGGCCGGAATGCTGATTGGCGATCGTATCATAAGCGTGGATGGATATGAAGTTCTCAGCTCGTCTGAGCTAGCCACGTTGATTTCTGAAAAAGAAGTAGGAGACGCAGTAGAAGTTATCCTAGAGCGTGAAGGCCGTGTGGAAACTATTACTGTAACGTTACAAGAATCGCAAGCATCCACTGCAGCTGAATAAAATGAATTTCATGGAAACCGAAAATAACGATAAAAAGTGGTAAAAAACACACCAAAAATGGTTTTTAACAAAATTGTCACATTTTGTTTATATAATAATTTAGCTTGCAGAAAGATATTGTAAGTAGAAAAGCAAAGTTCATCTGGGAAATGTTGGATGCATGCTAAGTTTGGAGAGAACGCTACCGTTATGATGCAAATGAAAAATATGGACGATGGACATAAAAACGATAAAAGTTATAATGCTGTAAAAACGGAAAATGTTGGTGCTAAAGCACAGAAAAAAAGCAAGAAAATAGGATTTGCTATGCTTGCTCTTGGCCTTGTGGCAGTTTGTGCGGCAGTGCTGGTAGGACCGATGGTGGTAACTGACGCCGCAAGTATAGGGAGCCAATCGGCTCCCGCGGCTGTTGAAGCAGTAAATCAACAAAGTGAGCAACCTGTGCTAGAAGAAGAGGTGTTTTCTGAGCCAGAGCAAGCAATGGACGCCTTAGGTGTGCAGGTGGTTTTATCGGACGATTTGCCGGAAGACTTCACCTTGGAAAGCAGTAAAGCGGTCAACAATGAATGGGTAGAGCTGGTTTATACGCATAGCAGCGGAACAATATCGTTACGAATGGCACAAGGTAGCAGAGATTTGAGCGGTATTGTGGACGGCGACGAAGTTGCATATACAGTGAGCGAAACAGTAGATGGTATTATTCGTGGATATACCGGTGTTTCAGAAAAGAAACTGCTTACAGCAGTATGGACAAACGAAGGTATAGCATATGCAGTGGTGGCCGATGATGCGCTTGAGTCAGAATTGTTCAAACAATTTACTGAAAATGTGATATAGCAAAACGATTTAAAAGGCACATTCTTAGACTTTTAGGTTTAAGAATGTGTCTTTTTTTGTACGTTATGTATCTTATTCCTGTATAAAATGTGACTTTTAGTATAAAAAACACAAAAATATACTGAATTGATTTGCTAGATGAGTAAAAATACGGTATGATATATATGTGATGATGCAATCGAGCAAAGGTCATCTAATAGCGAATAAATATATGCTATGTTTTAAATTTACAAGCAAGGAGGATTGACCAGTGCAAGTGATAAACATGAAAGTAAAGATGCTGGGAAGTTTTTCTGTGTGGGTAAATGGGAAACCTATATTAAGTGACGCGAAAAAACTGACAAAACCGTGGCAATTGTTTTGCTATTTGGTGTTGCACAGGGATAAATTTGTTACAACACAACAGCTGATCACATTACTGTGGCCAAATGGCACATTGGCTGAATCGACAAATGTACTAAAAAATGTGGTATACAGCTTGCGAAAAGAGCTGTGTGGTGGCGAGAGCTTGACAGATAGTCCAATTATTTATTTCACGGGTGGATATCGGTTTGATCCTGCTGTGGATTTAGAGCTTGATGTGGATGTGTTTTCTAAGTTGTGCGATGATGTGGGCACCTCGCCTGAAGAAAAAAGATTGAGCTTATATGAAGAAGCGGTAAATGCCTATACAGGAAGGTTTCTTCCGCAGCTTGATCAGGATTTATGGGTGGTGCCAAAAGCTCTTGAATACAAACAAAAATATAGCAAATGTGTGCATGGGCTTTGCGATTTACTTTGGAAAGAAGAAAAATACAAAGAACTTTTGGACGTGGTATCAAAAGCAATTGAGTTTGATTTGCTTGATGAAATAAGCACGGTATATCTGTTTAGAGCTATGTGGGAACTAAAGATGTATCGCGTGATTGTTACGACATATTCTCGCATGTCTCAGCAATATAAAAATATCTTTGATGGCGGGTTTCCACAAAAAATACAAGATATTTATAATGATGCTTCAGAAAAAATCAATAAAGTGGAACAAGACATCATCCTGATTAAAGCAGAACTGACAAACGAGGAACAAACGGCTAGGCCGCAAAGAGGTGCGTATTTCTGTAGCTACCCAAACTTGCGAAGCAGTTATGGATTGTTAAAACGTGCGGTGGATCGTAGCGAGCAAGTGTTAATGTTGGCCTTGTTTACCATTTCTATTCCATCGCCTGACGAGATGGACGGATATGATTTAGTACGTGCTATGGCAGAGTTTAAGATAGTGGCCATGAATACTTTACGTAAGACCGACGCTATTGCAAGATATTCGCACAATCAATATGTAATGCTTATCAGTGTGACATCTTTAGAAGATGGACGGCTGGTACGTGATAAAATTAAGAAAAATTACGCTAAAGCAATTTCATATAAAAAAGTAAGCATAGATGTGAAATTGGCAGAAGTATAGTGTGGAAGTATATTATAAATAAAAACGCTCTTGCAGACGATGAAACAGCATCGGTTGCAAGAGCGTTTTTTATTTGAGTTTAAAGGCGGTTGTCGGCATAAAAATCATACCCTTTAGCGCGAATGGCATAGTCCATAGCAGGCACAGATACATCGGCGCCAAGAAGCTGAACAAAAACGGGTTTTTCACCGGCATTGACAGCAATTTCAACTACTTCGTCGCCATCGGTGCGTTTATACACCAGCACACCTTGTTTTGCGTAAGAAAAAGAGATAGAGCCCGACTTGAAAGCAGAACAATGTTTTCGCAGCTTCGATAAGCGAATCATCAATGTGATAAGCTGAGTTTCGCTACTGTTCCAGTCATAATAACCGCGATTGAAGGGATCGGCGTAGCCCTGCATAGCGATTTCATCACCGTAATACACACAAGGGATGCCCGGAAGGGTGAACTGCAACACAAAGGCTAGTTTCAGGCGCTTGATACCGACATGGAATTGCTCAAAAGAAAGGCGACGACCACTTTGCCAGTTGCGGTCATGGTCTACCACCGGCTCGCCGGCCAAGGCAGTGATGGCACGCTCGGTGTCATGGGTAGATAAATGGGTGGTGCAAGCATGCAGTGCAGGCGCGGGATAGTTTTCGCATATTTCCATGATTTGGCGCGTGAAAAGCGGGGCATCTTTAGTCTGGAGATACTCCAAAATAGCCGTACGGAATGGATAGTTCATAACTCCGTCTAGCTCTTCGCCTAAAAAGTAACGACGACGAACATGATATGCTTCCTTCAAAGAAGCATCTTCCCACACTTCGCCAATAAGCAGGTTGTCTTTACAATTTCGCTTAACCGCAGTGCGAATTTCGGCAATGAAATCATCAGGTAACTCGTCGGCCACATCAAGACGGAAACCTGACGCACCAAGACCTATCCAATGATCTATAACACCGCCTTCGCCGGTAATAAACTTTCGAAAATCAGGGTTTTGCTTGTTACAAGCAGGCAAAGTGTCAAAACCCCACCAGCTGTCGTAAGTACCGTCAGGATGGAAATGGAACCAGCTTCGATAAGGGCTTTTAGAGCCCTGAAATGCACCGTTGCCAGGATAACGACCCTCTTTATTAAAATAAATAGAGTCAGACCCGACGTGGCTGAACACGCCGTCTAAAATGATTTTGATTCCTAAAGTAGACGCTTCTTCGCAAAGTTTTGCAAAATCTTCGTTTGTGCCAAGATATGGGTCTACCTTTAAGTAGTCGGCGGTGTTGTAGCGATGATTTGAATGAGACTCGCAAATGGGATTTAGATAAATCCAGGTGACGCCCAAAGAATAAAGGTAAGGAAGACGTTTTTGTATGCCGGCCAAATCCCCGCCATAGTAATCAAGAGTTAGGCTACCATAGCTTTTTGTCTCGCCCCAGAAATAAGGGGGATTTTGCTTATCTTGGCGATAAATACGTTCCCTAAAAGCATATGGCTTGTCGGGATTGCCCTCAAAAAATCTATCAGGAAAAATGTGGTACATCACACCGCCAAGTGCATGAGGTGGCGTTTTAAAGTCGGAATTATAAACAGTAAGAGGGAATTTCTTGCCATCAGTTGTTGATAAAATAGCCTCGCCACTGACGTCTTTAAAAAGCTTTTGATAATTTGACCATAAATCGAACCAGTAAAAATACAGCCCGGCTATATCCACAGATAATTTCACACTAAATAAATCAACAGTGGAGTCATCGGTAGTATTTTTTATGGAGTACAAGGGGTATTGTTGCGCCTCAAACTGACCATCTGCTTCTAAAAAAAGCACAGGTGTTTTACAGTTGAGATGCTTAGGAAGCCGAAGGGTAAAGGTGATTTCTTCTCCTGTTTGCACAGCGCCAAAAGGCGACTTGTGAAAAAGGTCTTGGCTGTTATAAATGGATGGCATATAACCTCCCGTTGCTTAGCAGTGGCCGATGAATGATATCGATTAAAATACAAAATGAGTTTATCTAACAGGATCCGCAGACCAGATGTTTTTGGCGTATTCTGTGACAGAACGATCGGCCGAGAATATGCCACTACCTGCGATGTTTGAAAGGCTCATGCGGGTGAACTGGTCTTTATCAAGATAAATGTCAGACAAGCGCTGAACTGCATTGCGATAATCCACAAAATCGGCCATAACCATATATGGATCTTTTGTGGTTAGGTTGGTGACGATATCTTGGAAGTTCTCACCGCCCCAACCTTTTTGTAAGAAGTCTAATACTTCTTTTGCGACATTATCTTGCTGAATGTAAACCGAAGGATGATAACCCTCTTGCTTTTTGATGTCTACTTCCTCGGTTGTCATGCCAAACTGGATGAAGTTCTCGTCGCCCACGGCTTGTGCAATTTCAACGTTAGCACCGTCGTATGTTCCCAGTGTGATGGCACCATTTAGCATGAATTTCAAGTTGCCGGTACCTGAGGCTTCGGTACCCGCCAAAGAAATTTGCTCGCTTATTTCCGAGGCCGGCATCAGTAGCTCGCTGGTTGTTACATTGTAGTCTTCTAAATATACAATACGTAAAAGATCGCGTACCGCAGGGTCAGACTCGATCAAATTGCCCAGTTTTACAATCAGGCGAATCATTTGTTTCGCCATGTAGTAGCCCGGCGCCGCCTTTGCAGCAAAAATATATGTTTTCGGCACCACGTTAAGGTTGGGATTGTTTTTCAAGGCAAGATACTGTGCGGCGATGTTTATTGCGTTCAAGTGCTGACGTTTATATTCGTGCATACGTTTCACTTGGCAGTCGAAAATAGAAGAAGGATCGATGATTTGACCTGTTTTTTTCATCAAGTGGTTGGCAAAAGAAACCTTGTTGGCTTTTTTTACTTCGTATAAACGCTCAAGCACTTTTTTGTTGGTTCTGAATTTTGCAAATTTTTGTAGTTGAGAAGCATCTTTTTTGAACTTGGGCCCGATGACACTTTCCAGTAAATCTGTCAAGCCGGGGTTTGACTGTAATAGCCAGCGTCTATAGGCGATACCGTTTGTGACGTTGGTGAATTTCTCGGGACAATACAAGTAATAATCATGAAACACTGTTTCTTTTATGATTTCACTGTGAAGCTGAGACACGCCATTGATGGAATGAGAAACATAGCAACAGATGTTTGCCATGCGAATATTTCCTTCACCAATAAGCGCCATATAGTCAATTTTGCCGGTGTCGCCGGGGAAAGCTTCTTCAAAGTCGCGCCTAGCCCTGTTGTTCATTTCGTTCACAATGCTGTAAATACGTGGTAGAGTGCGACGGAAAATGTCCACCGGCCACTTTTCGAGAGCCTCGCTCATGACAGTGTGGTTGGTGTATGCAAAAGTTTTACTGCAAATTTCAAACGCGACTTCCCAACTGTACCCGCAATCATCTAGGAAAATGCGCATCAGCTCGGGAATGGCCAAGGTAGGATGAGTATCGTTTATATGAATGGCAACTTTGTCTGCCAAGTTGTCCAGCGTGCCATATTGTGCCAGGTGGTTTTGAACAATATCACCCACCGAAGCGGCCGAAAGAAAATATTGCTGGCGAAGACGTAAAATCTTGCCTTCAATATGATTATCGTTTGGATATAAAACTTTTGAAATTAGCTCTACATTAGCGTTTTGTGTGAGCGCAGTGTCATAGTTTCCGGCGTTGAAAGCACCCATATCAAAACTGGGAGCCTTTGCGTTCCACAACCGAAGCTGAGACACACCTGCCGAGTCGTATCCGGAGACATACATGTCATAAGGCACTGCCTTTACCAGCGAATAGTTTTTGTGGTTTACATAATGGAAATCGCCGTCCCAGATTTCTTCTATTTCGCCATCAAAACGCACATCTATGGTGTTTTCAGAGTGACTTTTTAGCCATACGGAACCACCGGGTAGCCAGTTGTCGGCAAGTTCTTCCTGCCATCCGTCCACGATAACTTGCTTGAAAATGCCATATTCATATAAAATAGAATATCCGGTAGCGGGAATATCACAAGTGGCAAGGCCGTCCATATAACAAGCGGCCAAGCGACCAAGACCGCCGTTGCCAAGGCCTGCGTCGGGTTCTCGCTCGTATAAATTTTCCAGCTTCACATCGTGCTCGGCCAAAACACTTTCGGCTAATTTATTCAAGTTTAAGTTAAACAAGTTGGTTTTAAGGGAGCGTCCCATCAAAAATTCCATGCACAAATAATACACTTGCTTTGCATTTTGGCCATAGGTATGGGACATGAACTGCTTTCTTTGGGCGCTGAGCATGCGCCGGCATAGCCGAGCAAGACCACGATATAAATCTTCCTCTGCGGCAGATTTCAAATCGGTATTAAGTTCACTAAGCAGAATGTTCTGAAAGGCTTTTTCAAATTCTCTTTTTGTCATTTTTTGACTCACAAGTAACACCTCAATTTTTAGTTTTGACCTGTTTGTTTGCGTATGCCAAGAACACCTGTGAAAATATCCACAGATAAGGAAAAGTATATTCAAATTGTAGACCTGAAAAGAACTCAAAGTCTTCATGTACATTGATTATAACGGAAAACAAGAATTAAAACAATACAATAATTTTATATAACGTCAAGTTTTTCTGTAAAAAAAGTGAAAAGGCTTTTTTTTCGCAAGGATTTATACTATACTAATTTAAGAGGAATGTATTATTATATAATAGAATAATAAGTGAAATATAGGAGGCAAAACATGTCGGCGAGCAAAGTTAAACTTGAAATTTGTGGTTCCAGCTATATGGTATCCACCAACGACCCTGAAGACTACTTGTTGGGTCTGGCAGAGCGTCTTGATAATGATATGAATCAGATTATGCTGAATACACCAAACGCCAGCGTGACGGCCGCGGCTGTGATGACAGCATTGGCATATTTGGACGAGGCGGAAAAAAGCGCGTTTCGTGCAGATAATATGCGGGCGCAGATACAGGGTTATCTGGAGGATGCTGCCAAGGCAAGAACACAGGCAGAGGAAACTAAACGTGAGCTACAAAAACTAAAAAATGAAATGCAGTATGGCGTGAATGATTCTGCACGCAACGCCCAAAAGCAAGAGTCGCTTTTGAATTACGGCCAAAAAAGTGTGTTAAAACGTGACGCAAAACCGGCGATAAGCGTACAAAAGCAAGAGCTGGACGGTCAAATGGAGCTGAATGAAAAGACAGATGGAAAGTAGCAAAATATGAGTCAAAGCCTGCAGATTTTAGCTCCGGCCGGAAACACAGACATGCTGAAAGCGGCTGTTTACAGTGGCGCTGATTGTGTTTACTTAGGAGTAAAGGGATTTAATGCACGGCGTATGGCCGACAACTTTGAAAATGATGCGCTGCATGAAGCAGTGCAGTTTTGTCATGCACGGAACTGTAAAGTGCATGCAGCGGTGAACACTGTGGCGTTGCCAATGCGCCAAGATGGCCTGGAAGAGGCTATCTGTCAGGTACGCGATGCCGGATGTGACGCTATTATTGTACAGGATTTGGCCGCGCTAAAGCTTGCAAAACGCATAGCGCCAAACTTGCCTATACATGCATCTACCCAAATGGGTGTACATTCTTTGGCAGGTGTGCAAAAACTGGCCGATTGGGGTTTTTCCTGCGCCATATTGGCTCGTGAGCTAAAAGAAGAAGAAATTGCCGAAATAGCGGCAAAAAGCCCGATAGATTTGGAAGTGTTTATACATGGTGCGCTTTGTGTTTCGATGAGTGGACAGTGTTATGCCAGTGCGTTTTTGGGTGGACGTAGCGCCAACAAAGGAGCATGTGCAGGGCCGTGCCGCTTACCGTTTTGTATGGAAGATGAAATGCATGCACAAAAAGACACATATCGATTGTCGCTGAAGGATTTTTCTGTTATCGATGCATTACCGCGCCTTGAAAAAATGGGTGTTGCGGCGGCGAAAATTGAAGGCAGACTTCGTGGGCCTGAGTATTGTGCCGTGGCGGTGGATAGCGCAAAAAAAGCACTAAACGGCGAAGAATATGACAAAAAGTTGTTGCAAGAGGTGTTTAGTCGAAGCGGCCTGACGGGGGGATGGTTTTCGGGAAAACAAGGCATTGAAATGTTTGGTGTGCGCACAGAGGAAGACACCAAAGCCACAAAAAAAGCATGGCCAAAGGCGAAAGAGCTGTATCGCCGTGAAAAAGCACGGGTTGCAGTAGACATGAAGCTGTTTTTGTGCAAGGAAGGCGCAAGACTGTTGGTGAGTGACGATGTTTGCACCGTGGAAGAACGCATGGAACAGCCATTGGACACAGCAAAGGATGCATCGGTGAAGTCTTTACAGCAAGCACTGGCAAAAACCGGTGGAACACCGTTTTATCTAAAAAGTGAAAGTCAAGTGGAAACACAGGGCTTTTTCTTGGCGTCGTCGCTGGCCTCGGCAATGAGAAGGAATGCTTTGGAAAAACTGCTAAAAATAAGAGAAAATAGAAAGTCGAAAACCTCGCAGATACCTGAGGACAATATATCAGAAATAAAAAAACCGAGAAATGTTGTAAACAAGTGGAAAAAAGAAGCTAGCGTAGCAAAAACAGAAAAAAGTCGTCCGATGTTTATTGCTCGATTTGAAGATATAAAACAAATGTCCGACAAGGTAGCGATGGATTGTGATGTAATAATATTGCCGATATCCATGGCGGATGAAGTGCCGCAAGACTTGCGAAAAAAGACATATTTGTGGCTACCACGTGCTTTATTTGGCCAAAAAGAAAATACTGTGCGTGACTTGGTTGAAAAAACTGCCAAGGCGGGGTTTGCAGGATTTGAAGTAAATAGCATAGCGCATATAGAGCTTTGCAAAAAATATAATGTCATATATGGGCCGTTCATGAACGTGACAAATGACACAGCGGCTGAATTTTTGGCGTCTTCGGAGGACTCGATAATTACACTGTCTATGGAGCTTTCTTCGGCGCAGATGAAAGATGTTGCAAGAAATGTAGGCGAAGTGGCCACTGCCGCAGTGGCGTATGGGCATATGCCGCTGATGATGACAAGGGCATGTCCATTGGGCACAGGCACATCCTGCAAGAAGTGCAGTAAAAAAGGCGTGCTAGTAGACAGAAAAGGTGCAAGATTTTCGGTGAGATGTGATAAATCGGTGCGCCAAATATATAACCCGCACGTGCTTTGGTTGGCAGAATATATGGTGACATGGCCATGTGATGCGGCAATATTTTATTTTACCGATGAAGATGCCAACGAAGTGAAAACAGTGATTCAGCGATATAAAACCGGCCAAAAAGCAACAAAAGAATTTACCAGAGGGCTGTTTTTAAAAGGGATACAAGACTGAAATAGATGATTTTATATAGGATATTAAAAGCGTGAATGATGGAGATTTTTCGTAAAATATGATATCATGTGAAGTGATATTTTGTACGAGAATTTATGAAGGCTGAAAAGAAAACAATGTGGAGGCGAAGGCAATGACACTGAAAATAAAGCGCCTGAATACAAAAGCACATGCGCCGGGCAGGGCAACAAATGGCTCGGCAGGAATGGATTTGCGTGCATGCCTGAAAGAAGAAGGCATGTCGCTGAAACCCATGGAACGTGCGCTGATACCCACCGGTATCGCTATTGAGCTACCCAGCGAAAACACTGTGGGGCTGGTGTTTGCCAGGAGTGGCATGGCGCTACGTCAAGGCCTGGCAATGGCAAACGGCGTGGGTGTGATTGACTCGGATTATCGTGGGGAGTTGCAGGTGCCCGTGGTGAATCTTTCGGATAAAGTGATACATATCGCCAACGGAGACCGTATAGCACAGCTGGTGATATCGCCTATTGAACTACCGCAAATGCTGGAGATAGAAGACCTTAGTGATACAGAGCGTGGCAAGGGTGGATTTGGTTCCACCGGCAGCAAATAATTTAAAACGAAAATGTGACTGTGCAGGGGAGTAAAAAACCTATGAAGGTGAAAAAAGTGTTGTTGTTAGTGCTGTGTGTGATAGGCGGGGTTGTGCTGGGCGCATATGTGGCAGAGCTGTGCGCCGATATACCGTCAATCAGCTGGCTGGCATTTTCACGTGGGGTAGGTATTAGCCCGCAAGCGCCGTTTGTGCTGGACTTGTCTATTTTTGAGTTTTCGTTTGCGTTTTCGATAAATGTGAGCATCGCGCAAGTGATTGCGGTGTCTTTAGCGGTGTGTGTGTACAATTTAATAACTAAAAGATGGAAATAACATAAGTTTAGTGCGTATACAGTAGCATGGAGATGAAATATGGCTTTGGTATTGGCGTCAAAAAGTCCGCGAAGACAAGAACTGATGCATTTTGTAGACCCTTGCTTTGAAGTGGATGTGTCCGGGTTTGACGAAAGCATGGTGACAGAGACACGTCCGGATAAATTGGCCGGTATTTTGGCAGATGAAAAGGCGAAAGAAGTATTTGCAAGAAGGCCGAAAGACATAATTATCGGTTGCGATACCGTGGTGGAACTGCATAAAAATGCACTTGGAAAGCCAAAAAACGAGGCACAAGCAGCAGAAATGATAAATGCACTGCAAAATAAAGCGCACAAGGTGCACACCGGGGTAAGTATCTGTGTGCCAAAAGAAAAAGCGCCTGTGTGCAGCTTTGTCGAGACGACAACGGTTTATTTTGGGGAAATCTCGAAAAAAGAGATAGATGACTATGTGAAAACGACGGAGCCTTATGATAAGGCGGGAGGATATGGCGTGCAAGGCTGGGCGGCACGCTATATTTATCGTATAGAAGGATGCTATTATAATGTTATGGGATTGCCCGTGGCGTCTTTATATCGTCATTTGTCTGCAATCAAAACAGTATAATTATGCAAATATAATGCAAAATAGAGAGATTAGTATAATTTTTTTTTGTGAACACGAACAAAAATTGTTAAATTTTAGCTAATAATTACAAAAAGTTCTTGTGTAAACACAAATATTCTGATATAATCAGCAGTATGGAATTTAAACATGGGTAAATCATACTTACTTTCTAGGTAGTATGGGTAGGTATTTTGCGCAATGTTTACCTGGAACGAACCCTTATAAGGGGGATAAAAAAACGCACACACCTAATAGGCACCGGACTTTACTTAACGTCTTATTGGGTCCAGCTTCAAGCTGGTGGAACGAACCCTTATAAGAGACATGAAAAAACGCACACACCTAATAGGCACCGGACTTTACTTAACGTCTTATTGGGTCCAGCTTCAAGCTGGTGGAACGAACCCTTATAAGAGACATGAAAAAACGCACACACCTAATTAGACACCGAGCTTTACTTAACGTCTTATTGGGTCCAGCTTCAAGCTGGTGGCTCGGAGGCTGGAACATGGATATTATTGCA
This sequence comes from uncultured Oscillospiraceae bacterium, assembly GCA_964370165.1. Taxonomy (GTDB): domain Bacteria; phylum Bacillota; class Clostridia; order Oscillospirales; family Ruminococcaceae; genus JAAYCI01. The sequence goes on from CAYJIG010000001.1 coordinate 99,308, forward strand.
ATGGCGTCCGGCAAGGGAGGCACAGGAAAAAGCACTGCGTCGGTTTATGTAGGCGCGGCACTTGCCTCAATGGGCGATAAAGTGGTGTTGATTGAGTTATCTGCAGCTTTGCGCAGTGTGGATATCATAACAGGTATCAGCGAAAAAGTTGTGTTTGATATTGAGGACGTGCTGAGTGGCAGGGTAGACCCAATGCGCGCAGTGGTGGAAAGTCCGTTGTATCCAAATCTTCATGTGCTTTCTGCACCGTATATCGGTGATATCATTACTGTTTCTCGCCTGCAAGAGCTGATTGCATTTTTGCGGCCGGCTTTTGAATATATCATACTGGATGTAGGATATGGCTCGATGTTTGAAGTGGCGATGACGGTGAGCAATAGCTTGGTGATGGTGGCAACACCTGACCCGATAGCTTTACGAGATGCACGTACTTTACTGGATTCCAGCAAAAATTTACCATCGCACCTGAGGCTGTTGATAAATAGAGTGAATCGGAATAGTGTGTTGCGTGATGGGATTTTGAAAGATTTAGACGAGGCCATTGATACGGTAGGAGTTCAGTTACTGGGTGTAATACCTGAAAGCATGGCAGTACAAAAAGCTACTGCACGTGGAGATACTTTAAGCCGGATGGATGTAGCGTGGCAGGTGTATATTGCTATCGCCAAACGGATTAAGGGTGAAGATGTTCCGCTTGTATATCAATAAAAGAAGCAACATGGAAAGAAGGAAAGTGGGATGAATATAGCCCTAATAGCACATGACTCTAAGAAAGAATTGATGATGCAGTTTTGCACTGCTTATTCACGTACGCTTAGCCGGCATACCTTGGTTGCCACCGGCACCACAGGAAAAATGGTGGCGGAAGTGACGGGACTTCAGGTGCAACGGTTTATGTCGGGCACTCATGGTGGTGGCCAGCAGATTGCCGCACGTATTGCGTGTAATGAAATAGACTTGCTACTGTTTTTCCGTGATCCTATCAGCACAGACCCCGATCCAAACGAGCATAATTTGCTACGTTTGTGTGACATGCATAGCATTCCGGTGGCTACAAATATTGCCACAGGTGAGGTTTTGATTCATGGACTTGAGCGTGGAGACCTTGACTGGCGTGATATTGTAAACCCTAAAAATAGATAACACAATAAAATTATAGCGTAATAAAAAACCCATTCCTTAACCGGAATGGGTTTTTGTGTGTGTAGATTTGTTTTTTAGAAAAGAAGCTAGCTTAAATACTAAAGGATAAAAAAGCGAAAAAACACAAAGTAAAAGCCCGGGACATATTAAAAAGGCTAATAAATCTCGCAGCGTTGGAACAAAATAATAAGTAAAATGAAGGGAAGGATTTAACTCGATGAAAGAAATATCCACGTTATTACCGCCGGAAGTGCCAAGATCTATCCGAAGGCTGTGTACCTCCCCGATAGGAAGAGTGTATAAGTAGCTTCCATCAGACTGTGGAGAGCCGATGATGCGATTTTGTAAAGAAAACCCCTGCTGTGCGCTGCGTGTATAAAAAAGTTCCATCTCGCCCGGGTCGATATCAAAGTCGGCCTTCAGCCGAACCATCCGGACAGTAGTGTTGATATCGGTGAAAATAAGTTGTGGATCGGTGTTTTCCGTTGTGAATGTGCCGTGTTCGGAAACGGATAAAAACACAGGCTCGGCCGCAGTAGGCTCTAGGCTGGTAGCAGGATGAAGACCGTCGCCGATAAAATGCACAAAAGCAATGCAAAGCCACAAAACGACACAGGCGCAGTATAAAATTATCGCCCATTTTTTTGTGGGAAGCGTTTGTTTCATAAAACGTTCTCCTTTGTGCGTGCATGAAGACTACACGGCGTAAATATGTGGATGGGTCTATACACGTGGGGTTAGTGTTACAGTGCGATTAGTGAGAAGAACAACATCGTAAAGATTGGTGTCGCCGTTTTGATAACTTTGCATACCATCGGAAAAAAGTGTGCTGTAATTTGCCACAAATTCGGCGTCGGCGTGTTCTATATACACCGTGGTTATGCCGTTTTCTATCAAATATGCCTGCCATTCATTCACGGTTATTGCTCGGCGAATAGTGCTGCCATCTTCTTGTGGTATAGACAGTTGCATGAGGCCACTGAAACTGTAATCCAGCTGCCAGGGTAGCATCTCGTGGCAATACATAAACCAGCCTATGCCGGTGTCGCCGCTATAGACAAGGAAGGTTTTGCCGTTTGGGTCAAGCTCGGAGCGTATATCTTGGACATGTTGTGAAAATGTGTAGCGATAGCTGTATTCGCTCTGGTGTGCACCAAAGATGGTATAATGTGGCGGAACCATCAAAAAGACACGTAACAGAATGAAAAAAGAAGTAGCAATAAGGCCTAGTTTGCCGAGGGTGGCTTTTCCTAAAGATGCATTCGTGACGGAAACACTGAAAATTACCATGGCAGCAATCAGCCAGCCAATGTAATATGGGAAGACATATCTGTCGTAGCTTTCGAAACCAAGGGCTTGCTCCGGCCGCAGGATATAAAGATAGCTCATGGTGACAAGGGCATACCATGCCACAAAGCCTAAAGAAGATAAAACGCCAAACGTGATACAGCGCTTGATATTGGCGACGAGTGGCCATAAAAATATGGAAAAAGCAAGTAAAAGGCATACCATAATGAAGATTATAAAGCCACTACCCAGCATGTTTCCGGGTGCCGTAAAGAAAAAGCGGACCATGGTGGTGGTGATAGTGGTGAAAAACTCGCTTTTTTCGGGGCTCAAGAGGTCGCTGATAAAAGCAAACGGCATGCTTGTCATGCTCATGGTGGCGGTACTGCCGGCAGTGTCCAAGATGATTGCATCGGGTGCAGAGTTTAGATAAATTCCCCATCCGCCAAACGCTACGCTGATGCATCCTAGTGAAAATGCAAGATATAAAAATGCATTTTTCACAACGGTTTTATAAGTGGATTTTTTTGGCGTTTCCATGAAAAAGGCGTCAAAGAAAAACAAAACCGAGGCAACCAGCGCCAAGGCAAAACCGGTTTCTTTCGTTAAAGTGAGCAAAACTAGCGAGATACCGAGGGGTAAAAGGGTTTGCCATGTTTTTTTAGGCACGGAAAACCACACAGCCAGCGCACTGGCAAAAGCAAAGCCGAGCGGAATATCACCCAAGGTGTCAAGATATGCTTGGGATATTTTGGTGGCGTTTTGATAGTGGTAAAAAATAAACGGTGTGAGGACTAAAATTAGCATAATAGGGAATGCGGCGTTGTTATGTTTTTTGTCGGTGAACGGGGCAAGTGCCGCCGACATCATGGCAAGTAAAAGCAAGTCTATGCCCACATATGTCTGCCATTCACGAAACTCTGCGCCGAAAAATTGGAACAGGTATCCCGGAATAATAGCGGCGGGCTTTTGCGTGGCAGTCCACGGCCAGCCAACCGGCGCAGTGACGTAAAATTCATCGTTCAGCTTCATTAGCTTTGAGGCAGTGCCCCATAGGCTGAATTCGTCCCATCCGGTGAACATAGGCTGTTTTATCCATAAGAGTGTCATGAAAAGAATGCTTGCTAAAACAAAAAACCAAAACCCGAAGCTTAAAGGTGGAAGTGTAGTTTTTTTGATGATGACACGATAAAAAAACCATACGGTGGAAAGTGCAGCCAAGCCGAAAAATATCCATCCGCCCAGGCGTAAGAGGCCAAAACACCCAAACAAGCCCACCAGTATCACGCCACCGCCCAAAGCACACAGCGGGGCGAAAGATGGGTTTACTTTCTTTTGGACAAAAAATAGCGCTAAAACCAAAACAGCGGCAAATGTGATAAGAATCCGAGCGTCAGTCATTTATCATCACCTGCTTTTTTCTTATTTTTACGAAACACAAAGAAAGAACGGCCGCTTTGGCGCATGGTGACAATAACACAGCTTAATAAAGCAGGTATGGTGAAAAGTGAAATGGCCTCGCCGGCAGTGGGGATGAAAAACATGTAAAAGGGACGTTTTGTGTTTATGATAATACTATTGACGGTGACAACATTACCCGCCTGTGTGCCGGGATCGATACGCAAAGACTGGCCACCGCCGGCAGGCAGATAAAATATAGAGTTTTCATCGTTGGTTGGGTATGCCATGGCACGCACGCTGTAGTCTTGTCCTGCAGGCGCCCAAAACGCAGTTACCATATTTGGTGGAAGGCTGTATGAAGCGGAAAATGTGAGCGTGTCTACGGAAATGGAAGCATCGTTTAATATCATGCGTGGGTCGCTACCGTAACAATATAGGGTGTTTTCGCCGGTGATTTCCATGTCATAAAGGGTGAAATCGGATATGCTGAGATGCTTTTCTTGTAAGGTACCGTTTGAATAGTATATCTGATTCAAGGCAAACTGCCCGAGATGCACCAGTAAAAATAAAAGCAAAGCCATCATATATATAAATAAAGTGACGGCAATACCCATATGGTTTCGGAAAAGCTTTTTCAAGAGTGATAGTCTCCTTGTGTAATAGTCTTTATCCCTGCATTACTAAAGTAAACAGTCCGCTATCGCCAAGACGATACAAAGCGGGGCCGTCGCCGGTATAGTCTTGTAGGCCGTCTTCAAAAAGCTCGCTGTAATGCGTGATAAAAGTGTCATCCAGGCTGTCGATTAAAATGTAATCACAGTCGTTTTCAGTAATATACTGCCTGATATCTTCCAAAGTTATGCCATACTCTCCAATAACAGAAGGTGGTGCAATATTGCCGCCACCGGTGATGCTATACTCTAAAACAATGGGCAAAAGATGATAGTGCCAGCGCATATATTGGCTACCGTCACCGGTTTGGCTGACAAAAAACACATTGCTTTCGGGCTCTATAACGGCGGCGTATTCCTTTGCGGTAGCTTGCTCTTTTATTTCGGTGGCGTAGGCACTGCTTGGATAGTCCAGTATCGAGTATCCACTGCGCACAAATGTATTGGTACGCAGTAGCATGAAAATAGTGATGCAAAGAAGTAGCCCGGTGCCGACTTTTCGCATAGCGTGTGTGGCGTATTTTGCCGAGAGTGCAAGAAAAAGCAAGCCCAGCATCATCATGCCGACAGTGAATGTGCCGGTATATCGTGCATAGTCAAATATGCCTTCGTCTCTTGTGTGGCTGAAGTAGGCGTACACCACAAGTAACATAAAGTGAAAAGCTAAAAATCCGCCTAAAAGTAGCGTGCCACTCAATATCACCCTAAGGCGAAAACGACGTTTTTTATAGCAAACAGCGGCCAACACAAAAAGTGCGACTATGAACAGTAAAGTGACAAGGCCGGTGCCTATCATGCTGACGTTGTAAACTCCGCTTCGGCCGGTGAAGCTGGAGATAAGCTCGTTCACAACGCGGTAGTAGTTTTCACTTTTTGGAAGAATACCCAGTAGTTCCTGCACAGCCAAAGATAAAGCATTAGACAAAGGCTCGTTTGTCTGGTTTCCGCCATAAAACGGGTTTTGAGCCACGGCGGCGGCGCTGTGGTTTTGCCATGATAAATAAGTAATGGTAGGGGCTAAAAAGTAAACTGCGGAAAAAAACAAGCCAAAAACCAGATGTCGATACTTTTGTTTTGGTGCAAACGAAAAATATCGGGTCTGTAAATCGGGGTAATGTTTTGAAGAGAAAAACAAAGTGTCTGCGGCCATTATGCCAGCGGCCACCAGCGCAACGGGAAAGACGTTGTCTTTTGTTAAAGCCAGCGCACACAACGGTAAAAGCACCTGCCATCGGCATGGTTTACGAGCGTGAACAGAGGCAAAGTACATTGCTAAAACGCCACCGAATAGCATGCCTGCAGGCAGGTCTGCGTATGAAGTCAGCCATGTGGTGTGAAAATAAACAGTGTGGTATGGCACGGTGAAGAAAAACGGAACCAGCATGCCGGCTGTCATCAGAGGAATAGCGATCTTCCATTGGCGGCGGCCAAAAGGTGCTAAAAGTGCCGAAACACAGGAAATCATCAGTATGCCATATCCCCAGTAAACTGCCCACGGCTGAAAAGATGACGAAAAAAACTGAACAAACCAGCCCAAAACAGGAAGGCCAGGAAACTGGGTGGATGTCCAGCGAAAGCCTACCTCGCCGCTGACGTTGGCCCATGTGTACATTTCACCGGTTTGTTTCATTAGTTTTGGGGCAACACCCCAAAAGACAAACTCATCCCAATCGCTTAACAATGGCTGACGAATACCTAAGTAGACGAGTAACAAAAGAGAAAGTCCTACAAACATTAAAAAACCAAAAGAGGTCATTTTCAGTAAAAGGGCTTTTCCGCCACGTTTTAAAAAGGCGTATATGGCTAAAGTAAAACACAAAGCATAAAATATCCATACAGATAAAGTAAGCACGCCCATAATGCCGGCAATAGAAAAATATATCATCGCAGACGATATGGCTAAAAGAGGCGCAAAAGCACTGCTAACACCACGTAGCGAAGTGAAAAAAAGACAAAGAGCGCATAATGCGATAAAACTGATGCAGACACTCAGCATAAATAGTGCGCTCCTTTCAGGAAAATGTTAAGATGGATCTTTGCCGGAAAACGAATTTTCCCACCTGGTATCAAAGCGACGACGCTGTAATAGCGGCGAGACGATTTGATATATTTCAAGCAACACAGCCCAAGCAAAGATGGGGCCTATCAGTAAAAATGCTATTTCTAAAGCATCGGGTACAAAATAGCTTAAAGCAGAAACTTCTGGGTTTAGTGTCATGGAATCTACCTGCCAATACACCCCTGCCAGGCTGGCGGGATCAAACCGCAGAGAGTAAACATTTTTACCGTGTAAATCAAATACCCAGCTGTTATCACCGGATTTTTGCGCCCAGATTTTATGCTCTTCACTGAAAGAATCGTTTGGCGTTTCGGTGTAGTACACAGCCATCTCGCCACTGCCACGACCTACAAGATTGCCGCTGAAAACAAACTGGTTTACTACTTGTCCGTCTGGAAAATAAAAAATCAGTTGCGGGTCAGGGTCGGTGGTGATGAACCACGGGTCTTTATCAAATTCTTCGGCACTTGCAGGCGCAAGCAGGCCATATTGGTCACCGGAGTCGTAAAAATGTAGTGTTTGTGTGGCGAGGGTACCGTTTTGTATGCGTAAAACGTCTCTTAAAAGAAACCCGCCACAGTATAATAGCCATATAACGGCGGCCGAAATAAAGCAAATCGGTAGTAAGTATCGGGTGTGCATCTGCTTTTTCATTATGAAGCACCTCCCGAAGAGTTTGTGCTTTCTTGCGGAACAAACTCACACATCTCGCCGTCCCATTGGACGCTATAGTAGCAGTGGCCGACAGCATCCGGATCGGTTGCGCTCCAGCCATTTAGGTTATCAGAAAACATGAATGAAAAATCCGAAAGAAAATATTCGTCTACAGAATCTATTAAAATATGGGTGACATTTTCTTGCTTTAAAAACCTGGCAAAATCTTCGGGACTGGTGCTGATACCCTCCGCCGCAAGTGCGGAAGTGGCATTGCCGTGCAAAATAGGAGTGCCTTCGTCGTCGGTTATAACAGTGCCGGACATGTCGGTGAGGTAGCCGCCATACAAAAGACTGCGCACGGCGGCAAGCTCGTATCCAAACATATAAAACCTGCTACCGTCGTCGCCTTGGCTGACAATATACACAGTATCCTCGGGCATAGCACCCTGGCTTACCGCGGCGTCTACAGTGGATTGCACGGATAGGCGCTCGGTATATTGTGAGGCAGAAACCCTTAAAAAGTTTGCCTGCCAATTAAACGGGATGGCAACTGTGAGTATAAGGCATATAGAAACTAAGCTACAAACTACCTGTGCAGTACGCGAGCGGTAAAAACTGGCCTTTGGATGGGTGGCGGAAGATGCCAAAATGGTGAGAGCGCCCATAAGCCACGCTATCCAAAACGGAGATATATATCGGGTGTAGTCTTTTAAGACCAAAGCTTCCTGAGGCTGGAAAATAAGCCCGTATGTGAAGATGTTGAAAATATAAAACGCTGCAAAAAATAAAGACATGCCAAGAGTGAACACGACAACTTTGCGCTGTTGTCTACGGGTAGGTGAAAACACAAACGCAAGCACAGAGATAAGTAAAATGATGCACAAAACTACCATGCCGGAGCCTACAACAGAAACAGGATGTGTGAAAAGTGCGCTCATCATCTTCTCAAGTACAACAGAAAACTGGTCGCTACGATTAATGCCAAACAGCATTTGTGTGCCTGTGATAAGCAGGCCTACAGGACTTAACGTGCTGCCTTGTGAGCCGAAATTCAGGCGATCTGTAGCGGTGGCAAGGCTGAAGTGCCAAGACCATAGTAAATATATTGCGAAGATGATAACAGTACCTAAAATAAAAAAGGCAAGCACTACCCATGATTTCTGTAAGCGGCCAATGGACAGCTGTTGTCTGTGGCAGAAAAATAAATCAAGGCACGCTACGGCCAGTGCAATCAAAGCAAAGGCAAAGCCCATGTCTTTTATTAAAGTTAAAGCGGCGATAAGTACAAAGAAAGATAAAAATGTGGATAGAGTCTTGTCTTTTTGGGTAAGATAAAAGCATAAAGTGCCACCAAAAACCATGGCTAAAGGCAAATCGGCCATGCAGACAAAATATGTCCATTGCATTTGACCGGCGGATGTGGTCAGTGGAAAAAATAGCGGAATGAAGAAAAGTGATAAAAGCATTAAAACTGATGTGCTTTTGCTTTTGTGCCACAAAGCGGCAGGAACGGCCATACAAGCTAAATAAAGCACCATATATCCCGCAATGTAGGAAGCGTCGGAAAACGAGCCGAAAAACTGGAGCATGTATGCGAATACAATAATCCCCGGCTGGTAGCTGCGTGCAATAAGGCTACTGCGTGCAGTGGTATAAAGCTCGTCGTTTTGCACGGTGACTTTTGCGGCAGTGCCCCAAAAAGTGAACTCGTCCCAGTGTGTCAGCATCGGGTTTGTGAAAATGCAATAAATTAAAAACAAAACACTACCCAGCACAAAAAAAGTGAAACCTACAGAAAAAAGACGGAAAAAATCTTTTTTTGTTCTAAAAACAGTGTAAATAAAAGCGGCGGCGGACAAAATATACCATACATATCCGCCGATAGTAAGAAAACCTAAAACACCAAACAAAGAAAAAAAGCACATTGCAACAGCGCAAGATAAAAGAGGTGTCCATGAAGAAGAGCGTCGTAATACATGCGCTAAAAACAAAGAAAACGAGGCCAAAGAGGCTATCCCGGCGAAAACACTCATATCACGACACCTCCTATATAGCAATTTCTGTACAGTATGAAAATCAATTTTGAACCCAGCCGTATAGGTTGACTAATTTCCAGCCGCCTTCAGAACTTGGAATCCATTGGCCGATGAAATAGTTTTGGAAAAGTAAAACGGCGCAAAAAACGGCCAGAGATATTGAAAAATAAAGTAAAAACGAATAATTTACAGTTGTGTTTTTATCTTGCAAAGTGCGCGGCTTTATCACCCGGGAAAAAAGAGCAGAGGCGGCCGTAGCACAAAGCAAAAATGTAGGCAGGAAATATCGGGGTTGCATGCCTGTGATGCGAATAGACTGAAAATCGGTGTCTGTAACATACATTCCGCAAAGTATGGCGGCGGCATATAAAAGACCGATGACTAAAAGGCCGGCGGCAAAGCGTTTGCGCTCTGGCTTTTCGCCGGTGGAAAGCACGCATCCTAAAAATATGGAGACCACCGAAAGGCCACTGATAAGCGGCAGGTTCATGTCCATAGCGCCAAGTCTGCCTAAATCAAACAAATATCCCACGTTTTCATATAAAGACTGCACGGCCACAGAAAGAAAACGTAAAGGATACAAAAGCATAAAACTCAGCTGTGCGGCGGGGTCGGCCGCAGTACCACTGCCACGAGGTAAAACGTCGGGCCAGCCTTGTTTTAGCAGGCCGCCGTCGACAAACCCGAGCACATACCACGCAAAAACAGCAATAAAGGCAGTGGCGGTGATATATACCATGCGGTTTTTTGGCCATTTTTCAGGTAGTGAGAACCGCTCTTTAGGAATAAGTAAAAGTAAAGCCGCCAGTAAAAAGTTGAGGGGTTTAATATAGGTTGCAACAGCCAAGGCCGCCACAAAAGTGTATATGTGAACAGGGCGAATATTGTCGCGGAGAACAATACTTGCAAGGAAATAGCAAAGGCCCAGCATGAGAGCGTCGTAAGAGCAGGACGCCGCCATAAATAACGATAAAGGGAGAAGGCAAAAGACTAGCAAAACACCTTTGTATTTTTTTGCATTTTTCAAAGCGGCATAGCATAAAAAAGTATATAAAAGTAAGTTGGCGATACGTGCGGCATACATTTGCCCAAGTGCGCTGAAGCCGAAAAGTCTTGCAATGGAAATAAACAAACCCTGGTGTAAAAACGGCAGTAGCATAAACAAAATAGGCGCCTCGGCAGTCTCGGAGGGAAGATCGCCATTTTCCAAAGCGTCATGATACTCTGAAATAAGCGCAGGGTTTAGCAAGGCGTTTTGATACATGACATTGTGGTTCATCGGCGCCTTGAAAATATCGACTAAATGAGAGACATCGCCGGGATACTGCGCGTCGTATTGATAGGTGAAACTACCCATTGAGATAGATTGCGCACGAAGGAAATGCTTGTCTTCGTCAGGTGCCTGCAAAGGAGCCAGCGCAAAGCAAAATAACAGCCCGGTAATGAATATAGCAATGGCAGCTTTTACCTCAAGGCGCTTGCACCGAGAAATTAAGAACACAGCGGCATAAAGCACGGAAAACACAGCGCCAAGGCATAAACTGGCGACTATAAAAGAAAAATCGGCCGGAAGCAAAAAAACAACCCGCCAAAAATAAACAAGAAAAATAGAGGCTACCCAAACACAGGCGTAGCCTAAAATCCAGCCCATGTAGGGTGGAAATGTTATTTTTGAAAGGTGTTTTTGTAGCATATAGCCTCATTAAAGTGATTTTAGATGTTGTATAAATCAGCCTTATAGCTGTCCAGATGCTCGCGTAGCCATTCGATGGTAGCGGCGATGCCCTCTTCAAAGGTATAAGCAGGCTTCCAGTCTGTCATGGCGCGTAGTTTGTCGGCACTGCCTAAAAGACGCTCCACTTCGCTTTTTTCGGGGCGAAGACGGTCTGAGTCACACACAATTTCGGCGTTTGGATTGATTTGAGAAATAAGTTCGTTTGCCAAGTCGCCGATAGATATTTCACGCTGAGTAGCGATGTTTATCTCTTCGCCGATGGCCTTATCGCAGTCGGCAATAGCGATAAAACCTTGGGCAGTGTCTTTAACATAGTTGAAATCCCGTGTGGGATGAAGGCTACCGAGGTTTATTTTTTCGGCGCCTGAAAGAAGCTGGGTGATTATGGTGGGGATGACGGCCCGTGCACTTTGGCGGGGCCCGTATGTGTTGAAGGGACGCACAATGGACAAAGGTGTGGCAAAGCTGCGATAAAAGCTTTCTGCCAGTCGGTCTGCGCCGATTTTAGTGGCGGAATAAGGGCTTTGGCCCTGGAATGGATGATTTTCGTCAATGGGCACATATTGGGCTGTGCCATACACCTCGCTGGTGGATGTCACCAAAAGGCGCTCTGTGCCTTGGTCACGCGCGGCGTTTAACACATTTAGCGTGCCTTTAATGTTAGTATCAACATAGCTGTCAGGGCTGTGGTATGAAAACGGAATAGCAATAAGTGCCGCTAGGTGGTATACCGTATTACAGCCTTGCATAGCTGTTTGCACGCCGTGCGGGTCACGCACGTCGCCTAAAAACACTTCTATTTCATTTTTCACACTGGGACTGAGACTATCAAGCCAGCCCCATGTACCGAACGAATTATAATAGCAAAATGCCTTTACTTTATCTCCGCGTTCCACCAGTGCTTCCACAAGATGACTGCCGATAAATCCATCGGCTCCGGTTACCAATACTTTGTTTGCCAAAAAACACACGCCCCTATCTTTACTTTCATTTAACAAATACGTCATAATTATACAATACATACGGCTTTTTTTCAACCGAGGCAGGCGAATATTCACAAAGTGGGGATAAGCGCCATAAAATAAAGAAATCAATACAGAATAAATACCTGTATTGATGTTATGAGAAATTACTAGTATAATAATAAAAATGAAAGTAAGTGTATATAATTTATGTATAGATAAAACGAGGGAAAACATGGAAAATGCATTTATACCGTTGTCGGTACCAAACTTTTCCGGCAACGAGAAAGAATATGTGAATGATGCCGTGGTAAGCGAATGGGTATCAAGCGGCGGAGCAAAAGTTACAGAGTTTGAAAACAAGCTGGCAGAGTATGCCGGTGTGTCTTCTGCGGTGGCGTGTGCTTCGGGTACGGCAGGGCTTCATCTTGCTATGCTGGTGGCGGGAATAGGCGCAAACGATGAAGTGATTGTGCCCAGCCTTACGTTTATTGCCGCGGTAAATCCCGTAACATATGTGGGCGCGCATCCGGTGTTTATCGGCTGTGATGATACTTTATGTATAGATCCTGACGCTGTACAAAATTTTTGCGAAAACAACTGTAGCATGAAAGACGGTGTTTTGGTAAACAACAAAACAAAACGTGTAGTGAAAGCCATTGAAGTGGTGCATGTTTTTGGCGAGATGTGTGACATGGAGAGACTGGTAGACATTGCTGAAAAATATAGTCTTGTGTTGATTGAAGACGCCACCGAGGCGCTGGGTACTTATTATAAAGAAGGCAAATATAAAGGCTGCATGGCCGGTAGTATAGGCGATGTAGGTGTATACAGCTTTAACGGAAACAAGATTATCACAACAGGAAGCGGCGGGATGCTGGTAAGCCGTCACGACAGCTGGGTAAAACACGCAAAGCATCTTTCCACCCAGGCGAAAACCAGCGAAGTGTTTTATACCCACGATGAAATAGGGTACAACTACCGCATGACAAACCTACAAGCGGCGCTGGGCCTGGCTCAGCTGGAACAGCTGGAGGGTTTTATTGCCCGAAAAGAAGAAATGTATGCCGGGTATGTGCAAAAATTAGACGGAAAAAATGGCCTGCGTGTGTTACCATTTAAAGAAACTGTGCGCAGTAACAAGTGGTTTTTTAGCTTGTATGTGGGCGATTTTGCGATGGATAGAGACGAGCTGATAGATTACTTGCAGAAAAAGCGAATTCAAACAAGGTCTATCTGGGGACTGATAAATGACCAAACACCGTATAAAAACAACGAAGCATACGGGCTTGAAAAAGCGGTGATGTACCACAAAAATATTGTGAACTTGCCGTGCTCCACAAACCTTACCGATAGCGGGATACAAAGAGTGTGCGACGAGATTTTAGCTCTGTAAAAATAATGAAGTAAGATAAGAGTGAAGGGGCTGTGGTGTGTGGATTTTAAAGAACTGATTATATCTAAAAACATATCGGCCATTGACGCCATGCGGCGTCTTGATGAGGCTGGGTGTCGTATTTTGTTTATTGCTGAAAGTGGCAAGCTGCAAGGTGTGCTTACAGACAGCGATATCAGAAAATATATTTTGCGTGGCGGTGATTTAGCGTCGTCGGTGGAAAAAGTGGCGAATTTTTCGCCAAAGAGTCTTCATTTAAACGAGCGGAAAAATGCACAAGACTTTATGATGGAAAACTATATAGACGCAGTGCCGCTACTTGACGACGAGGGTAATATCATAGACGTGGTTTTTGCAAACCAAAAAGTTGGTGACGCAAAAGAAAATGCACGTCTTGATATACCTGTGGTGGTGATGGCAGGCGGGCTTGGAACAAGGCTTTATCCGTACACGAAAATACTCCCAAAGCCGTTGATACCCATAGGCGAAAACCCAATTATAGAGCATGTGCTGGGCAAGTTTTTGGATTTTGGATGTGGGCAGTTTCATCTGCTGGTAAACTATCGCAAAAACATGCTGAAAAGCTATTTTGCCGATCTTGAAAACCCGTATGACATAAGTTGGGTGGATGAGGACAAACCACTGGGCACAGGCGGCGGGCTAAGCCTGCTAAAAGGCAAGCTCAGCGAGGCGTTTTTTCTTACAAACTGCGACACATTGATAGAAGCGGACTATGCCGACATAGCAAAAATGCATAAAGAGCAAAAAAACACCATCACCATGGTGTGTGCCACAAAACAGTACACCATTCCGTACGGCGTGGTGGAGCTGTCTGAGTCGGGCGAGTATACGCATATAAAAGAAAAACCATGCATGAATTTTTTGACAAATACCGGAATGTATCTTGTGGAGCCGAATGTGCTGGATGAAATAGAAGATGACGTGGCGCAGGGCTTTCCCGATATAATAGAAACTTGTAAAAAACAAGGCATGCGCATAGGAATATATCCAATAGGTGAGGCTATGTTTATGGACATGGGCCAGATAGAAGAACTGGATGAGATGAGACGACGTTTCGAAGGCGCATAAACGGAAAACAGGAGGAAACAGCGTGTCGGTTTTGATTATTGCAGAGGCGGGAGTAAACCATAACGGTGACCTAAACATGGCCAAAGAAATGGCTCTTGCTGCAAAAAATGCAGGCGCAGACATAGTGAAATATCAAACGGCCGTGCCAAAGCTGGTGGCAAGCAAATTTGCCCAAAAGGCCGCGTATCAAAAAGAAGCCACAAAAGACGACGAAAGCCAGCTGGACATGATACGCAAGCTGCATTTTGATTTCAAGGCGCATGAAGAACTGAAAGAATATTGCGAGTCTATAGGTATTGTGTATCTTTCCTCGGCGTTTGATTTGCCGAGTGTGGATTTTTTACACAGCCTTGATTTACCATATGACAAAATACCGTCGGGCGAGATTACAAACCTGCCGTATCTTGAGAAAATAGGCAAGAAAAACAAGCCTATTTTGCTGTCTACCGGCATGAGCACTTTGCCGGAAATAGACGATGCATTGACTGTTTTGCAAGATGCCGGTGCGGAAGATATCACACTCTTGCACTGCAACACAGAATACCCCACGCCGTTTTGTGACGCGAATTTATTGGCGATGCTGGACTTGTGTGAGGCGTTTGGGTTTCCTGTGGGATACAGTGACCACACCGAGGGGTATGTTGCGGCGGTGGCGGCGGTGGCGCTGGGCGCGGTGGTTATCGAAAAGCATTTCACGCTTGATAAAACCCTGCCGGGGCCTGACCATAAAGCAAGCCTAGACGAAAACCAGCTGGCGGAAATGGTGGCTGCAGTGCGAAACACCGAAGCCGCCTTGGGCGAGCGTAGCAAGGCTGTTAGCCAAAGCGAAGAAAAAAATAAGCCCATTGCAAGGAAAAGCATAGTGGCAGCGTGTGACATTAAAAAAGGTGAAGTGTTCTGCGAAGAAAACCTTACCACAAAACGTCCGGGAGAGGGTATCTCACCGATGAAATGGTATGACATACTTGGGAAAAAAGCAGAGAGAGATTACAGCGAAGATGAGCCTATAGAAGAATAAAAACTAACATCGAGAGGTCGCAAATATATGTTTACGGTGGCGGTAGTAACCGGGACAAGGGCTGAATATGGCCTGCTTCGTCCCGTGATACAAAATATGATGGACAGCAAGGTGCTCAAAGTACAGCTGTTAGTAACAGGAACGCATTTATCGCAGGAGTTTGGGTATACAGTATCTGAAATAGAAGACGACGGATTTCCGATTGCGGCAAAGCTGGATATTTTATCGCAAGAAGTGCCACAGACAAGGCAGGGTACGGCAAAACTGGTGGAGCTGGCACTGAAAATGTTTACCGACTGGCTGGCAGAGTGTGAAAGGGCACCTGACGCGGTGCTGATTTTGGGCGACAGGTACGAGGCGTTTGCCGCAGGCCAAGCGGCCAGCCTATTAGACATACCGGTGGTTCATATAAGTGGCGGTGACGTTACCCAGGGCGCAGACGACGACTGGTTTAGGCATTGCCTGACAAAAATGGCGAAACTGCATTTTCCGTCTTGTGAGAGCTACAGACAACGCATTTTACGCATGGGTGAAGAGCCTTGGCGTGTATATAACGTGGGTGGCTTGGGCGACGAAAATGTGCGGAATTTGCAGCTGATGAACCGTAAACAGTTGGTGGATTCGCTAGACTTCAAGCTGGCGGAAAAATATGCGCTGGTAACACTGCACCCACAAACACTGTCCGAGCATCCGCCTGCACGGCAGGCAGGAATGCTTCTCTCGGCGCTGGACACTAGGCCGGATCTTTTTTATCTTATCACCGGGGCAAATGCCGATGCCGGTGGTCAAGAGGTAAACAGGTTGTTCAACGCGTTTTGCAAACAACGAAGCAATGCCGTTATAGTGTCGAACCTTGGCGTGGTGCGTTATCTTTCGGCCATGAAATATGCTACGCTGGTGATAGGTAATTCCTCCTCGGGCGTGGTGGAAACACCGTCTTTGGGCGTGCCGTGTGTGGATATAGGCGAGCGTCAAGCCGGCAGGGTACGTGCGGATAATATTGTGCATTGCGACATGGACACGGCGTCTATAGAAAAGGCCATGGCGCATGCCTTGCAACCAAACTTTGCCAAGATTGCCGCTACGGTGGACAGCCCATATAACGGCGGAGACACCAGCGGAAAAATTGTGGAGATTCTCACAAAGTTTTTGCAAAAAGAGCTACTTTCCAAAATGAAAGTGTTTTATGACGGGGAGGGCACGAAATGAATATATTAGTGGTGGGGCTTGGCAGTATGGGTAAGCGTCGTGCTCGCCTTGCCCAGAGCCTGGGACATACTTTGTTCGGGGTGGATAGCGATAAAGGCCGGCGCAAAGAAGCACAAGGCTTGTCCATTGAAACGTTTGACAGCTTAAATCAAGCGCTGGAGCATAAAGAAACTTATGATGCGGCGTTTGTGTGCACTGCGCCGCTGTCGCATATGGAAGTGACAAAAGAACTATTGATGGCAGATTTACCTGTTTTTTCCGAGCTGAATTTGGTAGACGACGGGTATGATGTTCTCATAGAACTTGCCAAAGAAAGGCAAAAAACACTTTTTTTAAGCTCGACCATGCTGTATCGTGCAGAGATTGGCCATATCAAAAAAAGAGTGGATAGTTTTGCAAAGCCGATGCGATATATTTACCACATAGGTCAATATTTGCCCGACTGGCACCCGTGGGAAAGCTATAAAAACTTTTTTGTGGGAAATGCACGCACCGGCGGTGTACGTGAAATTTTCGGGATAGAGCTTCCGTGGTTGTGCACGGTGTTTGGCAAGGCCAAGGCGGAATATGTATGTGGCCAGAGTATTAGCGACTTAGAGCTTCCATATCCCGACAGTGTTATGGTAAACTTAAAGCATGAAAACGGCACGGTGGGTGTTTTATGTGCCGATGTTGTCAGCCCGAAAGCTGTGCGGAATTTTGAGCTTTTTGGTGACGGAATACATGTTTTTTGGGAGGGTAACCCAAAATCACTTTACGAGTATGACATAAACACAAAAGAAAAAGTAAGTGTTGATACGTATAAAAGTTTCGAGCAAGATTCCAGATACAGTGATAATATTGTGGAGAATGCATACCTTGACGAGATGATATGTTTTTTTGAAACGCTGAAAGGTAACGCGCAGCCACTTTGGGATTTTGAAAAAGATAGAAAAATTATCCACTTGATGGATGACATTGAGAAAGCGGCAAAAGTTCAGTAAATAATGTGAGGGGGTAACGTAATGAAGGTGCTGTTTATTGGTCTTGGAAGTATAGGAACCAGGCATTTGCGTAATTTAGACGCCTTGTGTAAGGAAAAACAGCTGAACATTGAAGTGGTGGCTCTGCGCTCGTCAGATAGGGAGCTTAGCGCCGAGGTATCGTGCATGATAACTCGTCAGGTGCACACACTGCCAAAAGACGAGACGTTTGATGTTGCTTTTGTTACCGGACCCACTCATGTGCACGCAATGACTATTGGCGAGCTGAAAGGTAAGGTGGGTACGTACTTTATCGAAAAGCCGCTGTTTGACCATCCGCAGTATGACTTGTCGGTACTTGGCCTGGGTATGTACCAAAAAGCCTATGTGGCGGCGCCGATGCGACATACCGCTCTTTATGCCGCGCTGTGCAAAAAGCTGTATAACTTACCGGTTTATTCGGTGCGGGCTATATGCTCGTCTTATTTGCCCGAGTGGCGAAATGGGGTTGATTATCGCACGGTGTACTCGGCAAACTCCTCCATGGGTGGCGGAGTGACACTGGACTTAATCCACGAATGGGATTATCTATACGATCTGTTTGGCCCACCGCTACAAAGCTATAACATGCGAGGACAGGTATCGCATCTTGAGATGGATACAGACGATATATCGGTGTATATTGCATACTGGCCAAATGCCGTGGGTGAGCTACATCTTGATTATTTCGGGCGGAAATATCGCAGGGAGCTGGAAGTGTTCTGTGAAGAAGGCACTATTGTGGCCGATTTTGGTGCAGGTGTGCTGACGAATGTTGATGGGACACGTGAAGACTACAGCGAGGACCCAAACTGCCGATATAAACGAGAGATGGAATATTTTATCAACTACGCACAAAACGGAACAGGCGAAAGCATAAACAGCCCTCAAAGGGCGCTTAACGTATTGCAAATTGCAATGGGCACCACTGCGCTGGACGAAGGCGAGAAAAAGGATGTCACAACGGGAGAAGAAGAATGAGCAAGCTGTTGATTACTGTGTGCGGTCGTGCGGGAAGTAAGGGCTTTAAAAATAAAAACCTGAAAACATTTTGCTCACGGCCGCTGGTACATTATACATTGGCCGCCATTGAATTGTTTTTACAAAGCAGGAAAGATATCAAGGCGGATGTGGTTTTGAACACCGACAGTGGCCTTTTAAAAGAACTGGTAAAAAGCTCGTACCCTCACGTGATACAAATTCATCGGCCGGCGGCGCTTAGCGGAGATGCTGTAGCTAAAATGTGCGTGTTTCAGCACAGTTTAAAAGTGATGGAGGAAAAAAGAGGAAGCGAGTATGACTACCATATGGACCTTGACATCACCAGTCCACTACGTACAATGGAAGATGTGGCGGGATGTTTTGACTTAATATGCTCGCGTGACGATTTAGACGTTGTGATGAGTGCGTGTAAAAGCCGCCGAAACCCGTACATGAACATGGCTATACGCAAAGACGGATATGTACAGCAGGTGGTGAAGAGCGACGTGGTGGCTCGCCAACAAGCACCGGTGTGTTATGACTTGAACGCCTCTATTTATGCGTTTAGACGTGATTTTCTTTTTGAAAACGAAAGTGGATTTTTGTGGGACGGCAGATGCGAAATTTTTGAGATGGAAGACACGGCAGTGCTGGACATAGACTCAGAAGAAGACTTTGAAATGATGGAGATTATTGCTAGGCACTTATATGCGAATCGTCCGCAGTTTGCCAAGGTACGAGATGCCATAAAATAGGGTAGAATAAGCAAAGGAAGTACCATCGAAAGATGTGAGAAATAATATACAGTAAAAGGGGGATGACGTGATGAAGAAATGGGATATTGTGGCGGTGGGCGAAAGTCTGATAGATTTTGTGTCCACAAAAGGTGCTGATGCCAGCAAGCTTTATATGGAAGGCAGTGCAGGCGGTGCACCGGCCAACATGCTGGCAATGGCGGCAAAGCTGGGCCGAAAAACAGCGTTCATCAGCAAAGTTGGACGTGACACATTTGGTGATTATATAAAACAAAGCGTGAAAGATAGCGGTGTTGATGTTAGCGGCGTGGTGAGCGGAAAAGAGCTGACAACCCTGGCTATGGTGACACTGGATTCACGCGGTGATAGAAAATTTGCGTTCTACCGTGAAAACACAGCCGATGTAATGCTGCGTGAACACGAGGTAGACTATTCATTGGTGGAAAACTGTCGTGTATTCCACTTTGGCACAGTGTCTATGGTACAAGACCCTGCCATGTCTACCACACTGGCATGCGCACAAAGGGCAAAAGCCGCCGGGGCGAAAATATCGTTTGACCCGAACTATAGGCCGTTTTTATGGGAACGTGAAGAGGACGCCATAGAGGCTATCAAAAAAGGAATGGAACTGGCAGATTATGTGAAAGTGTCAGAAGAAGAAGCCACTTTGGTTACAGGCAAAGAAGACCCTGAAAAAGCGGCATTACACCTGTTTTCGAAATATCATTTTGAGTTGTTGATGGTGACGCTGGGCCCGAAAGGAAGTATTGGTATTTCGGCTGAAACACGATTGAATGTGCCGGCGTACGAGGTGAAAGTGCTTGATACCACCGGTGCGGGCGATGCGTTTTGGGGCACAGTGCTGAACAGCCGCCTTGCAAGCAAACAGGCAACAGTAGGCGAAAAAGAGATGGAGCGTCTTTTGCAATACGGTAGCATTGCAGGAAGTCTTGCCACGTCAAAATACGGTGCTATTCAAGCTCAGCCTACAATGGAAGAAATTGAGGCTTGCCTGCCAAAATAAATATTAGCCAAAAAAGTATGGTAGGGCAAAAGAAAAACAAAAAAACAGCTGTTGCCTCCTAAACATAAGGAAGTAACAGCTGGTTTTTTGCGGTGCGGCTGGCTTGTCGGCGGCTTTTGGCCGGCGATACGCGATAACTCGTTTGATTTGATGGCACTATATTATGTGCCGTTTGAGAGATCCGACCGCTTTGTATATAAATAAACAAGTGCCTACATAGGGACTATTGCCCCCTTATGGCAATCTTGCTAGAAACCTAAAATATATTTATTAAGGCTTCTTACAAAATATATCGGCAGGTGAAGGGTGATACTTTAGCCGAAAGCAGAAAAAAATAGGGAAGGGAAAATTTATATGCAGTATGGACTATATATCCACATACCCTATTGTCGCGCACGGTGTAATTATTGTGATTTTTATACGCAAGGAGCAAGCAGTAAAGTGCCGGATGAGTACATAAATGCTGTTTTGCGTGATTTTGAAAGATATGCGCCGAAGGATGACGAAAACAAACGCATATCACCTAAAACAGTGTACTTTGGCGGTGGAACACCCGGGCTTTTGTCTGAAAAACAAGTAGCGCAGATGCTGAGTGTGTTTTCACCGCAAAAAAATGCCGAAATAACATTGGAGGCAAACCCCGAAAGCGTAAACGAAGAAAAGCTAAAAGGGTGGCACGAAGCAGGGGTAAACAGGCTGTCATTCGGTGTGCAGACGGCAAAAGGTGAAAGCCTTGCCACTTTGGGTAGACGCCACAGCGCAATCGACGCGGAAAAGGCACTGAAAACCGCGCAAAAAGTAGGGTTTACAAACATTTCGGGCGATATAATGCTGGGCCTGCCCGGATATGAAAAAGCTGAGTTTGACAAGACGCTTTCTTTGCTTTGCGAAAACGGTGCGGTGCACATCTCGGCGTATGTGCTAAAAGTGGAAGAAAACACACCGTTTGGTAGAGATACATCGCTTTGCCTGCCGTCTCAGGACGATGTGGCAGACATGTACTTATATGCTGTGCAAGAACTGGAAGAAGCGGGATATACCCAGTATGAAATATCGAATTTCGCAAAAAAAGGAATGCAAAGCAAGCATAATTTACTTTACTGGAACAGTGAAAACTGGCTGGGGCTAGGCCCCAGTGCACACTCGCACATAAACGGAAAACGGTTTTCGTTTGCACCTGACACAAAACGGTTTTTAGGAAATGAAAACATAATGCAAAACGAAAGCGACATGACAGCCGAGGACTATGCCATGCTGCGAATGAGGTTGACAGACGGCCTTTGTGAAAAAGAATGGCGAGCAAAATACAAAAAAGAATTCACAAAAAGCCAGGTGGATTTTTTGCACAAGCTATGTAAAAACAATTATGCTGTGTGGGAAAATGAAGTATTGCGTCTGACAAAAAACGGTATGCTGGTGCAAAACAGTATTTTAACGGCTTTGTTTTAACAAAATAGTCTTTACAGGGTGTATGCTTTTGATGTGAAATCTTTTGTGAAAATGGTGATTAGACAAGGTTTTTTCTTGAAGTTGACGCAGTTTTGTGGTATTCTTACAAAAGATATTTTAATAGTGGCACAATAGGGCTATTTTTAGGAGGGTAAGATCTTGGGGAAGTTTACATTCATACAAACAGAGGTTCCCGGCATTGTGATAGTGGAGCCGACGGTGTATGGTGATGCACGTGGTTATTTCATGGAAACATACCAAAAAGAAGAGTTTATAAATGCAGGAATTGACGTTGATTTTGTGCAGGATAATGTGAGCAAAAGCAGTAAAGGTGTGCTACGTGGCTTGCACTATCAAACAGAAAACACACAGGCAAAACTGGTGCGTGTAACAAAAGGCAGTGTGTTTGATGTGGGTGTGGATGTGCGCCCAAACAGCCCGCATTTTGGCCGTTGGGTAGGTGTGGAGCTGAGCGAGGAAAACAAGCGTATGCTGTATGTGCCACAAGGTTTTGCACATGGGTTCTTAGTGCTTAGTGACGAGGCAGAGTTTCAGTATAAATGTTCAGATTACTACCACCCACAATCAGAGGGTGGCGTGAGGTATGATGATGCCGACATTGGTATCGCATGGCCAAAGCTGGACTGTGTGTACACACTGAGCGACAAAGACGCAGTGCTACCATTACTAAATGAACAAAGCTACAATGAGTTTGAAAGGTGGTTTGCCGGTTGATTGGTTACTTGAAAAACGCTTTTCAAGTGTTTTTAAACTATAGATTTTTGCTGATGAATCTAGTGAGTAGAGATTTGAAAGTGAAATATCGCCGTAGTGTTTTAGGCATGGTATGGAGTGTTTTGAATCCACTACTAATGTCTACGGTGATGGCGCTGGTGTTTGGCACGTTGTTTTCACGTATGGCCGACGCAAGCCAGCTTCCGCTGGTAGCCGCAACGGGTGAGCCCCCGGCGTTTATTGTGTATGTACTTACCGGTCAGCTGATATTTGCATTTTTCAGCGAGTCCACGAACACCGCAATGGACTCTGTGCTGGGCAATGCACAACTTATCAAAAAAGTGTACATACCAAAGTATATTTTTCCGCTTGAAAAAGTGATGTTCAGCTTTATAAACACATTGTTTGCAATGATTTCACTGGTTATCATATTACTGTTCACATGGTCGTCTATCAGTATTTGGGTTTTGCTGGCGCCGGTGGTGTTGCTGCTACTGTTCACGTTTTGCCTAGGCATGGGCCTTGTTTTATCGGCTTTGGTGGTGTTTTTCAGGGATATAAAACATTTGTACAGCGTGCTTGTGATGGCGCTGACATATATGACGCCTATTTTTTACTCGGAGAGTATTTTTGATAACTACTCGTTGGTGACATACGTTGTGAAGCTGAACCCGATGTATTGGTATGTGGGAATGTTCCGTGATGTAGTGGTGTATGGCACTGCACCTGAACCTCGTATGTGGATTGCTACCATTGCTTGTTCGGTGGTGGCGCTGGTAGCAGGCCTTATCATTTTCCGCAAAACACAAGATGAGTTTATTTTACATATTTAATTTTGAAATATAAATTAAGACACAAAAGGAGCTAAGGTTTGGAAGGACAAGGTGTTAAAAATAGCCTACCAATGGTAGAGCTGGACGGTGTTTGGCGCAAGTTTACCATGTCAAAAGAAAAAGTGGATAGCGTGAAGGAATATATTTTACGTAAAATAAAGGGCTCGATGGAATATGACGCGTTTTACGCCTTGCAGGACGTGACTGTCAATGTGGAAAAAGGCGATGTGTACGGCATCATCGGGCTTAATGGTTCGGGCAAATCCACCTTACTGAAAATTATTGCGGGGGTTATGAAACCTTCGCAAGGCAAGTGCACGGTACGAGGTACTGTGGCACCTCTTATTGAGCTGGGCGCAGGCTTTGACATCGACCTCACCGGCAGGGAAAATATTTATCTTAACGGTACTGTGCTTGGGATGCATCCAAGCTATATAGACGAAAAATTTGACGAAATAGTAGAGTTTTCTGAACTGCATGACTTTTTAGACACAGCAGTGAAAAACTATTCCTCCGGCATGGTGGCACGTTTGGCATTTTCGGTGGCAACCATAATGAAACCGGATATTTTAATATGCGACGAGATTTTGTCTGTGGGCGACTTTTTGTTCCAGCAAAAGTGCGAGGCACGCATGAAAGAGCTGATGAGCGGTGGCACTACTGTGCTTTTGGTTAGCCACAGCCTTGAGCAGATAGAACGCCTTTGCAACAATGCCGTATGGCTGAGCCAGGGAAAAGTGATGGCAAAAGGCGACTGTAAGAGTGTGTGCACAGAATATAGAGAAACTGCGGAAAAAAGCAAGAAAAAACAAAAAGACGATACAAAAACACAGTAGGAGGCCGTGCTCAGAGGCGAAAAAGACACATGAGTAAGGAAACAAAAAGCTCTAACTGGGCCAGTAGCGGTAAAGACTCACTGGGAAAAGCAATAGTTAGAAATATATCGCCGAGACGTGTCGGCCTACTTTTTGAGCGTGGAAAAAATACACTAAACGAAAAAGGATGGCAGGCACTTTGGCGTGAAGTGGATTTTCGGTTGCGTTTGGCGGTACATGGGCAAACATGGCGGTATCGTGCAGATATACCACTGCGCCGTGAGATAGAACAGCAAAAGCAAAATCCACCAAAATATGCGCCACTTGTGAGTGTGGTGGTGCCGCTGTATAACACGCCTAAAAAATATCTTGCAGAGCTTATTGACAGCATAAGAGCGCAAAGCTATCAGAACTTTGAGCTTGTGCTTGTGGACGGCGGAGATAATGCTACAGTAAAAAATATATCAGAAACATATGCCGGCAAAGATACACGCATCCGCTACATTCCTTTGACAGAAAATAAAGGGATAGCAGGCAACACAAACGAGGGCCTGAAAGCGGCAAAAGGCGAGTGGATATGCCTTTGTGATCACGACGATATGTTGCAGCAAAATGCACTGTATGAAGTGGTGAGCGCCGCAGAAAAAACCGATGCAGAGCTGATATATTCTGACGAAATTGTATTGTGTGAAAACATGAAAAAGCTGGGGCAATATCATTTTAAGGGTGATTTTGGTCCGGACACTTTACGTGGATGTAACTATATCACACACCTGTGTGCCTTTACAAAAGACTTGCTTGTGCGTGCAGGCGAAGTGCAAAAAGAAGAGTATGATGGCGCGCAAGATTATGACCTTATATTAAGGCTTTCAGAAAATGCAAAAAAAATACATCACATCCCTAAAGTGCTGTATATGTGGCGCAAGCACGCAGGTTCTACGGCGTCGGACATAAGCCAAAAGCCAAAAGCAACCGAGGCTGGAAGAAAAGCCGTGCAGGCGCATGTGGACAGGCTGGGCCTGAAAGCGGTAGTGAAAACACAAAACGATCATCCCGGCACGTACAGGGTGCAGTATGCCATAGAAGGCACACCAAAAATCAGTATTTTAATTCCCAGTTGTGATCACACCGATGACTTGCATAGGTGCCTTGAGTCTATTGAAAAGTATGGCGGATGGGATAACATCGAGATACTGGTGATAGACAACAACTCAAAAGATGAGAAAACGCCGCTGTTTTATGAAAAAGCTTTAAAGCAATATCCCTTTATGAAACTATTGCAGTATGAAGGCGAGTTTAACTATTCGGATATAAATAACTTTGCGGTGGAGCATGCAAGCGGAGAGCATTTACTACTGCTGAACAACGATGTGGAGCTGTGCAGTGAAGGGTTTTTGACCGAGATGCTGGGATATAGCCAGCGTGTGGATGTGGGTGCTGTGGGTGCGATGCTTTATTATCCGGACGATACAGTACAGCATGCCGGGCTGATAGTGGGGCTGGGTGGCACAGCCGGAGTGAGCCATAAAGGGCATGAGCGTGGCAACGGTGGCGACATGTATCGCCTTGCTACCACACAAAACGTCAGTGCTGTCACTGGTGCGGCATTGATGGTGAAAACACAGCTGTATAAAGAGCTTGGCGGGCTGAATGCTACTGATTTTGGGGTGGCGTTCAACGACGTTGATTTTTGTCTAAGGCTACATGAAAAGGGAATGTGGAACGTGTTTACACCGTATGCAGTAGCATATCACTTTGAAAGCAAAAGCAGAGGGTATGACGTCGAAGGTGCACGCAAGGAACGCTTTGATAGGGAAAAAGCGGCTTTCACAAAGCGCTGGGCAGACATATTGCAAAAAGGTGATCCGTTTTACAATCATCATTTTACTTTAGAGTATGAAAATTTTGGGCTTAGGTAAAAAATAAAAAGTGAAAATAGGTGGGATGGGAATGGCACAGGGCGAAAAACAGCAAGCAAAAAAACGAAACCAAAAACTGATTGCATATTTTTTTGAGATGGTGCAAACAGAGGGGCTTTTTGCGGCCATAAAGCGTGCGCACAAGTATTGGAAGCGTAGGCATGGGCCTCAGAAAGGTCGTTTTTTGCCCTCAAAAGCAGAGCTTGAGCGTCAAAGAGAGGCAGATATCACGGCGTGGCCAAAGATTTCGGTGTGTGTGCCGGTGTATAATACCAGTCGCCAGTTTTTTGACGAGCTGCTGCAAAGCGTGATAAATCAAAGCTATCCCAACTGGGAGCTGTGCATCATAAACGCCGCGGATGACTCGGACGTGATAAGCGAGCTTGTCGGCAAATACCCAGATAACAGAATCCATGTGCAGAACTGTGAAAACGGCGGAATTGCCGTAAACAGCAACCGTGCCGTGAATATGGCGAGCGGACAATATATTGTGTTTTTGGATCATGACGATATATTATCACCCAACGCACTTTTTGAAGTGGCACAGCGTGTGGCAAATACCGAGGCAGGATTTATATACAGCGACGAGGCACTTTTTGAAAACGATATCCAGCGTCCCACTGTTGGACATTTTAAGCCTGATTATTCCCCGCAATACTTGTTGAATGTGAACTATATTGCCCATCTGGTGGCTATACGCAAGGATATTTTCAATAAAGTTGGCGGGTTTTCAGAAGACTTAGACGGAAGCCAAGACCATGATTTGTATCTGCGTGTGCTTGAAGAAACTGGCGGCGCAGAACATATCAAAAAAGTGCTGTATTATTGGCGTCAGCACAGGGACTCGACCAGTATGGGCGTTGAGGCAAAACCATATGTGGCGGAATCGGCAAAAAAAGCTATTTCTCAGCATTTAGAACGTGAAAAAATCAGGGCTAATGTGGTTGACGGCAAGTTTCCGTCTACATACAAGGTGAACTATGCCATAAAAGAGCTTCCGCGGGTGTCTATCATTATCCCAAACCACGAGCATGTTGCGGATTTGGACAGGTGTATTCGCAGCCTGTATGAAAAAACACAATATCATAACTTTGAGCTGATAGTGGTGGAAAATAACTCAAAAACAGTAGAGACGTTTTCATATTATCAGCGTATAGCAAAAATATATCAGGACTGTAAAGTGTTGGTGTATGAAGAAAGTAAAGAGTTTAACTTTGCTTCTATTTGCAACTTTGGCGCATCACAAGCGCGCGGTGATTATCTATTATTTTTGAACAACGACACCGAGGTTATTTCTCCGCTGTGGATAAACGAAATGCTACAGTTGTGTCAGCTTGAAAAAGTAGGTGTGGTGGGCTCGATGCTGTATTATCCCGACAACACCGTCCAGCATGCAGGCGTCATTGTGGGCCTTGGTGGGTATGCAGGACATAGCCATAAGTATGCTTTGCGGGATCACAGCGGATACATGTTCCGTCAGGCTTGTGTGCAGGAGCTTAGTGCAGTCACCGGTGCATGCATGATGGTGGACAAAAAAGCCTTTAACGAAGTGAATGGGTTCGATCCCGGGTTCTCTGTGGCGTATAACGATGTGGACTTGTGCCTGAGACTGCGCCGAGCTGGATGGTGGGTATTGTTTACCCCGTATGCCGAGCTGTATCATTACGAGAGCAAAAGCCGTGGCAGCGACGAAGAAGGCGAGGCAAAGAGGCGCTTTGAAGAAGAACAGGAAAGATTGTTTTCACGGTATGGTAGCGAGCTGACAAAAGACCCGTTCTATCATCCGTATTTAACACTGGATAGGGAAGACTTTTCTGAAAGTGACGCCTTACCCGAGGAGTAATACAAGTAAACTAAATATATAAAAAGTAATAAAAAACCAAATGCAACCACAAGTAGTGGTGGCATTTGGTTTTTGTGTGTTGTGTATATAGTAGTACTCTAGCATGGAAACTAGGCAAAATATTATTTATATCCAAAATGAGTTTTGAATAAATTAGGATAGCTACTTTGATTTGACTTTATGTACAACATCATATCATCGACGATACTT
This sequence comes from uncultured Oscillospiraceae bacterium, assembly GCA_964370165.1. Taxonomy (GTDB): domain Bacteria; phylum Bacillota; class Clostridia; order Oscillospirales; family Ruminococcaceae; genus JAAYCI01. The sequence goes on from CAYJIG010000001.1 coordinate 127,536, forward strand.
TGCAGATTTTTCTGATACTCTGTAGGGCTGATTTTTGCGGGTGATTTTAATTGCCCGTTTTTATCATAGACATCTAAATATTCAATCGATTGTCCGTCTGCTTTGGTGTTCAGCGGTGAGAATTTGTTTGCAAGGGCAAGGGCTTCATCAAGATTATTTCTGAAATGCTCTGTGGTAATCTGCCTTTGCCGGTCCCATGCCTGTTCTTTTGACATACCACTTGCGATTGCATCTTGATAAATGTCTTTACCGCTGGGCATACCCATGGCCGCACTCCAAACATCACCGAAATAATTACCTTGTGAGCGGTTGTAGTCTGCAATAGGGTCATCTATTCTACCATCGGCATAAATAGTTACTGCCCATTTTCCCTCAAGGTGGGATAAATCCGCTTTAGCAATCGGCTCCTCGGTGATTTCAAGTGGTTTTGCGTTTGGGTTTGTTTTTGTTGCATTGATACTCAGGCTTACCGTGTCATATCTGCCGTTTTCATTCACTGCCCCAAGTGGTGTGCCCTCATTCACATTTTTAGCTGCAAATGTTGTTTTTATAGGCATTATCGCCATAGGGTTATTGCTTACTCCGCCGATTGCCACTATGCCTTCCTCCTTGAAGTGGTATGTTTTCCCTTATTTATTTTACATCGGCTATTATCTAAAAAACTTTAGCCGATATATGTCCGTATGAGTGTGCTGTATGGATTTTGCTCATAATCTTCGGCTCTTCCAAAATGAATAAATACCACCGATTAGTATAGAAATCAGAAGTATTATCCATATTAGTAAGGCGATAACATCGGTTGATATACCTATTAACAATCCTATAATGCACCATATGCCGCCAAGACTGATAAGTAGAATACCCTCGCTTCTTCGTGCTACTTTCTCACTCTTAACAACACAACCAATTATAAAGCATCCAAGAAATATGCTAATTATTATGCTATTCATAGCAAAACTGAAATATTGTTGCATTAGATAATTTTCCCAACCAGACTGGCTAAATAATTCATTGCGAATTTCAGGATTGCTGATAGTAATAAAATCTTGTATCCTAAAATAAAGAGTTGTAAGCAATAAAATACTTCCAAGTAAAAGCAACCATTTTTGATATGGTTTTTTCCAGTAACTAAAAGTTTCGTTCTTGCTCATATCCACACCTCCTATATGTATTATATAAATAATCTTTGTTCCACTATGATTATTAAAGTGAAGAGGTAAAAGTGAATAGTGAAAAGTGATGGAGTCGCATAGCGACATTTTAAAGGACTTGCAGTCGGCTTGAAGCCTTAATTTAAAATGCAATTTTCAATCCATCACGAAGTGATACAATAACTTTTCACTTTTCATTCTTCACTTTTCACTAAATCTAATATAAATAATCTCTGCTTCATTGATAAAAGAAAAAACGGAAAGTAAAATACTATCCGTTTGGTTTAAGTGGTTTTATGTGATTGCAACTATTTTATTAATCGTCCAGTTTTAGCACAGCGGTGAAAGCCTCGCTGGGCACTTCTACGCTGCCAATCTGGCGCATTTTCTTTTTACCTTCTTTTTGTTTTTCCAGTAGTTTCTTTTTACGGGTGATGTCGCCACCGTAACACTTGGCCAAAACATCTTTACGCACCGCACGCACTGTTTCTCTGGCGATAACCTTACCGCCGATGGCCGCCTGGATGGGCACTTCAAACAGCTGGCGTGGGATATTGTCTTTCAGCTTTTCACACAGCCTGCGTCCACGTGCATAGGCTTTTTCACGGTGAACAATAAACGATAAAGCGTCCACGACATCGCCATTGATAAGGATATCCAGCTTTATGAGATCACTAGGCACAAAGCCTTTCAGCTCATAGTCATAGCTGGCATAGCCACGACTACGGCTTTTCACTGCGTCAAAAAAGTCGTATACAATCTCGCCCAAAGGCAGCTCGTAGTGTAAATCAACACGGGTTTCGTCGAGGTATTGCATGTCTTTCATAATACCACGGCGTTCTTGGCAGAGGTCCATCAAACTACCCACGTAATCTGTGGGGGTGTAGATGTGTGCGTCTACCATGGGTTCTTCTGCCTTTTGGATACGGGCAGGATCCGGGTAGTTTGTGGGGTTTTCAATGGCAATTTCGGCGCCGTCTGTCAGGGTGAAATGATATTCCACGCTGGGTGCGGTGGTGACAAGATCAAGATCAAACTCACGCTCTAAGCGCTCGATGATGATTTCAAGATGAAGCAGGCCTAAAAATCCACAGCGGAATCCAAAACCCAAAGCTACCGAAGTTTCAGGCTCGAAAGACAGCGATGCATCGTTTAACTGAAGTTTATCAAGTGCATCTTGCAAGTCGGGATATTTTGCGCCGTCCAAAGGATAGATGCCACAAAACACCATGGGAACAACTTTGCGGTATCCCGGCAGTGACTCGGTCGCAGGATTTTCGAGGGTGGTGACAGTGTCGCCAACACGGGTATCACGCAGGCTTTTGATGGAAGCGGTGAAATAGCCTACTTCGCCGGCGGCAAGCTGATCGCACGGCACCATGCTAAGTGGGCCGAGATGCCCCACCTCAACCACATGGAAGGTGGCGCCTGTTACCATCATTTTGATATCATCCCCGGCTTTGATGGTTCCCTCCATCACACGGATATATACAATAACGCCCTTGTAGCTGTCATATGCGGCGTCAAAAATAAGCGCTTGTAGCGGTGCGGACTCGTCTCCTTTAGGTGCGGGAACTTCAGCCACCACTTTTTCCAGCACGTCTTTTATGCCTGTGCCGGCTTTTGCCGAAACAAGGGGTGCATCCTCGGCAGGCAGGCCGATAACGTCTTCCACTTCTTTGATAACACGTGAAGGCTCGGCACTGGGCAAGTCCATTTTATTCAGTATCGGCACAATTTCCAAGTCGTGCTCTATGGCAAGGTAGGTGTTTGCCAAGGTTTGCGCTTCTACACCCTGGGTGGCGTCCACCACCAAAACAGCACCCTCGCATGCGGCAAGACTGCGGCTTACTTCATAGTTAAAGTCCACATGGCCGGGAGTGTCGATAAGGTTAAGGGTATATATTTCGCCATCGTCGGCCTTGTATTGCAAGGTGACAGCACGTGCCTTAATAGTGATGCCACGTTCTTTTTCCAGTTCCATGTCGTCCAGCACCTGGGCGCGCATCTCACGCTGGTCCACACTTTGGGTCAGCTCTAAAATACGGTCGGCCAAAGTGCTTTTGCCGTGGTCGATGTGAGCTATAATACAAAAATTGCGGATATTTTGGTCTGCCAAGGGTTGTGCCTCCTATTTGCTTGTGATAATTAAAGTCGTGTATAAAGAATATAAAAATATATATAAAATGAATGCTTTCGAAATTTACAGCGATATATAGTATACCATAAATAAGGCGTTCTTGCAAAAGAATATGTCGTTGTATTTCGCTGGATTTTTAAGTAAAACAGCGGCGCAAAATGACTGAGTGTCAGCCTGCTCCGCTGTTTTTGTTGAGGCATTTAAAGTTTTGACAACCTTTATGCCGCGTCTTGTGAGATTGAATCGTCTTCGAGCGGATAAGACACATCAAGACCGAAAATTTTGCGGTACATGCCGGTTGCGTTTTGGAAAACACGCTTGTCCGTGACGGGTAGAAGGTCTGCTGTGGCTAAAAAGTCGGTATACGCTTGGTTTTGGTCTGTTTCTAGCAACTGAGAATAAGCGTCTATAGCGGCGGTTTTATCCTCTAAAGAAAGCTGGTACAACTGCAAAGCGGCACCGCCACTGGTTACATAACTGATGGTGTAAAATGGACTTGCAAAAATATGTGGGATGGAAAGCCAGTCGTGGTTAGCTCCGCTGGCATCCGTGAAAGAACTGTCGCCCAGGCCATACTCAACCATCAATTCGTCAAAAGTGCGCCCTAAAACAGTGGCATCAAAGCTATCAAGCTCATAAACTCGCATCTGGAACTCTTCTATCAAAGACTGATATACAATGGTGTTTACCGCAAAAGAATAAAGCTGGTATAAACGTATCCCGCCATGGTCATCATAAAACATATCATATTCATTTTGGAATAATAGCTCAAGAGTGGTGGAATATGTTTCCTTCATGTCAAGGTTAAACACAAAAGAGTCGTCGTAGTTTGAATAGTCGTCTAAGAAATGGCCAAACTCGTGGATAACAGTGGAAAATGAGTAAAAGTCATCCGACCAGTTGGTGTAAACAAATGCCGCGTCATAATCGGGAATGGTGGTGGTGTAAGCGTTTGAGGCTTTGGTGTCAGAATAGGCAATATCGTAAAGTTCATAATCCAGCATCTCCTGCCATAGCTGGGCAAAGGAAGGATCAAGGTTACTTAATGCTGTGGGTATTTGAGCCATAGCATCGTCGAAATATATTTCGTCGTTTACCTGTGGGTATGGAATTTCGTCTAAAAGCGGAACAAAATATTCCTTGACATTTTCAAAGATATCCATGGCGTCGGCGGGTGTATAGTCGCGGCTATTATAGGCATAATACATGGATGCCGCGTCGGTGAAGCCAAGTGTAAAGGCTATCTCTTTATCAATAGCGACAAGCTCGGCATACAGCTCGGCAAAAACATCGCTGTACTGGGCGTAGTATTCGTTTTGGAGCTGTAATATTTGCGTGAAAGACTCAAGGCGGTATATATCGTCGTATGTATACTCTTCGCCGTCCAGGGAGACAGTCAAATTGTCGATATTGTCCATATAGTCAATTTCCAGCTCTTCCCTGCGTTTTTGCAGGTCTGTTATGCTGTCCAGTGTAAACAGTAGCGAGGTTTCTGTTGCCTTAAACGAAAAATCACCAACATAATCTCGATATTCTTCAGCAAACGGCCCCTCTACTAATATGGTGAGAAAATCATTATAAAGCAGATATATGTCAACAGAGGCGTCGTTTAAAATGCGCAGTTCTTCTTCGTAAAAAGCGTCGGTGGTGTCAAGGTCTCTGTGAATGAAAGCAAGTACGTTTTCGGTGTCGAAACTGTTTATTAAATCAGTGCACTCCTCGTCCAGCGCCTTTACCTCGGTGAAATCTTTGGCTTCTTGCAACTCTTGTGTCAGCCTTATTATGTCGGCCTTGACAGCATCGATATCAGGACGAGTGTATACCATGTCGCTGAATGAAACAGTGCGGCGTTCTTTTGGCGTGTCTTCATTCATGATGTTTTCTATAATATCGGAAGTGAAAATATCTGAACAAGCAGAAAAAAGAAATAAAAAGCATATTAAAAGTGAAACAATAGCAACGTGACGTTTTTTCATTATGTCCTCCAAAATAAATGAATATACGTGAAAATAAGTGCGAACTAGTGTGTTATGGCCATAAAATAGTTTGCATGTCGATGTAGTTTTCCAGTGTCAGTTGTTCGGCACGTACGGTGGGTAAAAGGTCTAGCTGCTCTAAAGTGGTAAGGATCTGTTCTTTTGAAAAGTTTGTGCCGGCAGAAAGTGAGTTTGCTAAAGTTTTGCGACGCTGAGAAAATGCCGCACGTATCAAAGAAAAAAGGCGTTTTTCACGCTCGGGATGGTTCTCTAATGCTCGTTTTTCGTGTAAAGTTAATGTTATCACGGCGCTTTGGACTTTTGGTGGTGGAGTGAAGCTGCCCGGAGCCACAGTAAAATGAAGCTCGGGTGTGGCATAGTAATGAACAGCATATGTGATAGCACCACCGGCTCTTGTGCCGGGTGTGGCACACAGGCGCTCGGCCGCTTCTTTTTGCACCATTACAGTTAAGGCGGAAATAGGCAAGCCCTCTTCTAAAAGCCGCATTATTATGGGGCTGGTGATATTATATGGCAAGTTGGCGCATACCATGGCAGGTCCTGCGCACTTTTCGGCGAAAATAGCGGCAAGATCGGCCTTCATGGCGTCTTTGTGTATTATTTCCACGTTGTCGTAGCCGGCCAAGGTTTCATCCAAAACAGGAAGCAAGCGAGCGTCTACCTCCAGCGCAACCACTTTATTTGCACGCTGGGAAAGCTCCTGTGTGAGGGTACCGAAACCCGGGCCAATCTCCAGCACAAAATGCTCTTTTGTCAGCTGGGCTACATCACAAAGTTTCGGGCATATGCCGGGATTTGTTAGAAAATTTTGACCAAACTGCTTTGACAGGGAAAACCCGTGTTTTTTGCATAAAAGCTGTATGGTGGAAATATCGGTTAAGCGCATTATATTTTCTCCGATGGTACATTATATGAAAGCTAAAATTTCAATAACAGTATATCATATATTTCTGTTTTTGAAAATAAAGCAATTGTGGTATAGTAAAATAGTAAAGAAAAATAAGGTGGTAAAAAGGTGGTGCACATAGTGAAGTGGAAGGATGATATCCAATACCTGAAAGGTGTGGGTCCAAAACGTGTGGAAAAACTGAAAAAACTGGATATTGCCACGGTGGGTGATTTAGTGTCTACCTTTCCACGTGGGTATGTGGACTATTCAGACCCTGTGCCGATTGCTACTGCGCCGTATGACGTGCCGGTAGCGGTGAAAGCCGAGGTGCTGAAAATAGAGCCCGAGCGCCGCATATCCGGCGGACGACGCGTGCAAAGCGTGATGTGCATGGACGATACGGCCGCTTTAAAGCTGGTGTTTTTTAACAACCCATGGGCGGTGCAAAAGCTGGAACTAGGCGAGGAGTATGTGTTTTACGGCAAAGTGTGGGGAGGGTTTTCTCAGCGTGAAATGACGGCGCCTACTTTTTTGAAAGTGGGAACAAAAGCGGCCATGGTGCCGATATATCCGCTGACAGCCGGCCTGAAAAGCTACGAGCTGGAAAAACCGGTGAGTGCGGCGTTGCAAGCGCTGGAAGATATACCGGAGCCTATACCGGAAGATATTTTGCAAAAGTATATGCTGCCTGACAGGAAAAAAGCACTGCGGATGATACACAAGCCAAAAGATCAAACAGAGGTGCAAGAGGCTAAACGAAGGTTTATCTTTGAAGAGCTTTTTTGCCTGCAACTGGGCATGCTGCTTTTGAAAGGCGAAAAAGGCAAAGAAACCGGGGCGAAGATGCAGGCCAGCTCACTTGCGCCGTTTTTTGACGCGTTGCCGTTTACGCCGACAGATGCTCAGAATAGGTCAATCAGTGAAATTTGTGGCGATATGCAAAAAAACAGCCCGATGAATCGCCTTTTGCAAGGTGATGTGGGTAGTGGTAAAACATTGGTGGCGGCGGCCGGAATATATATGGCGGCGCAAAACGGGTATCAAAGCGTGCTGATGGCGCCGACGGAGATTTTAGCGGTGCAACATGCCGAAACATTACAGTCTATGCTGGGTAAACTCGGCATAGAAGTGGTGCTGTTGACAGGGAGCGTGAAAGGAAAACAGCGCACAGCCACACTGAAAGCCATAGCAGACGGTACAGCACAGCTGGTGGTTGGCACGCATGCGGTGCTGAGTGAGCCGGTAGAGTTTTTAAATCTTGGGCTTGCCATCACCGACGAGCAACATAGGTTTGGGGTGAATCAGCGCAGTAAACTTGCAAAAAAAGCGCATCATCCGCATTTATTAGTGATGAGCGCAACACCCATACCACGCACGTTGGCACTGCTGATGTTTGCAGATCTTGATATCAGTGTTTTAGACGAGCTACCACCCGGGCGCACACCAATAAAAACCAGGATGGTGTCGGCGGATAAGCGCCGTGACATGTTTGGTTTTTTGGGCAGTGAAATTACCAAAGGACGTCAGGTGTATATAGTGTGCCCAAGGATAAGTGAAGAAGAAAGCGAAGACAGCGAGTTGCAAGCCGCAAAAGAATATGCCGAAGACGTTGCAAGGCCGATGCTACCAAATGCGAAGGTAGGACTGCTTCATGGGCGAATGAAAGCGGCAGAAAAGGCCTTGGTGATGCAGGAGTTTAAAGCCGGGAATATAGATGCTTTGGTAAGCACCACGGTGGTGGAAGTTGGGGTGGATGTGCCTAACGCCAACGTGATGGTGATTGAAGATGCCGAGCGGTATGGCCTGTCGGCGCTTCACCAGCTGAGAGGCCGTGTGGGGCGTGGAAAATGGGAAAGCTGGTGTTTCTTGGTGAGCGACCATAGCGGCCAAGCGGTGAAAGACAGGCTATCGTACCTGTGCCATAACAGCGACGGCTTTAAAGTGGCGAAATATGACCTTGAAACAAGGGGTCCGGGCGACTTTTTCGGGAGTAGGCAACACGGCCTGCCGACACTGCGCATAGCGGATTTGGCAAGCGATACAAGAGAGCTTCATGCGGCGCAAAAAGAGGCGTTGAAACTTTTAGAGAGCGACCCGAAACTGGATAAAGAAGAAAATAAAGAACTGAAAACAGCAGTCCAAAACTTGTTTGAAAAAAATACCGTGCTGAATTAAACTCTGCATAAAAATAGCTATTTACTTTTTTTATAAAAGTAAATAGCTATTATATGTTATTAATCTAAGATATACACGTTTAGCTGGCGTTTGCCGAACATGTAGGGTTCTTCAAATGAATCAAAGTAAAGATCAAGCCCTACATGGCCTTCCATCATGGCGGTGCCTGTGTCGGTGGCGATGCAGAAACCGTATACAAACTCGCCGTCGGCCGATGTGATATACATGCGAGTACCGTACGGGATAACGTTTGGATTAACTGCCGCTGTGCCGCAATAAAGTCCAAGCCCGGAAGAACCTTTGCCTCCGCTGGAAGAGTATGCCGTGCACACAGCGTCTTCCCAAAGCCGTGTGTAGTTTACCGGAAGGCCATCGGAACCCATCTCAATGTCGGAAAAGCCTTCAATACGGCTGACCGGAATGCCGTCTATAAACTCATATGAATCAAGCGGCCTTGGGGTAAGTGTAGGGGTCACGCTGATGACTTTACTGGAATGTATAAGGCCGTCCACCATTCTGTCTTGATACACCAGCTCATATTCGCTGTTGTGGCTGAGCTTGAAATCGGCCACCGTGCCGACTTCTTCGTGGTATGCTTCGGCCTCGGCGTTGCTTAGGGTTTCAAGGCGAGTTTCCTCCACGTAGGTGACCCTGTGTACCGTGATGGGCGTGTCTTCGGCCAAAGGTGAGTTAAGGGCAGGCTCGGTATAGTCGTCGCCACTAAGCACAACACCGCTGGCGTTCACGGCGTCGGCCACCGTTCCATCGATAATCCGTGTGTTATATGTTTGACCGTCGGCGATGACATCCACAGAAAATGCGCGAGTAATGTTGAGAGAAGACGGGCTTCCATCGTAGCCTTCGATAAAGAAAAACTCGTCTTTTTCTTCTAAAGCATGTCCGGCCAAATCGGCAATTTCATATGGGTCGGTGCTGTGGGTAAGTAATGTGTGCCGTGTGCCGTCAGACTCTGACACCACAACAATGTTAAGGTTCATCATAAGAGCAAATAATATAGCCGATACAGCGGCAACAATCACTATGACAAACACAGCATGAGGAACAGCGCTGACATATCGGCGAAGATATTCTATTTTACGTTTCATAATTTCTCCAAAAAGGGCTTGTAGCCTGTAAAAATGCAAAACAATAGGGACAGTATATCAAAAAAGCACGGCCACGTCAAAGCGCTGTGATGTTATAGATATGATAAACGTGGTCATATAAGGAGTTAATAATAAGTATAAAATGGCGGAAAAGCAAGACGGAATACACGGTGCCGTCTTTACAAATAAGCGCAGGATGGATATAATAAATACCTGAAAAGCGAATTTGACAGCATGAGGAGAATACACTTGTTCCAAGCTTTGTTATCGGCTAGTGCCGCATGGCCCATGCGATTTACAGCGGTGCCTTATTTATTGTTTTTGCCCCCGGTCATTGGGGGCTATTTTCTGTTGCGTGGCACAGCCCGTAAGGTATGGCTGCTAATAGCTAGCTATTTCTTTTATGTTTTTGCGGCGCCACGTTATTTTGTGGTGCTGTTATGTGGCACGGTATTTTGCTATATGATGGGTGTTTTGATAGAGAAAATCAAGAAAGATGAAAATAGAAGGGCTTTAGGCATCTTTTCGGTAGTGATGTTGATAGCGGGCCTGTGCTTTTTTAAGTATAATGACTTCTTTGCGGCGGGGCTAGCGCCGCTGTTTGCGCAGATTGGGGTTGTGTATAACGCCGATTATTTTGTGGCGGCTTCGGCGCTGGGCATCAGTTTTTACACCTTTACCGGGATAGCATACCTTGTTGACGTTTGGCGCAAAGACACGACGGCAGAAAAAAACATTTTGGATTTTTCGTTGTTTATGGGATTCTTCGGCACGGTGACGATGGGGCCGATATGCCGTGCAAGCGAACTTATGCCACAAGTGAAAGATACCACCAGGCGGTTTCAGCCGGAAAAAGCAGGGGAAGCGCTGGTAC
>CAYJIG010000002.1:0-125442 GCA_964370165.1 uncultured Oscillospiraceae bacterium
CCTAGCATCAAAGGATTGAATAACCCATGAAAACCTGCCAGGTTCAGTACCATCAGAGCACCAACGAGAAGGGACATAATAATCGCTAATCCTAACCCAACTTCCATAAACACAACTCCTAACCAAAATATTTATTCTAAATGAAAGTGAAAGCACTATAAAAAATGAAATCACTTCCGTTTAAAATTTCCAATGAATTCACAAACCCGTAACATATATCTCCGCAAAAAAAAATAAAGTAAATTAAACTCACAAGAACAAATATGATAGAATAATTTAACGATAAATTAATAATAGTAGATGTTTATCTATATGTCAATAAATAAATATAAAATTTGTCTATTTTTGTTCAACCTGCATCAATAAAATGTTCACTTTTTAGTAACAATTGTAATTTTGTTGGATTGGTTGACAATAGATGTATAATATATATGAGATAACAATGATATAAACGAAGTAGTAAGGAGTAAAAAATGAGCAAAACTATCATTCCAAAAGGGTATAAAGCCTCACTTAGCTTGTATGACACACAGACAGCTATAGGGAAAATGAACCGCATGTTTGAAGATAAGTTATCGAGAGCATTGCATTTGAAAAGAGTGTCTGCACCACTTTTTGTAGATCCGGATAGTGGGCTTAACGACAACTTAAACGGTGTAGAAAAGCCGGTGTCTTTTTCTATAAAAGATACAGGAACAAAAGGTGAAGTGGTTCATAGTCTTGCCAAATGGAAGCGTATTGCACTATATAATTACAACTTTTTTCCGGGTAACGGAATATATACAAATATGAATGCGATTAGACGTGACGAAGAGTTGAGCAATTTGCATTCGATTTATGTGGATCAGTGGGACTGGGAGAAAGTGTTGCCGAAAGATCGTCGGGATGCCGAATATTTAAAAGAAACAGTGAATGATATTGTAGGGGCTATTTGCGATACTTATGATGAGCTGAAAAAAGAATACGATATACCGGATGTTGGTTTGAAAAGGGAAGTACTATTTATCACTACCCAAGAGCTGGAAGATAAATATCCTAATCTTACGTCTAAAGAAAGAGAAGATGCCATTTGTAAAGAACATTCGCCTGTGTTTTTAATGCAGATAGGAGATGTCTTGAAAAGTGGTAAAAAGCATGACGGGCGTGCACCGGATTATGATGACTGGAAATTAAATGGGGATATTTTGTTTTGGAATCCTGTGCTTGAGCGTTCTTTTGAGGTGTCGTCCATGGGAATAAGGGTGGATGCACAAAGCTTAAGTGAGCAACTTATGAAGGCAAACTGTGAAGATCGAAAGAATTTGCCTTTTCACAAACTACTTTTAGAAAACAAACTTCCGCTGACTATTGGCGGTGGCATAGGCCAAAGCCGATTGTGCATGCTATTGATGAGCAAAGCGCATATAGGCGAAGTGCAGTGTTCTATTTGGGACGAAGAAACCACACGTATTTGCGAGCAAGCAGGTGTGATATTGTTATAATCAGGCATAAAAACAAAAACCTCTTACGAATGGCGAAAGCTGTTGTAAGAGGTTTTTTCATTATAAAAAGTTATATGCTATACATTAAATAGTGAAAATAAATTTAATCCATAGCACTATCAAGGAAAGACTCATCTCCGTCCAGAGCGTTGCCTCCGTCAAGAAGCTCGCCAACATACATGCGACGCTCTACTTTCATTTTTTCTACTTGTTGGTGAAGAAGTTCTTTTACCTGGGAGACACGTTTGATGTTTTTAAGTATAATCTGAGGCGTAGATTCATCAGAAGTGTTTAGTGTGATACTGCCAACACGGAAAATACGTTGCCACAATGAAATAGAAGTGCTGATATCACGCACACGGTAAAGTAGAGTCTCTTCAGATGTGGTATTTAAAAGGCCTTTTTCCACAAAAATTCTATCTTTTGAAATGCTGTATTTTGTGAAGGAAATCGGCAAACCTAAATACCGTTTTCTGTCTTTCCATATACGATGAATTTCGAATTTTGATAAAGCATCAAAGGATGCGTCGTCTTTTTGCATAGTGCTTCCTCCCAGTTTATTACTAATATATATTAAGTATGTCATTTTTTTTTAAAATAGGCAATACTTTTTCAAAAAAAGCAAAATATATTTATTAAAACTGGGAAAATATAGTTTTTTTACGATGGAAGTAGATTTTTTACATTGACGAATATTAACAACAATGATATTCTTAACAAAAGATAAGGTTTTTTGTGTAAAGGAGATTGGTGGTGTGATATTTGATAATGCATATAATACGTTATATGAAAGGCCAATTGTTTCGCTCAAAGGATATATGGCACGCAATAAACTGGCAGGAGAATTGCTTGCTTATCTCAATTATGGCGGGCCAACACTGAGCGCAAAAGATGCATTAGCTGAAGGAATGTTGGCTTTAGCGAGAGAAAAAGGAAAACTTCAAGCCGGGCAACCTGTGGTGGAGGCATCAGGTGGCACATTTGCGGTGGCGCTAACCATTGCGGCAGTGCACAGCGGACACCCGGTATATCTTGTGATGCCGGGAACGGTGATGCCTGACAGGCAAAGATATTTGCAAGATTTGGGCGCAAAAGTAACGCTGACCAACTATGTGTATGGACGAGGTGGCACCATCCAAAAAGCACAACAAATTACCGAAGAAGTGGGCGGATACTTTATCAATTACTTCTCTAACGACGATAATGCAGAGTATCATCGCAGAGTTACGGGTCCTGAGATTTTCAAAGCCACTGGTGGCGAGGTAGACGTGGTGATAGCCGGTGTAGGCAGTGGTGGAACCATAACCGGAGTAGGGGAATACCTAAAAGGCTGGGCAGGCAACGTATGGACGGTGGCAGTGCAGCCGTTTGAAAGCCAAACGTTGACGGGAGGCTTTTCTGCAAAGCATAGCATTTCAGGTATAGGGCCGGGATTTGTACCTGAAAATTATAACCCTTATGTAGTGGATGAAGTTATCAGCGTCACAAGCGGAGATGCCGCCGCTGCCATGCGTCAGGTGTTGGTAAGCGATGCTATCCCGGCAGGCATGTCGGCAGGCGCAGTGTTGTGTGCGGCACGTACGTTACTAAGGCAAAAGCCAATGCGCGTGGTGTGTATTTTAAATGGTATGACTGTTTATGAATAAAATAAAACCTTTCATGCAAAGCATAAAGCTCTGGTGAAAGGTTTTTTATTTACAGTGTAAAAAAACAAAGAGATATTAAATTATTGGGTTATCGACAAAATTTCTCGATATAAGAATCGAGCGCAGAAGAAATAGTTTCTTTTGCTACACTGGGTCCGCTTCGCTCGTCCACTATGGTTTCTTTGTTTTCAAGGTTTTTATATACAGCAAAAAAGTGCTGCATCTCGGTTATCACATGGCTTGGTAATTGATCGATATCTGTATATTCGTTATATGTAGGATCTTCAAAAGGAACAGCGATGATTTTTTCATCTCGGCGACCTTGATCCATCATGGTTATCATTCCTATGGGATAGCACCGAACCAAACTTAAGGGATATAGCTCTTGACTACATAGCACTAAAACATCCAAAGGATCCCCGTCGTCGGCAAAAGTGCGAGGAATAAAGCCATAATTTGCAGGGTAGTGGGTGGAGGTGTACAAAATTCTGTCCAGTATGATATGACCAGTTGATTTATCCAGTTCATATTTGTTCTTTGAGCCTTTGCCAATTTCGACCACAGCGATAAAATCATCCGGATCGATACGAGAAGGATGGATATCGTGCCAAATATTTGTCATTATACTTCCCCCATATTAAATATTTATAAGGTGACTGCGGTTTGTCACCTAATTTTTTGTACAAGGCATACCTGTAGAATAGTCGTTATTGCCTAAAATGGTGGATAGCTTGCCATCTTCCAGCGTCCCGAGCCAGTTGCCCATGGTGGCCGAAATACAAACAGCAGCTGTTTGCTGGGCCAGCGCAATCACTTCGGAAAGGGTGAGATTCATAGTCTCGCCAGAAAAAGGATTTGTCCAAGTATCAGGAAGTTGACGCAAAGACGGTGCCGGTTGTGTGCGACATGAAAGTGGTCCCACGCCATCGGGCATTTTTTTAGGCTCGCGCAATTTCAAATAGATGTTTTTGATTTTTGGTTTGCTAAACATCATTTTGCGTACTGTGACATTATCGTGAAATGCATCTGCTAAAGCTAAAATAGGAATATATACGCCATAAACCTTGGCAATACTGTTGCGCAATAGTACACAAACACTTGCAAGCTCGTCGGTGATAAGCACCGGCGTGGAAGCATGAAGAGGCACAGTATATGTCTTGAAGTTTTCATGATATAAAGTAGAATCAATGGAGCTTGCCAATATAAAAGCTCCGTTTTCTTCGTTGTACGGCCCGTTTTCTTCACACATTGCAGCGATGTAAGGCGAAAGAGTACACTCGGTGGTATAGTGTGAAATGAAACCAAGAACATAGCTTTGCTGTGTAGGTGTAAAAGCGTAAGATATTAATGTGCGCAAGAATTTGCCGGTGTTTTCGCTACAGATTCTTGTGGCCACAGCCGCTAAATCGTGGGTACGTTTGTGTTTTAAAACACGGTACATATAAAACGGATCGACTCCGCATGCTCCGGCCATAAAAGCAGGAGTGCTGGCCACGGTGTATCCGCTGCGCATCAAAGCCTGCATGGCAGTGTGTATATGTGTATAACATTCTGACATGAATAGTTCCTTTCCGGAGTAAATGCAATTCATGAGTGGTATAAATGACTTATTATTTATATTTTAGTGAGATGACTTTAATACCCTGTTTCGTCATTTTGCGACAACCGAGTAAATTGCAAATTAATATAAGTCGAATGCAGTTTATCTTTTATATAAAAATTTTAACATGAAGTGAAGATAAAAACAAGTAAAATTGTGTAGATTAGCATAAGAAATATGACCCTGAAACAATATGTTTCAAGGAAGATTATGATTTAATAGCAATAAATATGCTTAATATAGGTTTTCCATCTTTAAAGTACAGGCGGAAAAATCTATCCATCCTTTTTCTAACAAATGCCCCTTAGCGTCTTCCATGTTGAAATCATCAGGCACTTGTAAGGTTAAGCGTTTACCGCCTTTGTTTCGGCTGATGTGTATAACTAGCATGGGTCCATGCAAGCTGTCGTCCATTTCGTCTTTTTTATCGGTGGCCTTAAAACCATCGGATAAAAATTTGACACTGCTTGCCACCACCACACGAGTACGATTGTCGCGGCCAATATAACGAATACGCATAAAAACTCCTTTCGCTTATGGGAAATGAGAATGGCTACATGTTTTAATCGTGAAAATGCTTATAAACAGCATTTGCAGCAGTACGACTTACACCTTTGGCCGAGGCCAGTTCGTCTATCGATGCACAGGAAATAGCACGTAATGTTTTAAATTGTGTCATCAAAGATTTGGCTGTAGCAGGCCCTACGCCCGAAATAGTGGTAAGTGTGCCGGAAAACGCTTTGCCCTTTGCTTTTTTGCGCTGATAACTGATAGCAAAACGGTGCGTTTCGTCTTGGATGCCGGTGATAAAAGTGAATGGACCACGATGCATGGACAACGTGATTTCGTTACCGCCTTTGGTGATTATGCCTCTGGTACGATGTTTATTGTCTTTCACCATGCCGAATAAAGGAACATCGGAAAGCCCGGTATTTTGCAGGACATGCGCTCCGGCAGATACTTGGCCGCGCCCGCCATCCAGCAAGATCAAATCAGGTTTTATTCCAAATTGGCCGCTTGCACCGCTGTCAAATTCGGCTGCCCTGCGAAGTAAGGCCTCGGACATGCTGGCATAATCGTCTGTACCGCTAACTGTTTTTATCTGAAAGCGACGATATCCGGACTTGTGAGGTTTTCCGTTTTGGAAAACTACCATGCCACATACGCTACTACCATCGCCCCAGTTGGAAATATCGTAACTTTCAATGACAAGCGGTGGGCCTGAAAGACCGAGTAAGCCGGCAAGCTCGTCTAATACTTTTTCTTCTTTTCTAGTGCGGCCGCCTTCTCTGGCAAGCCTTTCAACGGCGTTGATATACGCAGTTTCCGCAAGTTTGCGCACATCACCACGCTTTGGTGTATATATACGCACAGATGCATCACTTTTTTCGCTTAGTAAGCGCACAAGTAGCTCTTCATCAGGCAGTTGAATATCCGTGGCAATAACACGTGGGATATCTGTATCATCGTCAAGGTAATACCTCGGTATAAATTCTTCTGCCAAAGTATCGATGGAATTTGTGTCGTGAAATATAAACTCTCTTTTGTCGCAAAGTACTCCGTCTCGGAACCGCAAAATTGAAGCGCAAGCAGAAGCGTGACTTTTTGCAAAAGCAATAATATCAATGTTTTGGTCTCCACTTTTGATAATCACTTGTTTTTCGCCTATCTTGCGAATAGCAGCTATTTGATCACGTAAAACAGCGGCGCGTTCATAGTCTAGCTGTTCGGCAGCTTGGGACATTTGAGTGTTTAGCAACTTGATTAGCTCAGTGTCGTTTTGCCGAATAAGCGCCATGGAGTTTTGTATGGTCTGAGAATAAACAGACAAAGGAATTTTCCCGGTGCACCATGCTTTACACTTGCCTATATGTGCGTATAAGCAAGGTCGCTGCTTGCCAAAATCACGAGGAAAATTCCGTGTGCAACGAGGAAGCAAAAACGAGTCAAGGACAGACTGAACCATTTGATTGACAGCATATCCACTCATGTAAGGTCCAATATACACGGCGCCATCGTCCGCTTTTTGCTTTTCGGCCGAAATACGCGGCCATTCGTCTTTAGACAGCTTTATATATCGATATCCTTTATCGTCTTTTAAAAGGATATTATACTTGGGACGGTGGGTTTTTATTTGACTACATTCCAGCACTAAAGCCTCAAACTCGCTAGAAGTAACAATGACATCAAATTCAAAAGCCACGCTTACCATTCGATGCGTTTTGTCGTCAAGAGGCGAGCCGTCTCTGAAATATTGCGAAACACGTGTGCGTAGACGTTTGGCCTTGCCGATATAGATGATATTATCACTTTTATCACGAATAATATACACACCCGGTAAAACAGGTAGCGATTTTGCTTTTTCATACAGTTCGGCCTTGGTCACAAGAAACTCCTTGTTGGTTTGATATTATAAAAAACTATCATAGTCAAAATGCGCCACCGCACCCGGTGACGCATAAAGATAACATAATAACTAAATAGATGTATTTATTCAGAAAATCCGGAACTTACAAGACGTACTAAACCATCTACAGCGTCTTGCTCATCGGCGCCATCTGCAATTACACGAATGGTAGTGCCACCGACGATGCCTAGAGAAAGTACACCCAGCAAGCTTTTCGCATTAACACGACGCTCTTCTTTTTCCACCCAAATAGAAGACTTAAACTCATTTGCCTTTTGGATGAAGAAAGTGGCGGGACGAGCATGTAACCCCACCTGATTTTCAACGGTCACTTCTTTAACATACATGTTGGTATCTCCTTTTTCCCTTGCAAGAAAAATCTCGCATAGTTGATTGTTGAATAGATCAATTGGCTGTTAAATACAGAGTAAATAACACTTAGAAAATACAAGGAGTGTACCGCATTTATATTTACAACCTTGCCCGCTGAACTAAAACTATAGAACAATAATACTGCAAACCTTTTATCACGATTTTGCTTCGGGATTTTCAAATGTAACAATACAATCCAATTGACAATTCATTCAAACAAGCATTCCTTGTATCTAATATTTTACGTGAAATTATGGTAAAGGTCAACAAAATGTGGGGAAGTTTGAATACTCCTACAGAAAGAGTGGGAGTAGGTAGGAAATGATTGTGAAAAGTAGACAAGGAAAGTTAATAAAACATGGCCATTCCAAACAAAAATACACAAAATGAATGTAAAAAATGTTACTTTCTTTTCTTTTTCTTAGGGAAAACAGCAGGTGGACTGGCAATTTCAGGCGGTAAATTTAGATATAAATCAAATCGGCGCTCTCTGGTGCGTTTTATGCTTTGACCACAGCGCCAGGCATGGATGTTTGCGGCGTGTCCGGACAGCAAAACCGGCGGTACAGAGCGATTTTTCCACAATTCAGGGCGGGTATATTGAGGGTGTTCCAATGTGCCTTCGTAAAAACTGTCACCCATATAACCCTCAGGATCTTTTAAAACACCGGGTTGCAGGCGCAGCACACTGTCGGCTACAGCAAGCGCAGCAAGCTCGCCACCAGACAAAACAAAGTCGCCCAAGCTGATTTCACCATCGGAATATTCGTCGATGACACGCTGGTCGATGCCTTCATAATGGCCGCAAACAAGAATTAAGCCGGATAGTTTTGCCAGCTGGTTCGCTGTTTTTTGGGTGTATTGTGCGCCGACAGGACTCATGAAAAAAATCAAGGGTTTTGGAAGATTTTTTTCGGTATACTGCTCTAAAATCGCATCAAGGCATCTGGCGATAGGATCGGCCTGCATTATCATACCGTGTCCGCCACCATAAGGGTAATCGTCTACTCTTCCTTGCTTACTTAGGGTGTAATCACGGATATTGTGGCAGTGTAGCTCAAATTTTTCCAGTCGCCTTGCACGACCAATGATGCTTTCGTTCATCATGGTATCGCATGTTTCGGGGAACAAAGTAAGGATGTCGATGCGCATTAAGGCTTGTCTCCTTCGGTGTTATTATAGTCAAACCACTTCAAAATTCATGCAGTCCAGCTGTTAAAATTTTGTCTAACTGCGTTGTAGTCAATTGCAATAGAGCTACTATTGCTCAATCCTCCGCCTTGTTATACAAAATTTTATTGTCGCTGTCTTTGTTCGAATTTTGAAGTGATTTGCCTATATGTTTTTTCTTACGATGGGGTTTCGGTTTTTTAGGCTCTGCGTCAAACATGCCGGGGATGGGACGCACAAGGATAAGGCTATCTTCTATCCGTGTTTCAACAAGAAAAGGCTGTGTGGCAGGGAAAAATACCGTCTCGCCACATGGCATGACAATTTCGTATACATCATGCCGTCCGGGATGGGTTATGGCGGTAATTTTGCCGTATGATACACCGCTGTCAGCGTCTTGAATGCTAGCACCCAGCAGGTCTTGCACAAAGTAAGTGTCGGGTGCAAGTTTTGCGTCTTTACGTGCTATATACACAGTTTTTCCTATATAGGCACGGGCGTTTTCTATGGTGTTTACATTCTCGAGCTTTGCAATGCACAAGTTTTTATGAGGGCGTAAAGAAACAATGGGCAAAGGTTTTGCTCCGTTTTTATCCAGATATAACGTTTTGAACCCGAGTATAAAGTCAATATCGTCACACCAAGGGTATAATCGAAGCTCTCCGTTGATGCCATGCGTGGTAGTGAATTCGCCTACTTCTAAAAAATCTTTCATTGATAAATAGTCCTTTATTATATAATATTGCTTGGGTTAAAACTATATCACAGCAAAAAGAAAAATTCAACATAATGCTATAATAAAAAGCGACAACCCAAAGGATATCAGGGTTGTCGTTTAAGGCTGCAAGTAAAGCATATTTTCAGTATCAACTACAAAATGCCATAGATGCTACATACAAAAGTGTGTGTGATTTAGTCATTTTTGTGTTCTTGATATAGATGCTTTTATTCCGCCTGATGTTTTTGGTGAAAGTAATGATAAAATCAAGACAAAACTAGTCGATTTCAACACGAGAACGCTTGCCTTCTTTAGAGGCCACAGCGCTCATTACGGTGCGAATAGCGCGTGCTTTACTACCTTTTTGACCAATTACTCTACCCTTATCATCTTCTGCCACAATCAGATGGAATACTACTTCTCTGGGGTTTGATTCATCCACAGTTACCTGCACGGCATCAGGGTCACTTACCAGCCCTTTTGCCATTGCAATCAGCACATCTTGCATTGTTGCTTCTCCTTTCAGGGAGCCCGTCCAAGGAAAGGGACGAGCGTGCCGATGTGAGCAAAAATTTTCTTACAGAACCGATTTCTTTTTCAGCAAAGAACGCACGGTATCTGTGGGTTGAGCGCCATTGGAAATCCATTTTTTTGCTTTTTCCGCATCCACTTCGATGATAGAAGGATTTTTGGTGGGATCATAGTAACCCAATTCTTCGATAAAACGTCCATCACGAGGAAAACGTGAGTCCGCCACTACGATGCGATAGAAAGGAGCCTTTTTAGAGCCCATGCGACGCAATCTGATTTTTACTGCCATTTGTTACACCTCCGAGTTTTTTAAAGAAAGGGATATTTATGTGCCCTTTCATTGGTTGATTTATATAATAACGGGTTTTCCGAAATTATCGCTTGTTAAGTAGGCTAAAATCCGCCCATGCCCATACCGCGGGCCATACGCATCATCTTTTTGGGATTGCGCTTGAATTGTTTCATCATTTTAGATGTTTGTTCGTACATTTTCAAAAGACGGTTGACATCTTCAACTTTGGTGCCGCTACCGGTGGCAATGCGACGCTTGCGTTTTGGGTCAATAAGTTTTGGTTTTTCACGTTCGGCCTTTGTCATGCTTTGTATAATGGCTTCAATGCGCACAAACATGCGCTCGTCTACATCGGCGCCTGCGCCACCACCGGGCATCATGGCCATCATGGCACCAACGCCACCCATTTTTTTCATTTGATCCAGCTGACTGAGTAAATCGTTCATGTCGAACTTGTTTTCCAGCATGCGCTGGGCAGTGCGTTCGGCTTCCTTCATGTCGGTAGCACTTTGCGCTTTTTCAATCAAGCTAAGCACGTCGCCCATGCCTAAGATGCGGCCGGCCATACGCTCTGGATGGAAAGCCTCAAGATCATCGATTTTTTCGCCCACACCCACAAACTTTATTGGCTGGCCGGTAACTTCCCTTACAGATAAAGCGGCACCACCACGGGTATCACCATCAAGTTTTGTTAAAATAACACCGTTCAAGCCTATGTCATCGGAAAAGGCCTTGGCCACATTAACGGCATCTTGGCCAACCATGGCGTCAATAACCAGCAAGGTTTCGTCTACGGACACGCTTTCCTTGATGCGGCGAAGCTCGCCCATTAGCTCTTCATCCACGTGCAAGCGACCGGCGGTATCTACAATAACGATGTCATTGCCGTGGTCTTTTGCGTAAGAAAGTGCGTGTTTGGCTATGTTTTCAGGCTTTTCGCCTGGCATGGTATATACGGGAGCGCCGGCTTGCTTGCCTACTACATGCAGCTGGTCGATGGCTGCGGGCCTGTAAATGTCACAAGCTACCAGCAAAGGCCTGTGGCCTTGTTTTATGAAAAACTTTGCCAGTTTAGCTGTGTGTGTGGTTTTACCACTACCTTGTAAACCACACATCATTAAAACAGTGGGTGGGGTGGATTTGATATGGATATATTCGTTTTCGCCACCCATTAAAGCAGTGAGTTCTTCGTTTACAATTTTGATAACTTGCTGGGCCGGAGTAAGGCTGTCCATAACTTCCGAGCCTACAGAGCGTTCTGAGACGCGTTTTATAAATTCTTTGGCAACTTTTATGTTGACGTCCGCTTCCAAAAGAGCAATGCGAACTTCACGCATGGCGGTTTTGATATCGGCTTCAGATAGCTTGCCTTTGCCGCGAAGTTTTTTGAACACTTGGTTCAGTTTATCGCTCAAAGATTCAAATGCCACGATGTCTGCCTCCTTAGGTGTAGTGAATTATAATGAAATCAGTCTGCGAAAGACTGAATTATGTCTATCATGTCGGCGGTGCTTTTGGCAATTTCGTCATCTTTATTAAATCCGAAATTGTTTCGCTGTTCGATGGTTTTCGCTAGCAATTCGAGCTTTGCGAGATTTTCTTGAACATGTTGGCTGTATGCGGCAAACCCGATTTTTTCTTCTAAGTCAAGTAAAATTGTCTCGCCACGCTTTATAGAATCGCGAACACCTTGACGAGTTATGCCGAAGTTTTCAGCTATTTCAGATAAAGATAAATCATCGTTGTAATATTGTGTAATAATATCAAGTTGTTTTTCGGTTAGCACATCGCCGTAAAAATCAATCAAATAAGAAAGGTCAAGGTTTTTTATCATGAAAGTACCTCTCTTTTCAGATTTTTTGAAATTCTGTAAAGTAATTTGCTTTACACAACATCGATATTATATCTCACACAGAGTTAAATGTCAAGAAAAAACATAAAAAAAGCAAAATATATAAAAGGAAAATGTCGTTGTTTTCTTGACAAAAAAGAAAAGCGGACGCATAATGAAAACAGAAATAAAATAGAAACAGTAGTGCCAAAGGGGTGAAGCGGTGCGCATTATAGCGGGCTCGGCGCGTGGCAAGCAGCTGGCAACATTAAAAGGAGAGCATACTCGCCCTACACTGGAACGGGTAAAAGAAGGCGTGTTTAGTGCGGTGCAGTTTTGGGTGCCGGGTGCACGTGTGTTGGATTTGTTTGCGGGCAGCGGGCAACTTGGCCTAGAGGCACTCAGCCGTGGTGCGGTGCATTGCACATTTGTGGAAAATGATGCTAAAGCACAGGAGGTACTGCGCAAAAACATAGAGCATACAGGGTTTTCGGGCTCGGCACAAGTAGTGAAAGCCGATGCGCTTAGGTTTTTGGCCACGACAAGTGAGCGGTATGACCTTGTTTTGCTAGACCCACCATATGATAGTGGTTTTTTACCTGATAAGCTTTTAGAAGTGGCGCTTGTGTGCGCTAAAAGAGCCGAAGTGATATGTGAAAGTGATGCAAAACTGGAGTTTCCAAGCGCAATAGGTGATTTGCATCTTAAAAAGCAATATAAATACGGTACAGTCAAGGTTAGCCGATATATTATTGATAAAGATGAGGGATAAATGGAAAAGCTAGAAAAACGTGTGGCACTGTGTCCGGGAAGTTACGACCCGGTGACATTAGGACATTTGAATATCGTTCAGCGCAGTGCGGCTTTATTCGATGAAGTAATTGTGGTGGTGCTGAAAAATTCGCAAAAAAATTATGCATTTACAGCGGATGAACGTGTGAAAATGCTGGAAAAAGTGACAAAAAATCTACCGAACGTCAAGGTGGATCAATATGACGGCTTGGTGGCAGAATACGCAAAGATAAAAGGTGCGAGGTGCCTTGTGAAGGGTCTTCGTGCCGTGACGGATTTTGAGTATGAGTTTCAAATGGCGCTTATTAATAACAAGCTGAACCCGGAAATGGAAACATTGTTTATCAACACCGACATGCAGTACATGTATCTTTCTTCCAGTGTGGTAAGAGAAGTGGCGATGTATGGACGTGAAATATCGAATTTTGTACCAAAAGAACTTGAAGAAGAAATTTGGCAACGGCTGAAGCCAAGTAAGGAGACGTAGTTATGAATATTGATGATTTATTGGATTTGATGGACGAAAATTTAGAAGATGCGTTTACTGTGCCGCTTACCGGAAAGCGTATGGTGGATGTGGATAAGTTGCGTGATATAATTGACGATATCCGCCTTAACTTGCCCACGGAAATACGCCAAGCAAAAGCTATTGTCAAGGACAGAGCAGACATTGTGGAAGGCGCTCGTGCTGAAGCAGATGGCATTGTGAAAAAAGCAGAAGAGCGAGCACGCGTCATTGTGAGCGAGCAGGCTGTGGTAAAACAAAGCCAACAGCGTGCAACGGAAATCATGCAAAGCGCGCAACAAAATGCCAAAGAAATGCGCACTAGCGTAACAAATTATTGCGAAAATATGTTGCGTCAAACAGAAGAACAGCTAATGAAAAGCTATTCAGAAGTGAAAAATATACGCAGTACTGTGCGTCAAAAAGAAAAAGCAAACGGATAAATATTACAACAAACGCAAAACCCTCTGATGATCTTGCTATCTTTCATCAGAGGGTTTAATTTATTGTGTGTTTTATGTTGATTACATATTGAAAATCAGGCTAAACCAAAGTGGTGTCTTCCGATGTTTCGTCAGTTTTCGTGGTTTCTTCATCGGTGACGGATTCTGAAATATCGGCAGTGTCTACAGCCATGTTTTCGGTATAAACCGATGTGGGCGCAGGATAGGAAGCAGGTGTGTTTACAGGCGGTGTTTGGTAAAACGGAGCCTGATGATTATTTTGTGGATAGAAAGTCGGAGGCGGAGGAGTGGGTCTGTTCTTGCGCTTTTTACGATTGATGCGCACGATGATAACCACAATAATAAGCACGACTATCAAAAGAATCCAAACAGGCATCATCCAAATGAGCATTAAGCTAAGATCTTGGAAAAATTCGACGGTGAAGTAAAGGCTGTCTTGGAATGTGCTAACCAAACGGGATAAGTAGGTGTCTTCCTCGGGCACGTCGCTAAGCTGATTCACCTCGGCGATATCTATTGATATAGTGGAATAAGATATAAGGTTTTGCAAAGCACGTTGGTGGCCAAGATAAGACTCGATTTCATACTGCACTTGGGCCAGCTGGTCTTGAAGAAGTATTAAATCAGAAAGCTCGCCCGTCTCGTCCAATAGTGCTAGCAATCGTGCTTCTTGCCTGTTTAAACTTTCAAGCCTTGCCTCTACATCAATAACCTGCGATGTGAGATCTTCGCTTTGTTCGCTAAGATTTAAAATTTGCCCCACATCGTTTAAATCGGCCAAAAAATCAGAATATGAG
Organism: uncultured Oscillospiraceae bacterium; assembly: GCA_964370165.1. Classification (GTDB taxonomy): domain Bacteria; phylum Bacillota; class Clostridia; order Oscillospirales; family Ruminococcaceae; genus JAAYCI01. The sequence goes on from CAYJIG010000002.1 coordinate 14,607, forward strand.
CCGGCGGGTACCTTGATGCTGTAATATGCACTTCGTGAGTTTCGTACATCGCTGTAAATGTCGGTGTAGTCAATATAGGCGTTGTGCTTTTGCAAAAGCTCGGTAAGCGCCTGTTGAGAAGCTTCAAACTCGGAAGTTTCCATGTATACGTTCGAGCTAAATGTGATTTGCCTGCCGTCGGTAGGCGTGTTTAAAGAAGAACCGTCTGTGTCGGTTGATATAGTCTCTTCGTCGTAAGATATGCTTTCTTCGGGCATGGCGGCGGCTTCCGAGGCCATCTCGTAAGTAGCGGTTTGAGAAAAGGCGTCGGTACTATCAGAGGCGCATCCCGCCAAGATGAAAATAAAAAGAAAAACAGCAATCACGATAGAAAATTTACGCAGTAAAGCCATAATGATAACCTCCGTGGCGATTAATATATAATCAAAATAATTAACAATTACTATGTATACATTGTATATCGTGCCGATACAGAAAAGCAAGTTACAGAAAAGTGGCAGAAATATGAAAAAAGAGTAAAAAACGGAAAAATCTGAAATTTATTATGAAAACAAAGCCGAAACATGCAGAGTAAAACGCGTGTTTTGGCTTTATTTATTTTTGTTAAAGCAATTTTTGAGCAAAAATACTACATTTTACCCACAAAATTATGACCGTGAAATTAAAATTGTGAAAATGACGATAAAACGAATAAAAAGAAAACATAAAACTGTGAAAACCACTTGATTTTTATGTGTTTTATTGATATAATATACGAAACGTGGGTAAAAGTGGGTAAAAGTAGGTAATTGCAAGCATAAAGTGGAAAATAAAGAAAGGTGGGGAGGATAATGTTCATTGGCGAACATAGGTGTGCCTTGGATGACAAAGGTCGATTGAACTTCCCTGCCAAGTTTCGTGAAGAGATGAATGGCGATTTTATCGTAACAAGATGGTTGGATGATTGTCTTGTGGCCTTTCCACAAACGGAATGGGAGCGGATGGCGGATCTGCTGTCGAAAAACAACAGGGTGAAGAGTAGAGACATGCAGAGGCTTTTGTATTCAGGGGCGTCACCGGTAAACCCGGACAAGCAGGGAAGAATTTTAGTACCAATGAATTTGCGCAAGCATGCGTCGCTTCAAAAAGAAGTTGTGGTGATAGGTGTTGGAAAACATGCGGAAATTTGGAACGCCGAGGCTTGGGAAGAACGCACAGAAATGTTCTCGGACGAGTCTTTTGCGGCGGCCATGGAGGAGCTTGATTTTTAATGGAATTTTCTCATAAGTCCGTGATGTTGGATGAGTGCTTGCAGGCGCTGAATATAAAACCAAACGGTGTTTATGTTGATGGCACGGCAGGCGGTGCAGGACACTCGAAAGAGATTGCAAAGCGGCTGGACGGTGGGGTGCTATATGCTTTCGATCAAGACCCCGACGCCGTGGAAATTGCAAAAGAAAGGCTTGGTGGCCTTCCTGCTGAAGTGATAAGGGCAAACTTTCAATATGCGAAAGAAGAGCTTGAAAAACGCGGCATTCAAAAAATAGATGGAGTTTTGCTTGACTTGGGTGTATCGTCTCATCAGCTGGACACAAGGCAAAGGGGTTTTTCATATCATGATGATGCACCACTGGACATGCGCATGAGCCAAAGCGGACCGAGCGCAGCAGACATGGTAGCGGAACTGTCCAGGGAAGAGTTGGCCGATATATTGCGAAAGTACGGCGAGGAAAAAGATGCATGGCAAATTGCGGGAAAGATAGTGACGCAAAGGCAGGAAAATCCTATCTTGACAACTGCTCAGCTTGCGGAAGTTGTTTTGTCGGCCTTGCCGCCTAAAAGACGTCGAAGTGCTAAAAATCCCGCAAGAAAAAGTTTTCAAGCTTTGCGCATCGCTGTGAATGAAGAACTAGACGTTTTAGAATCGGCGATGAAAAGTTTGTTTGAAATGTTAGGCTCGGAAGGACGGATGGCGGTGATAAGCTTTCACTCGCTGGAAGACAGAATGGTGAAACAACAGTTTAGGCAGTGGTGCACTGCATGTACATGTCCCAGAGACTTGCCAATATGCGTGTGTGGCGGTCAGGCAATGGGAAAACTTATAGGAAAAAACCCGATGGTGGCCACGCAAGAAGAACTGGAAAACAATAAAAGAAGTCGTAGCGCTAAGCTGCGTGTGATTGAAAAAGTATAAACACTTGTAACGATTGAAGAAAGGGTGTGTTGACATGGCACAAGTAGCATACGATTTAGAACATTTTGCGCCTAAGGCAAAAAAACCTAAAACAGTAAAAGTTGCGGTGATAAATCGTAAAGATGTTGAGCATAAAATGCAACTGATGCGCATGATGAAAATGTTGTTTTGCGCCATGGTTCTGGTGTGTTTGATAGGTGCGGTGTTGTATACTCAGGCTACAGTGACAGAGTTGCAAGCGCAAATAACACAAAAAGAAAAAGAGCTGGTTGAAGAAGAGGCTTTGTATGCGTACTTAAGCTTTGAGATGGACAATAAAAGCAGCGTGAGGAATATTGAAAAAAGTGCGTCGGATATGGGCCTTATCAGAATGAATAGTGGCCAGGTAACATATTTTAGAGTGGATGAAAATACCGGTATACAGCTAAAGAAAAACCCTATAGAACAGTTTTTCGACGATACAAGAGCAAGCTTTTTGAGTTTTTGGGAGTATATACAACCGTAAACTGAAACACACAAACAAGACGAATCACAGAAATGAACTGCGGCAGGAGGACTAAAGCTTTGAATAATCAGCACGATACTGAAAAAAACAATGAAGAAAAAAGAGCAAAGCGCCCGATGTGGCTGCGCAGTATAGTGCTGGTGTTTGCGTTTGTGGTGGGTGCCACCATGCTTTTTTATGAACTGTTTCAACTACAAGTAAGTGAAGCATCTGAGTGGGAGTCTTTGGCGGCAAGACAGCAACTTGCCAGTATAGAAATTCCGGCACAACGTGGAAATATATATGATGCCAACATGAAACTGTTGGCGCAAAGTGCTACGGTATGGACGGTTGAGACAAGCCCGGAAGCGTTAAATCAGAGTAATATTATGGATGAAGCAGGTGAATATACAGGTGAAGATCCGGCTATGGTAGCGGCAAGAGAGTTCGCCAGTATACTTGAGCTAGATGAAGAAGTGTTGTATGAGAGACTGTCAAACAAAGAAAGCATGTATTATAAAGTACAAGGTAAAGTGGAAAAAAACCAAGCCGATGCCATTCGTGAGGCGGTAGACGTATATAATCTCAGAGGCGTTTATTTGACCGAAGATACAAAACGTTATTACCCATATGAGCAAATGGCCTCTACCGTTTTAGGGTTTGTGGGAGATGACAACAACGGTCTTGAGGGTATTGAGAGTCAATATGAAGATGTGCTTTCCGGGATACCGGGCAGCATGACTATAGTGAGAGATAGCTGGGGTGGCGAGATTGCCACGGGAGAAGAAAGCACGGTATATCCCGCAGAAGACGGAAACAGCATTGTTTTGACGATGGATAGTGATATCCAACAGATACTGGAAAAATATTTAAGTGATGCAGTGGAAACAAACAATGCTCAAAAACGTGGTTTTGCTATTGCCATGGATGTGAACACAGGCGCTATTTTAGGCCTTGCCGTGTATCCGAGTTATGACCCAAACCAGCCGTATGATATACTGGACATAGATACCTTGGAAATGCTTGAGTCTATGACAGAAGGTAGTGAAGAATATATCCAAGCCCAAGGCGAGGCGAGGACTCTGCAATGGCGTAACAAAGCGCTTGCCGACACGTATGAGCCCGGAAGTGTGTTTAAGGTTATCACGGCCGCTGCGGCGCTTGACTCAGGACTGTATACATTAGATAGCCCGTTTTCGTGTGGGGCACAGACCCAGGTAGCTGATCATTGGATGAGTTGTGCGGGAGATCCACCCACAGCGCACGGAGATATTGATTTAAGCACAGCGCTGATAGAAAGCTGTAACGTGTCGTTTATCCAAATGGCGGCAGGAATGGGCGTTGATACATGGTATGATTATTTGACGGCTTTTGGTTTCACAGAGCCTACAGGAATAGATCTACCGGGCGAGCCCAGCTTGCAGGCTATTGAAAACTTGATTTATGCACAAGATGAAATGGGACCGGTAGAGCTTGCCAGCTGTTCTTTTGGTCAAAGTCATAAATACACAGCCGTGCAAATGATCACAGCTGTGTGTGCCGCAATAAATGGCGGAAACCTGATGCAACCTTATATTGTGGACAGAGAACTGGACGCAGACGGTAATGTGGTAAAGCAATATGAGCCCATCACAAAACGTCAGGTTATATCTGAAGAGACGTCGGAACAAATCGCACAGACACTTGAAGATCTGGTCACAGACTCTTCAAGCGGTAGCTGGGTGTATAAAGCCGGATACAGTATCGGCGGCAAAAGCGGTACATCCCAAAAACTGGATGTTATGGCAGAACTTCCCGAAGATGCACCACAGGTATATGTTTCCTCTTTCTTAGGCTTTGCGCCGGCGGATGATCCGCAAATTGCAGTGCTTATGGCACTGGACGAGCCGGAAGATACCACAATGGGCAACTTCTTTGGCGGACGTTTGGTAGGCCCTTACGTACGTGATGTGCTGGTGGATAGCTTGCAGGTTATGGGCTACAGTGCAGTATTCGACACCGATGCAGAACTGGCACGTACTACCGTTCAGCTACCGAAAGTTACAGAAAAAAGCGTGCAGGAAGCACAAAAACAACTAAACGATTTAGAACTTGACTATGAGATAATAGGCGACGGAGACGTTGTTGTGGGGCAAAGTCCCGCAGCATACACAGAAATACCGTATGCCGGCAAAGTGGTACTGTACACGGATGTGTCTATACCGCAAGAAATGGTGACAGTGCCAACATTTTCAGGCAGGACGCCGGCAGATGCCATCGAGCTGGCCAAGAGTGTGGGATTAAATGTGCTGACCACAGGTGCTCCGGACGATAATGAAGCCGCCAGAATCGGCACACAAAGCCTAGAGGCAGGCACGCAGGTGTTTAAAGGTACCACGGTGGCTTTGGAAGTGGAAGACAACACCCGAGTGGTAGAATAAACTGTAAAGGGAGGCACGGTATATGGAATATGAAAAGCTGTTACACGGCGTGGAATATACCGGAAAACTCCCAAAAGGACTAGCAAGCACAGTGGCGCAAGATAGCCGAAAAGTAACTCCCGGCGCAGTGTTTGCGTGTATAAAAGGTAAAAAAACAGACGGCCACGACTATGTGGATGCAGCTATAAGAGCAGGCGCAGGCCTTATAGTTACAGAACGTATGCTGCCGAATGTTGAAAATCAAGTGGTGGTAAAAGATGCCAGAAGTGCATATGCAGTCATATGTCAAAACTATTTTGATAATCCGGCAAAAAAGTTGACACTTATCGGGGTAAGTGGCACAAACGGAAAAACCACAGTGTCAGGCATGCTGAAACAAACGCTGGAAAACGCAGGTGTTAAGTGTGGGCTTATTGGCACAAACGGCAACGAAATTGCAGATGTGTTTATCCCGGCAAAGTTTACCACACCTGAAGCGTTTGACATGGCGGCACTACTTGATCGTATGGTGAAAGCCGGATGCACTCACGCGGTGATGGAAGCTTCCAGCCAGGCTCTTGACCAAGGCAGACTTTCAGGTTTAAGGTTTGCGCTCGGGATATTCACTAACTTATCGCAAGATCACCTTGATTATCACGGCACAATGGAAGAGTATTACAAGGCGAAAAAAATATTGTTTACTCAAAGTGATACAGGTGTTTTCAGTGCAGACGATGAAGCGGGGCAAAAACTACTGCAAGAGTCGGTATGCGTGACAAATTATAGCTATTCTGTCATGAGGCAAGATGCTGATTTTACAGCCGAAGATATTATGTATAATGCGGGCAGTGTGGATTTTACCTTTTGCAACAAAGAAAATAAAGCAAAAGCACACTTTGCCATACCGGGTAAATACTCAGTTTCAAATGCACTGGCGGTGCTGGGTGCGGCGGCGATATTAGGGCTTTCTGATGATGTCGCAATAGATGCTTTGAAAAAAGTAAAAGGTGTGGCGGGACGTAGCGAAGTATTACACAACACAGACTTTACTGTGATTCGTGATTTTGCCCATACAGCAGACGGGCTTGAAAAATTTTGTGGCGCAATGAAACCGTTCGTAAGTGGTAGGCTGGTAGTACTGTTTGGCTGTGCCGGAGACAGGGATTCTAAAAAGCGGTTTGATATGGGCGTGGCCGTAGCAAAATGGGCGGATGAAATTTTTTTAACAGCGGACAATCCACGTAGTGAGCCGATACAAAGTACCATAAAAGATGCCGTAAAAGCCATTGAGTCGTCAAAAAAAGCATATCGCGTAGTGAAAGACAGGAAAGAGGCTGTTTTAATGGCTCTTGACAGTTTACATAAGGGTGATATGCTGTTACTATGTGGAAAAGGCCATGAAGATTATCAAGTGATGGATGGCTATACAGTGTATTTTAATGAAAAGGAACTGGTAGAAGAATGGCTAAAGTGGCAAAAATGAAAAAAATATGCGTAGATAAGCAACATAAACGATGGGTGAAAATGCTGTCGCTTATGCTTGTGGTGTGTTTTTTGGTGTGTATAGTCCCCAGTGAAGTATATGCTCGTGATCTTGAAGATATTCAAGCTGAAATTGATGCAAAAAAATCAGAGATGGAAGCATTGGAAGCCGATATTTTGGCGAATCAAAACAACCGCGATGCCGCAGAGGTAGCTCTTTCGGAATATCAGATACAGTTTGATGAACTAGCTGTTTTGATAGAAGAAAAAGATAGCTTGATTAATGTGACACTTACAGAGCTGGATTTTAAAACCGAGCAGCTTTTTGTCACCATGCAAAGTATTGAAGAAAATAAAAAGCAGTTTGAAGATCGGCTGCGTGCTATTTACGACATGAATAGCACAAATGCTATGATATCGACACTGCTATCGGTGAATTCGTTTGCAGAGTTTATCCAAGCGGCAGATGCAATGCGGCGCATATCGGAAAACGATACTGCAATATTAGAACAGCTGGCCTTACAGCAAGAGGATTTGGAAGTCCAGAAGGTAGAGCTTGAAGCATTGCTTTCGTCGCTGCAAGCAGAACTGGCCCAGTTGCAAGTGGATAGAGACTGGAGCCGCCAGAAGATGGACGAGATGAACAGTTTAATTGCCTCGGCAAACAGTGAGATAGCACAAGGTCAAGACATGGTGGCGGCTACCGAAGAAGAGATTGATGCACTGATAACAGAGTATGAGCGCATTTTTAAACAGTTGCAGCAAAGTGGTAGCCAGGCGGGTGACGGCAGTGTGCGTTACTCAGGTAGCCTTGTGTGGCCCACGGGCATAGCACCAAGCGTGAGTAGTTGGTATGGCGATCCACGCTCGGGCGGTACCAGAGGACACTACGGTATAGACATGCCCGGTCCTGAAGGCACACCTATTTTGGCGGCGGCGTCAGGTGTGGTTATAACTGCTGAATGGCACTACAGTTATGGATATTATATAGTTGTGGACCATGGTCAAGGTTTCCGTACGTTATATGCACATAATAGCCAGCTATATGTTGGGGTTGGTATGTCGGTGACAGCAGGGGAAACCATCGCAGGCATGGGAAATACAGGAAACAGCTACGGATCGCACTTGCATTTCGAGGTTCATGAGCATGGCGGCAGACAAGACCCGGCAGGGCCAAACTATCTGGGTATTTTGATTTAAATAATCTAGCGAGTTCAACATAAAAAGTTAAATCACGAGCAAAAAAGGGGAAACAATGCGGGCGACATCGGCGAAAATATTGTTGCAAGGCCTTTGGGATAAGGCACCTGAAAAAATACAAATAACCGACGTGGTAACAGATAACAGGCAGGTAAAGCAAGGCAATGTGTTTGTGGCTATCAAAGGCGAGAGGACAGACGGACACCTCTTTGCCGCTGATGCTTTAAAAAAAGGCGCAGCGCTGGTGGTGGCACAGCATGCAATAGAAAACGTACCTTCGCAAAAAACAGTTGTTGTAGATGATGTTTTAGACGCGATGATCCGCATGGGTGAAAATTATCGCAATATGTTTTCGCCGCTAATACTTGCAGTGACGGGCAGTGTGGGAAAAACCACCACAAAGGAATTTTGCGCGGCGATTTTTTCAGAGTTCGGCGAAACAGTGAAAACCGAGGGCAACCAAAACAATGAGCTGGGCATGCCAAAAACATTGTTTCGTATTTCAAATAGCACACGGTATGTCGTGGTGGAAATGGGTATGCAAGGCCTTGGTGAAATCCGTAAACTGACAACGGCGGCAAAACCCACATGTGCAATCATCACAAAAATAGGCCAGATGCATTTAGAAACGTTGGGAAGCGTGGAAAATGTGCTTAAAGCAAAGATGGAAATAAGCGAAGGGCTATGTAAAAGTTCGCCGTTTATTTTAAACGCAGATGACGAAATGCTTTGGAAATCACAAAAACCGTCAAAACTAAAAGTTGTGACAGCCGGAATCATAAACAACGAATGTGATGTATGGGGCAAAAATATACAAAAGTATAAAGATGGCTTGACGTTTACCATTGTTGATAAAGACTATGGAACACACGATGCGTTTATTCCCAGCATAGGCAAGCACAATGTGCAAAATGCACTGCTTGCATACACAGCAGCCACACGTATGGGTCTGGGTGCTGTGCAGGCGGCAAAGTCGCTGGAAGGATATGTGGCGGCGAAGGATCGTCAAAAGATTGAGACAGTACACGGTGTTACATTGATAGAGGATTTCTACAATGCAGGCCCGGACTCCATGAAAGCCGCGCTTGAAATTTTAACAGAGGTTGATTGCAGTGGCCAGCGTATCGCGGTACTTGGTGACATGTTGGAACTGGGTGCGATAAGGAAAGATTTACATCGGAATCTAGGCAGTTTTGTTGCAAAAGCAGGGGTAAAGACTCTTATCACGGTTGGCGAGCTAGCCTCGCTAATTGCACAAGAAGCCAAAAAAAGCGGCGTGGACGTGCATGTGTGTACAAATAACAAAAAAGCCGCCCAAAAGTTGTCGCAGATAGCACAAAGTGGAGATGCTGTATTGATAAAAGCAAGCAGGGGCATGAAGTTTGAAGAGATATTGGAAGAGTTTGTGAATAGCTAAAGCATGACGAAAAACAAATAAAAACGCAGTAAAAGGAGGGAAATATGGAGCAGATGGCTATTTTGATAGCGGCAATATCTGCCGCTGTAATAAGTGGTCTGTCCGGTTTTTTACTAATTCCCTTTTTGCGTAAACTTAAATTTGGCCAAACAATAAATGAGATAGGACCTGCCTGGCACAAAGAAAAACAAGGCACCCCCACAATGGGTGGTATACTGTTTATTTTGGGCAGTATAGTAGGCGTGGTGCTGGCATATCCTCTTTTGATTTCGACGCAAAGTGATGCAAACGGCTGGCGGATGTTATTTTTGTGTATTCTGATAACGATAGGCTACGGTGTGATAGGGTTTATAGATGACTACTTGAAAGTAGTCAGAAAACAAAACTTAGGCCTTTCAAGCAACCAAAAATTGATTTTACAAGCGCTGGTTAGCATTGCATTTTTAGCAAGCCTATATATGATGGACAGACTATCCACCATAGTGAAGATTCCATTTTTTGGCTCGATAGATTTTGGGGTTTTCTTTTATCCACTAAGTTTACTTCTTATGATGGGTTTGAACAACGCAGTCAACTTGACAGACGGTGTAGACGGCCTTTGCACTTCTGTGAGTTTTTGGGCAATGGGTGGGTTTTTGTTGCTACTCAGTGCGTTTTCTGATTGGTACCTAGCCACATGGGCGGCTGCGCTGGCAGGTGGATGCGTTGGATTTTTGTTTTGGAATTTTTATCCGGCAAAGGTGTTCATGGGAGACACAGGTAGCCTGTTTTTAGGCGGTGCGGTGGTAACATTAGGCTTCGGCATGGGTAGAGTGGACATCTTAATAATATTGTCGGTTATATATTTTATAGAAGTGGGTAGTGTGATGCTACAGCAAACTTACTTTAAGCTGACAAGAAGATTTTCTAAAGATCACGTAGGTAGACGGATTTTTAAAATGTCGCCCATACATCATCACTTTGAAATGTGTGGCTGGAGCGAAGTGAAAATTTGTACAGTGTTTAGTGTTGTAAGCATAATAAGCGTGATATTGGCTTACATGTATGCAGTAATATGGGCGTAAAACTACAAGAAAGGCGGTGCGTGGCGAATGGCAAGAAATAACATGCGAATGGAACAAATTAGGTCAAAACCGAATAAACCAAACACGAAACTGCGATTTGGTGCAATGGACATACCACTGCTGAGTATTGTGATAATATTATTGCTTTTTGGGTTGGTGATGCTGTTTTCTGCATCATATCCGTCGGGATATTTACACAGGGGTGACAGCTTCACATTTATAAAAGATCAGATTAGTTATGCTATTTTAGGCGTAGGAGCTATGCTTTTTGCTTCTTTGGTGGATTATCGTATCTTGAAAAAATTTGCGTGGCCACTGATGATATTTGCGCTTGCATTGTTGGTGATAGTGCTATTCATGGAAGAAAAAAATAATGCCAGCAGATGGATATGGCTGAATTCCAGCAAAACACAAGGTTTTCAGCCCAGTGAAATCAGCAAGTTTGCCATTATTCTAGCCTTTTCCAGCATTATTGCGGCCAACCAAAACCGCATAAAGACCTTTAAATATGGCTTTTTACCATTCATGATTTTGCTTGGTATAACCTCGATTTTACTTATTGCCGAGCCACACTTATCATGTACTATCTTGATAATAGGCATTGGCGTGTCCATGATGTTTGCCGGCGGTACATCCATAAAATATTTCTTGCTTGCCGGTGGTATTGCTATTTTGGCGGTGTATTTAGCGCTCACGCAATTTCCGGAGCAATTGGGATATGCTATGGAGCGAATACAAACATGGCAAAATCCATTTGAGGCTGACCCTTCAGACTCCTACCAAACTATTCAAAGCCTTATTGCCATTGGTAGTGGCGGAATAAACGGTGTGGGAATAGGCAAGAGTGTACAGAAGTTTTTGTACTTGCCGGAAGTGTATAATGACTATATATTTGCCATTGTCTGCGAAGAGCTGGGCATGATAGGCGCAGTGGTAGTGATTGTATTGTTCTTGTTACTTTTAGGCAGATGTGTATATATTGCCATGAAAGCAAAAGATAAATTTGCTTCAATGTTGGTGATAGGTGTGGCGGTACAGGTTGCTCTTCAGGCACTTTTGCATATAGCAGTGAATCTAAACGCTATACCGGCCACAGGTATATCACTTCCGTTCTTTTCTTACGGTGGCACATCACTTGTTATGATTTTAGGTCAAATGGGTGTTGTTATGTCAGTAGCTCGAAAGGTGAACTTGGAAAGCAGAAAAGAAGCACAAGTAAAAGCGCAAGCAGAAAGTGAACAACAAGAGCAAACCCTGATAAGGGAGGCTGTTTGATGAAAATATTGCTGGTGGCCGGAGGCACGGCCGGTCATGTAAACCCAGCGCTTGCTATTGCGCAAGGCTTAAAACAGCGATATGAAAATGCCGAAATTCACTTTGCCGGAAGGCAGCAAGGCATGGAATATAGGCTGGTTCAAAAGGCGGGATATCCCTTTCATCATATCGAAGTTCAGGGGATTCAGCGTAGCATAAAGCCGAAAGCTTTGATAAGAAACATAAAAGCCGCGTGGAAACTAGCCTTTGCATCGGCTGCTTCTGCGCGTATTTTAAAGAAAGTGAAACCGGACTTGGTCATAGGCACAGGCGGGTATGTAAGCGGCCCGTTGCTTCAAAAAGCGGCAAAGATGGGATATAAAACCGCCATTCATGAGCAAAACGCTTATCCTGGCGTAGCAAATCGTATACTGGCAAAGTATGTGGATGTGGTGTTTGCTCCAACACAAAGTGCTAAAGAGCGCCTGGAAGCGGAAGATAAAACTGTGGTGTGTGGAAACCCGGTTCGCAAAGAATTTATGAGCGCAGACAGAGACAAGGCAAGAGCGCAGCTGGGTGCAGGAAGCCGCACAGTGATTGTCAGTTATGGTGGAAGTCTTGGTGCAATGCGCTTAAATGAAGCTATTGCATCCTTGGCAAAATGGCATTTAAAAAAAGGCGATTTTTTGCATATACACGCCACAGGTAGCATAGAAAAAGAAGATTTTGATGCTTTGGCAAAAGAAAAAGATATAAAAGATAAAGACGGGTTTGTGATAAAAGAATATATAGATAACCTTCCTGATTTACTTGCGGCGGCAGATTTAGTGATAAGTCGTGCAGGAGCGCTTACTTTAGCGGAACTGGCGATGGTGGGCAGGGCATCTGTTTTGATTCCGTCACCGAATGTGACGGCGAACCATCAATACCACAACGCCATGGAGTTTGCAAATGTCAATGCTGCAATAGTGATAGAAGAAAAAGAATTGACGGATGAGGATTTGATTGATACAGTAAATGCATTGACAAGTATCGAAAATAAACTGTCTGATATGGGCAAGGCGGCGCATACATTGGCCCAACCGAAGGCTTTGGATATAATTATAGATACACTGGAAAAACTATGCGAAAAAAAGTAAGTTAGGTTTTATGCTTTGGTGAAAAGGAGGTGTTTTGAATCTATGAAAAAGAATGAAAACGGCAAGGCACCTCCTAAAAAAAACAGAGCTGTAAAACGAGTAAAACCTGCAAAAAAACAAAGAAATAATGCCGGTGAAAATAATGCGGGTGTTCAAAAAAACAGTAATGTGATTATGTATCCGGGCGTAAATCCAAGCGCTGAAATGCCTAGTGGGAACAATAAAGCGAGAAAGACTAAGAAACAAAACAACAGTCCTAAACCTGCAAAGCCTGCAAAAAGACGCAAGCAAAGAAAAATCATGGCCGCTATCGGTCTTTTATTTATTATAGGGCTAGGTGTGTGGCTGTCTGTCACGTTTTTGTTCAAAATCCAAAGGTATGATGTACGCGGAGAAAGCCCGTATACACAGCAAGAGCTTGTGGCGGCGTTTGGATATAGCGTGGGTGATAATTTGTATGGGTTTTCTGCGGAAAACGTACAAGAGCGTATGCAAGCGGCTTTGCCGTATGTAGAGACAATATCAGTGGGCAGAATACCACCGTCTACTGTTGTGTTTGAAGTGGCTCCTGCAATCGAAGTATATTATTTGCAGATTTCACAAGAGTTTGTGGTGTTGAGTGAAAGCTATAAAGTATTGCGTAAAACGCAAACTGAGCCGATAGATTTGATTAAAATAGAAGGACTTCAGTATATAAGGGCAGATGTGGGAAGCCAGCTTGTGTTTGACACAGAAGTGGCGGCTGCTGTGTCTGTGGCGCAGGAAGAACAAGAACAAGAAGAACAAGCACAAAGCGAGGATGAACAAAGGCAGGGAGATGTGCCGCCACCATTACCGACACCGGAAGAAGCGCTGGAAATAGCTGCGGCTGAAGCCGAACAAGAAGCAGCAGAAGGTGAAGATGAAGAAAGTGGTGAAGATGGCGTAGGCGACGAAGCTACAGAAGATGAAAGCGTCGACAGCTCTGATGGTACCGAAAATGCTGATGATGCTGAAAATACGGAAAATGACGCATCTGATGTAAGCACCACCGAAGAACAGCCACAAGAAGATGAAGAAGAAAAAGAAACAGACCCGGAAGTAGCAAAAGAAAGCTTTGATGCGTTTAAAGAGTTGTTAAATGCGCTAAAAGAAGAGGGAATAACAGATGTCAACTGGGTGAATGTGGAAGATCCACTGGATATACAGTTCGGCTGGCAAAATCGCGTGACAGTGAAATTGGGCGCAAGAACAGGTCTTTCAGAGAAACTTCACGTCACCCATGTGCTACTTACAGACACAACGCAAGGGCTTGTTATGCCGGAAGATACCGGAACACTTGATATGCAGTATTATTTGACCACAGGAAACGGATATTTTATGCCTCAGTAAACTTCGTGAAAAGTTATAGAAAAGTGGTGTTGACACTATATTTTGTGGTCTTGAGGATGATTTTAAGTAAAAAAACAGAGATTTTGTGTTCTTAGTGCCGTAAAAGTATTGCATATAATAAAAAATTCTGTTAATGTATAGTGTAGGATATAATATTTTTAGATGTGAAAATGTCTATATTGGCTTTGTAATATTTAATTGATCGGATGATACAAGCAAATATATCGTGGCAGGGAGGATGAATTATGGCTTTTGTGCTTGACGAAGAAATGCAAAATGTCACTAATATCAAAGTTGTTGGTGTGGGCGGTGGCGGCGGAAACGCAGTAAATCGCATGATAGAGTACGGCTTGCAAGGTGTGGAGTTCATTACGATGAATACCGACCAGCAGGTACTTTTCAGCTCGCAATCCACCCAAAAAGTTCAGCTGGGAGCAAAACTGACACGTGGTAGAGGTGCAGGTGGAGACCCGGAAATTGGCCAGCGCAGTGCAGAAGAGAGCCGTGACGAGATAGCTGCGGCGCTAAAAGGTGCACAAATGGCGTTTATCACAGCCGGTATGGGCGGTGGTACAGGCACAGGTGCGGCACCGGTAGTGGCCGATATTGCTAAAGAATCGGGTATTTTGACGGTTGGTATAGTCACAAAACCTTTTAGCTTTGAAGGCCGTATAAAAATGCAGAAAGCAGAAGAGGGTATTCGTGCGCTTTTAGAGCGTGTGGATAGCATGATTGTTATTCCAAACGAGCGCCTGAAACTGATAAGCCAGGAAAAAATCACCATGGCAAATGCTTTTGCAGCAGCAGACAACGTGCTACGTCAGGGTGTGGAAAGTATATCAACACTGGTCAACGTGCCCAGCTTTATCAATCTTGATTTCGCCGATGTGCGCAGTGTTATGCGAAATGCAGGCCATGCACATATGGGTATCGGCGAGGCCAGAGGCGGTAACATGGCCGAGGATGCAGCGGAAGCAGCCATCACCAGTCCTTTGCTGGAAACAAGCATTGCAGGTGCACGTGGTGTTATCATTAACATCACTTCTTCACCGGATGTTACATTGGAAGATATGGAGCTGGCAGCGCACAGAATTACAGGTGCAGCGCATCCCGACGCAAATATTATCTGGGGTACTACATTTGATAGTGAAATGACTGACGTGATGCGTATCACAGTGGTTGCTACCGGTTTTGATAGTGTGGGTGGCAGCTTGTCAGGTAGTGGTCAGCCTATGTTTGTGTTTGATAGTGACGATGCAGAAAACGTTACTGTTCGTAGCGATGATGACTATTATTCAGATATCATTGATATCTTGAACAACAAAAACCCATAGTAAAGTTAATTAAAATTTGCAATAAAAAGACGTACAGGTTTTCCTGTACGTCTTTTTTATGTATCAAAATTACTTTCCGACTTGGCTGGTACCTTTTTCGAGTAAATAGCTGGCTTCAAGGTCGGCGATGTGTAACATAACACCTAAAGGGTAATTGCGCCAAGCTTCACTGATGGCATAACTACCACCGCGCACAGCTTCATCAAAACCACCCATATGCCACCTGATAGCCACTGCCTCGGCAGGCTTCAAACGCAAGAAACGCTCGATAAGAAAAACACTTTTTTCGCCATGACCGTAAGGAAAAGCGTCTTGTACACTGTAAAAAGGCACTTTTTCCCATTTGCCGGTTGCGTCATCTTTTACATTGCGGAAACCCGACTTGTAAAAATTGGCCTTGCACAAATCATGAAGTAGCCCGCAGATGGCCATGCTTTCAATATCGGCTTGCTCTGAAAAACGTGTGAGAATGACATTACACACATTTACACTGTGCATGACAAGCCCGCTTTCACAAGCGCCATGATAGCGTGTAGAGGCAGGCGCTGTGAAAAAATCGGTGGTTTTCATCCACGCCAAAAGCTCCGAAGCACCATTTCGTGTGATATGCGTTTCAAACAGCTTGATAAATTCGGCTTTATAGTCCATAAAACACCGCTTTCATATGAAAATAATAGGGTGCGAAATTATTCGACTTCGAAATCTTCTAAAATGTTTTTAAGGGTGATAAGCTCTTCTTCTGTCAAAGAAACACCCTTACCCATTTTGCTACCATCAGGGCTCCAGTCGCGAATATCATATTTTGGGTCTCTTTCGTTCCAGCTAATCATGTTTAGTTGCTTTTCCCATCCTTTGGGATTGATGCCTAAAACAGCGATTCGTTGTGTGATTTCATATTTAAATTCAGCCATGTGTAGATCCTCCTATATGTTTTTGTGAAAAAATTATATATCGGTATGACGCATCCTAAAACCTAAACTTTGTAAACTATCGCCCAAGTGGACGTTTTCTACCGGAAGTTCGGGTGCCAGTGAAGCAAAATCATAATGTGAAAAGTTCCAAAATCCTTGCAGACCTAAAGTTAGCAAGGTGGGTGCCATTGCTGACGCGCTTTTTTCCGGTATACATAAAACGGCCAACTGAGGTTGATGCAACTTGCAATAATCAGACAAGCCGGCGATGTCTTGGACGGTTAAATTGCCAAGAGATGTACCGATTTGATATTCAGAATTGTCAAAAGCAGCCACTAAACTGAAGCCTTGCACAGTGTTATCTAAAAAACCTGAGATTGCTCGTCCTAGTCGGCCACTGCCTATTAAAATAGCAGATAAGTTTGATGTTCCTATCAAAAGATCGTGTAAGGCTGATGCCAATAAATCTACACGGTAGCCCACACCTTGCTGGCCAAACCCACCAAAACAGTTGAGATCTTGGCGCACCTGGCTGGCAGTGGTGCCTAAAAAAGTGCCAAGGTCACTGGAAGACACTGTGGAAACACCTGATTTTTGCAATTGAAGCACATGCCGATAATATCTTGGCAAACGCTTGATTACAGGTAATGAAATTTTATTTTGTGAGTTGTTTTGCATGTTAGTCTCCATTTTATGTTATAAAAGCGAAGCAAACGATGGCTTTAATAACTAAACTATAAAGATATGTGCTAACTATTTGACCTGGGCTTTGCATCAAAAATCAAATCTGAAAACTCAATAAAGTTTTGGTTTCCGTCCCAATAGTCTTGCTTGGAAATAAGAGCATATTGTAGCATGCTGGCATATCCCTCTGTGGCAGTGTCGTCCATTCCGGGAACAGTTGTGTAAGGAATGTTGTTCTTGTCTGCCCAAGCTTGACCGTAGCTTAAAAGAAAATATGTGCTGTTTTCCGCACAAATGGTGATGTTGTCACCAAGCCTATCCAAAGGCACATTTTGTGCCTCGCCTGTTTCGATATCCACGGTGTAGTCTTCCAGATAGTTGCTGGTGGAGAACTGAATACGTAACTTGCCATCAAGGATGGTATTGTTGATGGAGGCCTGAACATATCCGCTGGGAGCAAAACCTTGTGCCAGTATACGTTGCTCGTCAGTGTTTGCGTCAATGCGTAAAACACCAAGCTGAGCATCATCCCACATGTAAATGATATTATCTTGCACACTTACAGACTGAGACTGTGTCCATGTAACAACCTCGCGTCCTATGCCTGTGTACATTCCTTGGGCGTATAATGTGAATTGCCTGCTTTCCCATGCGGCGTTGAAGTTAGGATCGTCTACCGGTGGAAGCACAGTGGTCATTTGAATAAGCGGGCCCATCTCCCAATGACCCTTAATGCTGTATTCATATCCGGGCTCGAACCGACGCACTTCTTCGTATGTCATGGTGGTGGTGTCCAGCTGAACCAAAATGGTGGATAAGCTATCATTTAAAGGCTGGCTCATAAGAAAATATAGCATGGAAGATTCCATCAATACAGCACTTTGGGATATAAACGACCAGTCGCTTGGAAATACACAAGATAAAGGTGAAGTGCCGTCGGGCTCAAAACGGATTATAGAAGGATTGGCTTTTTCGCCAAGAGATGCATCGTTTGTGCCTGAATGGAATAAATATAGTTTGTCGCTGATATATTTTGGAATCAACGTACCTGAAATGTTTTCTACACCACCTAAAACGGAGGTGTCCTGTTTTGATGTGTTTTCAAGTGCTCGCATTTCCAAAGTGGTATAGTCAAAATACAAAATATCAGCTGTGGAATCGGCATAAGTGGCCAAGGTGTACCCGCCGTTTTCACTGCCGGTGTATAGGTTTGTTAAGCCGGAAGCAACGCTGACAAGGCTCATTGGCACGTCTTCGGCGGTGGTTTCGGCACTATCAGACGCAGAAACCGCACCGTCTTGTGTTTGTGCAGCTGCGTCTTCTTGGGTTGGTGCAGCCATTATTATGGAGCGTGAAGACGCACTTTCGGCGGTGCAACCGCAAAACAATATTGCAACACTTAAAACTAAGAGTGATGCTTTTTTATATAAGTTCATTTTTGTCTCCGAAATGTAAAGAATGATTTTTGTGATAGAAAAATCGAGTTATTTTGCGTTTTCACGGGTATAATTTAACAGTCCGCCTGCTTTGATAATGTCGATTTGACGAGCAGAAATGTCGCAGTTTAGGGTGATTTGCTTGCCTGTAGCATCGTTTGTAAGCACAAGAGAACCCTTGCTGAGCCCGGATAAAATACCGCTTAAAGTGACTGTATCCATCTCGCCGATGTCGGCTAAATCAGCCTCGTTTGCAAACTCCAGTGGTAATATACCTGCGTTGACCAAGTTTGCCTTGTGAATACGTGCAAAACTTTGAACAATAACAGCGCGGATACCAAGATATAGCGGAACCAGTGCGGCATGCTCACGTGAAGAGCCTTGGCCGTAGTTTTGGCCACCAATGATAAATCCGCCATCTGTGCTGTCTAAAGCACGGCTTGGGAAATCGGGGTCAACACCTTCAAAGCAATATTGTGAAAGATGCGGGATATTGCTACGGAAAGGCAATATTTTTGCGCCGGCCGGCATGATGTGGTCGGTGGTGATGTTATCGCCTACCTTCAGCAAAACAGGTAAAGTGAGGCTGTCGGGCAAAGACTTTGCTTGCGGCAAGGGCTTGATATTTGGGCCACGAACAATCTCTACTGATTCATACTCACCCTCAGAAGCCGGTAAGTCTATCATGTTGTCGTTGATGGTGAATTCTTTAGGCATCTCAAAATTGTCTATTGCAGGTAAAGTGCGTGGGTCTGCGATGTGTCCGCATAGTGCGGCAGCCACAGCAACCTCGGGACTGACAAGGTATACTTGCGCGTCTGCGGTTCCGCTTCTGCCTTCAAAGTTTCGGTTGAAAGTACGAAGGGAAACGCCGGCGCTTGGTGGGCTTTGGCCCATACCGATACAAGGTCCGCATGTACATTCCAGTAAACGTGCGCCACTGCCGAGTATGTCGGCCAAAGCACCGTTTTCACTTAGCATCTCAAGTACTTGACGGCTACCGGGTGAAATGGTGAGAGAAACGGTGTCTTTCACGGTTTTGCCCTTCAGCATGCGTGCTACCGTCATTAAATCGGCCAAAGAAGAGTTGGTACAGCTGCCGATACATACTTGGTCTACCTTGATGTGTGAGAGCTCTGTCACCGGAACTACGGCATCGGGACTGTGCGGACATGCCGCCAGTGGCACTAGTGTAGAAAGATCGATGGTGTAACGCTCGTCATACACGGCATCATCGTCGGCACACAGCGGTGTGAAATCTTTTTCTCTGCCTTGCGCTGCAAGGAACAAGCGTGTGTTTTCATCTGAGGGGAACAAAGATGTGGTGGCGCCCAGCTCGGCGCCCATGTTTGTGATGGTGGCACGCTGAGGAACGCTTAAAGATGCCACGCCTTCGCCGGTATACTCAATGATTTTACCAACGCCACCCTTCACAGAAAGAAGACGCAGTACTTCAAGAATGATATCTTTTGCGCTGACAAATGCAGGCAAGCTACCCAAAAGCTCGATGCGTACGGATTTTGGGTATGGGATATAGTATGCGCCACCGCCCATGGCCACGGCTACATCAAGCCCACCACTGCCCATGGCAAGCATGCCGATACCGCCGGCTGTTGGGGTGTGGCTGTCGCTACCAATAAGGGTTTTACCGGGTGCGGCAAAGCGTTCAAGGTGTACCTGATGGCAGATACCACATCCGGGGCGTGCATATCGTACACCTGTTTTTTTTGTAAGGGTGCGAATAAAAGCATGATCATCGGCATTCATGAATCCGCTTTGAAGGGTATTGTGGTCGATATATGCCACAGATAGCTCGGTTTTCACACGAGGTATGCCCATAGCCTCAAATTCTAAATAAGCCATGGTTCCTGTGGCGTCTTGGGTAAGAGTTTGATCAATACGCAGACCTACTTCATTGCCGACAGACATTTGCCCATCCACCAGGTGTGCAGAAATTATTTTTTGTGCCATGGTTTGACTCATAAACATTCTCCTATACTATATAAAATAGAAAATAGCCTCTGTAAAAACAGGGCCAGTATATATTTAAAATACGTACACGTGTCTGACAAAATAAATAACCTTTTGTCTAATTACTATACTGTATATATAAAGGATTGTCAATTATGTGTGGATGTAGTGGATACAGAAATAAAATAGCATATTTATTTTATCATGTGTGACTTTGCCTTATGGGTAAAATGTGGTATAATAAATGATGGTATATAAATATGTTGTGTTGATGCAGATTACCTTGTCTGTGGCATTAGAAGGATGGTTAAATGACGATTTTAGATGGACTATTAATGGGGATAATCCAAGGCCTGACAGAGTTTTTACCTGTTAGTAGCAGTGGACATCTTTCCTTATATCAATATATTGTCGGCACAGGCGATGAAGGCGGGTTGTTTTTTTCGCTGATGCTACATCTGGGGACGTTGGCTTCGGTTATTGCGGCCTATTATGAAGATCTTTGGAAAATGGCAAAAGAAGTGGTAGTGCTTTGTAAAGATCTGTTTTCGGGTCAGTTTACATTTAAAACAGATAACATGCACAGAAAGCTTTTATACATGCTGTTTTTTGCGTGCTTGCCGCTGTTTTTGGTTTTGCCGATAAATCAGCTTGTCAGCAACGTGTCCTCGGACTCAGACATTGTGGTGGAAGGCGTTTGCTTTTTGATAACAGCGGCGTTGTTATTTTTAGCATGCAAAGCACCAAAAGGTAGGGCAGGAATTCGCAGTATGAAACCAATGCACGCCATGATTATAGGCGTATTTCAGGCCGTGGCGTCATTTCCAGGTATATCACGCTCAGGTGCTACCATATCATCGGGACTGGTGATGGGATTCAACAGAGAAATAATGGTGAAGTTTTCCTTTCTGCTAGGAATCCCGGCTATATTGGGCGGTGTGGTATTTGAAATCTCAGACGCAGTAGCAGAAAATGCCGAGGTGCAGTTTTTTCCACTGGTGGTAGGAGTTATTGCTTCGGCAGTGGTGGGATATGGCGCTATCAGGCTTATAGGATATTTAGTGCTTAGTAATAAGTTT
The DNA here is from genome assembly GCA_964370165.1 of uncultured Oscillospiraceae bacterium. Taxonomy (GTDB): domain Bacteria; phylum Bacillota; class Clostridia; order Oscillospirales; family Ruminococcaceae; genus JAAYCI01. The sequence goes on from CAYJIG010000002.1 coordinate 36,005, forward strand.
GTGATTTTCGCATGGTACACGTTGATTTTAGGGATTATTGTGATTGTAATTGGCATTATTGGCCATGTGGCAGGCTGGGGTGATGGAATGACGGCATCTTCTGAGCTGGCAAGCAGTGTGGCGGCTTCGGTGACGTCTGCATCAGATTCAGTGTCGCAAATATCGAGTTCGATGGCCGCCTAAACAAGTATATTGCTATAAACATACGTAAAGATAATATTTAGAAACGTGAAATAGGAGAAATGCAGGTTAATGGCAACAAAAAGAAAAACAACAAAATCACCGCAAAAACGTAGCAGTCCTGCGCCTAAGCCTGTAGTGGAATCAGAGCTGGATAGGCGCTGGAGTATTTTGATGTTTGGCATTGGTGTTTTGCTGATTATACTTACGCTGATAGAAGGCGAAAGTGTTTGGGCATGGATACGTCAAAATATGTTGTTTGGTGCACTGGGCGCGGCTGCATGGGCTGTTGGCCCGTTGCTTACTTATTGGGCAGGTCGCATAGCTCTTGAAAAACCTATTTTTGCTTCGGTTATAAAGGGCGTCGTGGCTTTGGTGGTGCTTTCAGGTGCGGCGCTTGTGTTCAGCGGGGAAGATTTACAAGGCTTAACATTTACCGAAGTGCTTGGCACAGCCCATGTAAGCGGCTATGAAAATGTGCTTGGCAGTGGGCTTTTAGGCCTTTTACTGGGTGGTACATTGATGGGACTTACCGGAGTGGTTGTATCACGTATATTGATGATATTAATTATGGTTATTGTTATCATGGTCATCACCTCGGTTACACCGGGGGATATTTTTAGATTTTTACGTGGCCTTGGTGAAAAATGGAGCCAGAGATTTGAAGAAGTGGAAGAGGACTTTGAAGAGGAAGTAGAAGAAACAAGTAGGGCGTATGCACAAAGGCGTAAAATGCCGCAGGTGACGCAAGAGACGCTGTGGCAAGAAGAAAATAAGGCAAATGTGCAGAATAGGCGGGCTGTGGATATTCCTTTGCAGGGTGAAGATATAAGGGCGAATACAGCGCCTAAAGGCAAAAAGAATATTGATATGCCACTGGGCGATGCACCCTCACTTTTTGAATCAGATATGTTTCGTGATAAAAGGGTGGATATTGCACTGGAGCCGTTTCCAATAAAAAGTACACAAAACACAGTGATGCAACAAGAAGTGGGTGCTGGCGGGACTTTTGGTGCACCGGACGCAAAAAAAGAAACACCCACACAAGCGGCAGAGCAGACAAAGACAGAGACTGAATACGGTGTGGGTGATGATTTCATGCCTATTGTCACATTTGGGCCGGGGTCTATTGTGGAGCCGACGCCACAGCCTACGCAAAAAGATGTACTGCTATTCGGTAATGATGACCCATATGTGCATTTAGGCGGTGCAGAAAGTAAGTTGCCACCGGGAAGTTTATTGGATGTGGAATATGTTGCAGAGGAAAAACCACATAAAGCACAGAATTTGTTTGAAGACGAATCGGCACAGCACGAGGTAGTGCCTTCCAAGGAAGAAAATGCAGCAGAGCAGACTGCAAGTGCTTTAGATGTAAGTCAAGTGACGGATACGGTGAAAACTGCTATTGAAGCGGGATATATAGCCGAAGAAGACACCCAGATAAAACCAAATGTACAAGAAGATTCGCAGCAGCAAGATGGCCTGGACAAGTTACTTGATAAAGCGGCCGAAGTAAAAAGCGATGTTGCGACATATGGGCAGGATATGCGTGGAACAGGCACAGAGATAATACCGTATGCATATCCACCGTCAAAATTGTTTGACTCACCCCCACAAGAGAATATTGTGGGCGCAAGAGACGAGATGAAAAACACTGCCGACTTGCTGGTGTCTACCTTGCAAAGCTTTGGTGTGGAAACACGTATTTTAGATGTGTCACGCGGTCCGTCTGTGACACGATATGAAATACAGCCGCAAGCAGGCGTGAAAATATCACGTATCACAAACCTATCCGATGATATTGCGCTGAACTTAGCCGCGGCCGGCGTGCGTATTGAAGCGCCTATTCCGGGCAAGCCGGCGGTGGGTATCGAGGTGCCAAACCGTGTAAAAAGCAGTGTGCCTATTCGTAGCTTGCTGGAAAGCAATACGTTTGCAGGCTCAAGCTCACCATTGTCCATTGCGCTTGGCAAGAATATTGCCGGTGAAGTGGTGGTGGCAGACCTTACTAAAATGCCACACTTGTTGATAGCGGGTAGCACAGGTAGCGGCAAAAGTGTGTGTGTCAACTCTATCATAATGAGCTTTTTATACACATCTTCTCCCGAGGAAGTAAGGTTGATTTTAATAGACCCTAAAGTGGTGGAGCTTGCTGAATACAACGGCATTCCACATTTGCTTATCCCGGTGGTGACAGAGCCCAAACAAGCGGCAAAGGCACTGGGATATGCCGTCAGCGAGATGGAAAAGCGGTATCGTACATTTGCAGAATATGGCGTGAGAGACATAAACAGCTTTAATAAAATGGCAAAACGCAGTACTGAAGTAGAGCCTATTCCGCATATAGCTATTGTTATTGACGAGCTTGCTGACCTTATGATGGTGGCAAGTAAAGATGTGGAAAACTTCATATGCCGTATAGCGCAAAAAGCACGTGCCGCAGGCATGCACTTGATTGTTGCCACCCAGAGACCCAGCGTGGATGTTATTACAGGGTTGATAAAAAGCAACATACCTTCACGTATTGCGTTTGCAGTTTCCAGCCAGATAGATAGCCGTACTATTTTAGACGGTGCAGGCGCAGAAAAACTACTTGGTATGGGTGATATGTTGTTCATGCCAATTGGCGCAAACAAACCGGTGCGTGTGCAGGGAACATTTGTGAAGGATAAAGAAATCACACGCGTGCTGAACTATATCAAAGACCATGCGGCGGCGTCATATGATGACGATGTGCTTGCAGAAATGGATAAAGTTACATTGACGGGTTCGGCAAAAGATGCCGACGGCGATGGTACACTTGATACTGCAGAGCTGCTGAAAGATGAAACATTTGTAGCGGCGGTGGAATTGGCGATGGATGCAGGGGAGATATCCACCAGCGGCTTACAGCGGCGCCTACGGCTAGGGTATGCCCGCGCAGGACGCCTTGTGGACCAAATGGAGCAGCTGGGCATAGTGAGCGAGCCGAACGGAAGCAAACCTCGCCAGGTGCAAATCAGCAGGGAAACATGGCAAGAAATGGTGATCAACCACACAAAATAGAGAAATTGTATTTAATGACAGATAAAACAAAGGCACGAAAGGAAAACTGAAATGACTGTTATTGGCGGTGCAGACGGACCTACAGCTATTTTTGTGGCTTCAAACAGCGTGTTTTTATTTGCCGCAGTGGCAGTTTTGGCAGTGGTTTTGGTGGCAGTGGTGGTTATAGTACACAAAAAAAGACGTAAATAAACAGGTTTTGATAAAGTATAGGAATAAAAAATGAATGAATTTTTACCCATCTGCATGGAAGATGTAAAAGCACGTGGATGGAATGAGGTGGATTTTGTACTGGTATGTGGTGATGCTTATGTAGACCACCCATCTTTTGGTGCGGCACTTTTGGGACGTATGCTGGAAAAAGAAGGATATAAAGTGGCGATGTTGTCACAGCCGAATGTGAGCGACAGACGATCTTTTACAGTGTTCGGAAAGCCAAAACTTGCGTTTTTGATATCGGGTGGCGTGGTGGATTCTATGGTGGCACACTTCACAGTGTCGAAACGTAGGCGCACGTTTGATGAATATTCACCCGGGGGCAAAGCGGGACTTCGTCCCGATAGAGTGGTGGACACTTACTCTCGCATACTGAAACAACTATACCCAGCAGTACCGCTTGTGGTGGGAGGGGTAGAGGCGTCTTTGCGTCGTTTTGCACACTATGATTATTGGGATGATGCAGTAAGGCCATCTTTGCTAGCTACAAGCGGCGCAGACCTTATAAGCTTTGGCATGGGCGAGCGTAGCATCAGCGAAATTGCAGCACGGCTTGCAAAAGGCGAAAGTATAGAGACCATCACCGATGTCTTTGGCACAGCGCATCTTACAGAGTTTCAAGGCTTGCCACAAAGTTATGTGCAGTGTGCCGGGTATGAAAAGGTGAAAATAGACAAGGTAGCCTATGCAAAGGCGTGCAAACTACAAATGGATAATCAAGACCCATTTGCGGCGAAACCTGTGATTCAAAAGCAAAATGACACGCAATATTTAGTGCAAAATCCGCCGGCAAAGCCTTTACAAAGGCATGAGCTGGACGAGATATATACATTGCCGTTCACACGCAGATGGCATCCTGTTTATGATGAATTTGGTGGGATACCTGCGCTGGAGGAAGTGGAGTTTTCAATTATTCACAACCGTGGGTGTTTTGGCGGATGTAATTTTTGTGCTATCACATTGCACCAAGGCAGGCAGGTGACAAGCCGCAGTGAAGAAAGTTTGCTTCAAGAGGCAAAAATGTTGACGCAAAACCCAGGCTTCAAGGGATATATACACGATGTAGGCGGCCCAACGGCAAATTTCAGGTCGTCTTCATGCACAGAAGCCGAGAAATGTGGTGGAAAACGCAAATGTCTTGTGCCGTCGCCTTGTCCAAAACTGAAAATCGATCATAGCGAGTATTTATCTATACTACGCAAAATGCGTGCCTTGCCAAAAGTGAAAAAGGTGTTTATCCGCAGTGGTATCAGGTATGATTATTTACTGCATGACAGAGACGAAAGCTTTTTTAAAGAACTGGTGGCATATCACGTGTCGGGCCAGCTGAAAGTAGCGCCCGAGCACTGTGCACCGGCGGTTCTCAGCACTATGGCAAAGCCGACAGTGGAAATGTATGATAGGTTTGTAAAGCGCTTTTACGCCTTGAGCAAAAAAGCAGGCAAAGAACAGTATTTAGTACCGTATCTTATTTCAAGCCATCCGGGTAGCACACTGAAAGATGCGGTAATATTGGCGCAATATCTGAAAAAAAATAAGGTGCGTCCTGAGCAGGTGCAGGACTTTTATCCCACACCGGGCACAGTGTCTACATGCATGTACTACACCGAGATAGACCCATATACAGAAAAAGCTGTTTTTGTGGCAAAGTCGGCAGACGATAAAGCTATGCAAAGGGCGCTTTTACAGCCGCATCTGCCTAAAAACAAAGTGATGGCCACAAAAGCGTTACGTATGGCAAAAAGGGAAGATTTAATCCCGTTACTGGTAGGCGGCAGTGTGCCGCAAAGAAACTCTTCACAAAACCCACGCAGTGACAAGAACTCAAAAGGCAAAAACACGCAGAAAAATAGACGTAAAAACGAAAATGATAAGTATGACAACAAAGGAAAAAATAATAGCGGTAGCGGTAAAAGAAAAGACAGAAATAAACAGGGTAAAAAACCATATAAAAAATAGCTGGAAGATATTATAATGAAAGAAAAAGTATAGCATGGCACGAAAAAGAAGATATAAAACAAGATATAAAAAAGCAGTGACGTCTGTAGTTGGTGGCGTGCTGGTGCTGATATTTGCGGCGCTGATGCTGTACGTGCCTTCGTTTGAAGGGTATATGCGCCAGATACTTGGTGTGGACCCGGTGGTGGAAATACCGTATGTAGACTCGGACAGTGACGTATCTGTGCATTTTATCGATGTCGGCCAAGGCTCGGCTACTTTACTGGAGTCTGGCGGCGAGTTTGCGCTTATCGACGCAGGACTGGCAGAGTATGCAGATGTAGTTGTGGCATATATGAAAGCAGCAGGTGTAAGTTCGCTGAGGTATATGATAATGTCGCATCCGCATTCTGATCATATAGGTGGAATGACAAAGGTGCTGGATGAGTTTTATGTGGAGGAAATGATACTGCCAAAGCTTGACTTGGCGCCGCTACCCACCACATCGACATTTGAAAACTTGCTAAATGCCATGGTGGAAAAAGATGTGTTTACTACTGAAGTATCGGAAAATGCAATGTACCCACTGGGCGACGCCAGCATTACCGTGGTTCACACAGGTGTTTCTACAGAAGATAATTATAACTTGCTATCGTCGGGATTTTTGTTTGAAGCTCAGGGAATGAGATTTTTGCATACCGGTGACGGTGAAAAAGAAAACGAGAAAATGATGCTGAATGATGCAGCGAACATCAAGGCAGATGTATTCATGGCGGCGCATCACGGTAGCTCTACCAGTAACGAGGAAGAGTTTGTAGGCGCAGTCTCGCCACAAATTGTGGTGGTGAGTTGTGGCGAGGACAACTCGTATGGGCATCCGCATCGAGAACCACTTGCAGTGTTTGAAAGTGTGAATGCTACCATACTTCGTACAGATTTGGACGGACATGTGGTGTTGAAGCCGGACGGGCATGGTGGCGTTACATATGCCACGCAAGGAAAGGCGGCGTAATTATGCTTTTTTCTGTTGATAGAATAATAGGAAACAAAGTTGTTTTGGTAGGCGAAGACGAAAAAACGCTAGATGTGCCACGCTCGATGCTACCTGAAAATGCACGCGGCGGAGACATGTTCCGGTATAAAGACGGGATGTTTTTGCCAGCACCGATGGAAGCTGCAGAGCGCAGGGAACGAATGAGCGATATGTTGCGTTTTTTGCTGTCGGAAGAAGATGATTAGATTTTGAATATTGCTTTGGCAAAAAAATAGCGAAACACCCACAACAAAGTGGAGGTTTCGCTATTTTAAGTTTTGAAATAATTTTAAAGGCGATATTATTCTTCTTTAGGCAGTAAATCTCGCAACGCTTGCCAACGAGGGTCTTGCTCCTGTTCGGTGATGGTGGTATCATCATTTTCATTTGTGCACGCACAATAGCCGCTGATGCCACCACACACAGTACACGCTGAAAGGCAGTCGTCTTTATTGCATACAGCTTGTATTGGCGCTTCCATGACGATTTCACCATAACAGAGCTCTGCCAAATCGAGGCCGCCGTCCTTTGCACGCGGATATTCAGGATAATCACCTTGTAAATCCTCTACTGAGATATCATATGTGCGCTCTACAATAAGCTCATCGTCAAAATCACAAAGGCACCGCACACAAGTAGAGTGTAGTGTGGCGAAAAGGCATAGATGTAAGCGAACATACTCGCCAACAATCTCGGCTTCCCACTGTAGTTTCACAGGTTTATCTACCGAGTAATCAAGGTAATCTTCACCGCTTAAATCAAATGTTTCTTCGCCGAACATGTCTAGGCCGGCTTCTCGCAAAAGTCTATGTATATGTAATGTTTTGCTCAATCAGCCTACCTTCTTTCGGGTGAATACTTTTGGAATTTTGGTAAAATTTACATGTATTTTTTTACACAGTCAGGCAAAGCATCTTCGTTTTCTGATACTGTAACAATGAAATTAACATTGCCGCCGCCAAGCGTATCAAGTTTTTCAAGCAATTTACCAAGCGCGTCTAAATCGCGATTTAATATCTTTAAGATTCCATCCACATAAAGCTCGACAATGTCATAGTTGCCGGCTAAAATTCCGGAAATAAACCCATAAAGCATGTCGTATCCTGCAATATTATACTCGTCCATATCAACAAGACGGCATTTGTGGTCAAGATCATAGGTGAGTTGCATGCCTTTTTCGATACAAACAATATTTCCTGAAGTTGTTTTGATGGACTCGTTGATGCGCTCTACCATTTGTTTGGTTTTTCCGGAACCTCTGCTACCAATAATTAAACTAATCATAATAAAAAACCCTCCCAAAACAAATTTTATAGTTGTGCATTTTTATTACAAACGCTCACGCAAACGTGCGGCACGTTCTTCAAAGCCGGGCTTGCCAAGCAGTGCAAACATATTTTTCTTGTAACTTTCAACACCGGGCTGATCAAACGGATTCACACCTAAAATATATCCGGAAATAGCACACGCTTTTTCAAAAAAGTAAATTAGGTATCCAACATCATGCTCGGAAAAGCTGTCTGTTTCTAAAAGTGCCACCGGCACACCGCCATCGCTATGGGCTAAAATAGTGCCCTGCAATGCCATATCATTTACATGCGATATACTTTGTCCGGCAAGATAATTAAGTCCATCAAAATCTACATCACTGGTGGGTACATTTACGGAATGACGTAGATTTTTTACTTTAACAACTGTTTCAAAAAGAAAACGTCTACCATCTTGCAGATACTGACCCATTGAATGTAAATCAGTGGTGAAAATACAGCTTGCCGGGAAAATACCCTTTTGGTCTTTTCCTTCGCTTTCGCCAAACAATTGCTTGTACCACTCGTTCATCATGGCAAAATCAGGCTCGTAACTACACATTACTTCCACTTCTTTGCCTTTACGGTACAAGATGTTTCGTGCAGCCGCCCAGCGATAACAATGGTTTGTAGGCTCGGCAGTGTCAAGCTCGTTCATTGCCGCTTTTGCACCGGCCATTAATGCGTCTATGTCAAGCCCTGCTGCAGCTAGAGGCAAAAGACCCACAGCGGTAAGAACACTGTATCTGCCGCCAACGTCGTCAGGCACTACAAAAGTTTCATACCCTTCTTTATCGGCCAAATCCTTCAAAGTGCCGCGTGCTTTATCAGTGGTGGCGAAAATACGTTCTTTTGCTCCGTCTTTGCCATATTTTTCTTCAAGCAAGCCCTTAAAGATACGAAACGCAACGGCAGGCTCTGTGGTGGTGCCACTTTTTGATATGACATTCACCGAGATGTCTTTGTCCTCGCACAGTGCGAGCACATCACCTAAAGCCGCAGGACTGACGCTGTTTCCGGTGAAAAAAATTTGCGGCGAACCTTTACAGGACAGATTATACTGAGCGCTTTTCACCGCTTCCATCACCGCCCGAGCTCCCAGATAAGAGCCTCCGATACCGATGACTACCAGTACATCACTGTTATTCCTGATTTTGGTCGCCGCCTGTTTAATGCGTGCAAATTCTTCTTTGTCATAATTTTCGGGCAAATCCAGCCACCCTAAGAAATCGTTTCCCGGACCGCATTTTTTGTGCAAGTTTTCATGAGCTGTCTGTACAGCAGGCCAGATATCCGCATACTCTTCTTCACGGATAAAAGGCGTTAAATACTTACCTTCAAAGCATACGCTCAAAACTATCATTCCCCTCATTATATTTCTCATCGATAGTAAACTGTATACCTTATTTTATCGAAATTCGAATACATTGTCAACTAAAAAAATGAAACATGAAATGATAATTTTGTGAAGAATGACAGTCAAAATTGTGATAATGCACATATGATAAAATGCTTTGAAACGTAGGTAGGCAAAAAAATAGACTGCGAAATAAGATCGCAGTCTATTTTTTTAAAAAATCAAAAAAGAGTAAACTTAGCCACAGCAGCCGGCATTTGCATTATCACGGCTTTTACTGTTTTGAGCGGGGTCTTTCATGCACAAATGTAATGCGGCGGTAGTGTATGCACGGGGAAGTGCCAAAATATTCGGACTATCGCCCACATACTTTTTCTTTGCGTCGGCCAAAGCCTCTTCAAATGTAGCACGAGTTTTCAGGCCCATGCCGCGTGCAATGCCTGTGTTGCGTGCACCTACAATATAAATAGCGCTGGTGTGCTCCTCGGCCAGGTGGCCACAGCTCATCATGGAGAACGCATGGAATGGGTGGAATGCGTTGGCAAAACGGTATTGACGAATATAGTCTGCATTTGTACCGAAATATTCACCATATCTATCCATGTCAGGTAAAATATTCATGCTGTCGTTTTGGAACATTTCATAAAGTTCTTTTGCATACGGCCAGCGCTCGTCATGGAACCATCCATCGCAAATGCTGGAAACAATGAACACGCACTTGTCGCTTAAAACACGCTTGTGGCGAATGATTTGTGCGCTGAGGGCTTGCATCATTTGAATTGGGTTTGTGCCCATGCCATCACCATAGTGGAAGTTTACCGGCATGCCAAATACCACTACGTCATATTTTTTTTCTGCCCAATGCAGATATGTGCGCTTGTCGGCCAGTTTCCAGCTGATGGGTTGCATTTCTTTTGCCCAGCCGCTAAAAATACCGATTTGACGACTCTTGCTGTCCAAAACAGCGTCGCAGCAGAAGAATTTTTTGCCCATTTTTTCTTCCATCAGCATGCCTTGCTGGTCAAACTTATTACGCATTTCGCTATTTGCAGACACCGGCACAAAGTCGTTACGATGCATTACCTTGGGCACATGGTGGGCAGAAATGCTGCGCCAGTGAGTGATGCCGGTAGCACAATGCTTGTATCCGCCGGAATATCCACCGTAAGGGTTACCCTGGGTGTGGCCAACTAGAATAGCAATATCGGCATCGTATACATATTTGTTTAGGATAACATGGTCGCCTGCGGCAGTGTGGCCTAAGTCCACCAAGTTATCATAATCTTCACTGTCGTGGCTATCGATTTGGCCGGTGGGATAAAACTCATCAAACAAATCGCCTAAAATGGTTTTCATTTCTTTTATGGTAGCGCGTGGGTGCAGGCCATTTGAAAATAAAAGTAACACGTCTTTTTTATCTACGCCACCGGCATAAAGCTCGTCCAAGCAAGCACGAATGGCAACTTTACGATGGCTGGTGTCGTGATTGCCGCCTTTTACAATGTCGGGAATGATAAATACAACACTGGCGCCGGGTTTGGCATAGCTTTTAAGTGAGTCCATACCAATAGGGTTTCTGATGCTTTCTAAAGTAGCGTTATAAAGGCTGTCCCAGCTTTGAGGTAAACACTCAGGATCGGGCACAGTTTCACCAGGAATAAACACATCGGTGTTTTCGGGTAATTCAGCGCTCATAAAGCCATGGCCGTATTCAAAATCCAGTTTCATAAATCTTCCTCCAAGTATATTATATGCAAAAATATCGACAAAATTTAAAATGTTAGGCTTTGGATTTATCCATATACAAACGGATGATTTCAAGGTACTCTTCGGGATAAAAACCAATCTCGCCGCTAAAACGTGTCAAAGCGATAAGTCCGCCATCAATTTCAGGGATACTTGCCAGCATCTCGGCGTTATCGGTTTTAAGGCCACCGCCGTATACTACATCAAGGCCGCCGGTACGTTCTTTTACGAATTTAGCTATTTTCTCGATGTATGGTTTATCGGCAGGAGTTTTTCCGGGTCCGATGCTCCACACAGGCTCGTACGCGATAACTACACGGCTTTTGTCTACACCGTCAAGGCCGATATCAAGCTGTAAACCCAAAACATCTTGCCAAGCGTCCAGCTCTTCACTTTTTTCACCGATACAGTAAAGCACGGAAAGTCCGGCTGCTTGTGCCATTTTGATTTCTTCGTTCAATATTTTGCCAACAACAGTTGCAGCTTCTTTACCGCTCACTCCTGCCATTTCTAAAATACCCATTTTATCGTTTCGTTCTTCGCAATGACCTATCATGGTGCTTTGGCAACCCATTTGTGACACGGCATTTGCAGTGCGGTTTGTGGTGAAGGCACCAAAGTTTCCGCCAACAGCAGTATCGGTACGAAACACACCTTGGCTACCTATCTGCACAGGGCTGTCGCTTGAAAGAGCGCCGGTTGCTCCTAACAAATGTGCTTCGGGTAGATACATGACAAACTCAACGTCATCTTTTGGATAAGATTTTAAGGCGTCTTGAGTTTTTTCGACGATGGTTTTGCCCCAATCGGCCATAGGTGCCAGTCGGTTCACGCCGCCATTTTCAGGGGATATGTCAAAACGCTTCAAGTTCAAAAAAATGTGTTTCATTGGTAATGCTCCTTATAATATAATAATGCGCAAAAATCACAAATCGTTATAATTATAATACTATATAGATAGGTTTGTCAAAACGCACCTGCCGAACGAATGAAGATTTGGTAGACGAGAAAAAATGAGTGTTTGATTTTATTTTGGTAAAATTACATAGTTTTAATTGAAAAAAATTTATACTAAATAAGGCGGATTTTGATAGAAAATGTAGACTTGAATTTTAATATGTGATAAATTTATAATGATAATGGGTGTATTGATGTTTTAGTAATTGTTTTAATGATCTTGTTTTTGAGAAAATCAAAAAATGTAAGCGGAATTTCAAAAACACGGAGGATCTAAATGCAGCAGAAAACCACGGCAAAAAGAAAAAAATTATTTATATGGCTAACGGTAGCATTTTTAATGTTGCTGTTAGCGTTGTTTTTTTTCAATAAGTCAATGGAAAATTTGCTGGAAAACGCTATAAAAGATAATTTGACAGCAAAAGTAGAGCAAGAACAACAAGAAATCAACAAGGATTTTTCAAGCGCTACAAACAGAATTTTGGGTATTGCAAATTCGATTTCATTTTATGGGTATGATGAAGATAGTCTTCTTGAATATTTGAAATCGCAGCTGGAAATAAGCATGTTTGATGACTTGCATTTTGTCGATTCGCAAGGAAACAGCGTGTCTGCTGCGGGTGAGGATAAGGATTTCACAAACGCGCAATATGCAAAAGAAGCAAAAAATAATACATACACTACATCGGATATGTATGTCTCGGACAAAACAGGCCAAGATACTATCGACATTGCCGCTTCTGTTGTTATAAATGGTGAAGAAACTGGGGTTTTGGTTGCTGAATATTCACTGAAAAGTGTAGAAGATGTTTTGGTTGAATCAATGGTGGATGAGTGGTATGTGCTGATTTGTGACAATACCGGTGCGGAAGTGTTCAGTACCACAGAAGAGTATATTCCGTTTGAACAAATGGTGGAGGCTGAAATTTTAGATGGCGAATCGGTGAGGCAAATTACATCAGACCTTAAGAATAAAGGCTCGGGCATGGTACATTTCGCATTGGATGGTGTGGAAGTCATAGGCGTGTATGCGCCTATTGACATCAATGACTGGAGCATTGTGCTGATAGCGGATAAAGACGATGTGCTAATGGAAGCAAGAGTAATGATAAACAGTATTTCAGCTATCGGTGTGGGTGTGTTTATACTGTTGGTTGTTATTTTGATGATCACAGGACGCTCAAAAATCAAAAGTATCAAAGAAATGGAAAAAATCGCGTATTATGATGAGCTGACCGGCGCACCAAATGTGCTGAAGTTTAGAAAAGATGTAAAAGAGATATTGACGAAAAATCCAACTGGCGAATTTGCCACAATGAAGATAGATGTGGAAAATTTCAAGGCTATAAACGAGTTGTTTAGCTTTGATGTGGGCAATAAAGTTATTTGTGCGTTTGAAACAACGGCCGCTTCGGTGAATGAAGATGACTTTGTGTATTGTCGTAGTGGAACAGATGAATTTATGTTTTTTGGTAGAAAAGAATTTTTGGGTCGCCTTGAAGAACTTACAGCACATTATGAAAGCTATTTCAAAGAAGCTGTACCGGAAATTAAAAATCATCGTATATCTTTTAGATATGGACGGTATTTCTTAGAGCCCGGTGAAAATGATGTGAATGAGATTATCAACAAGACAAATATGGCGCACAGTATTGCAAAAGTGAAGAAGGCTAGTGGAATTTGGGACTATGACGAAGAATATAAAAAACAGCTGGTAAAGCAAGCTGAAATCACAGATAAAATGAATGAAGCGCTTAAAAACGGCGAATTTGTGCCGTATATGCAGCCTAAAATCAGCCTGCAAAATAATAACCGTGTGGTGGGTGCTGAGGCCTTGGTTCGTTGGGTGCAAAGCGATGGAAGCATGGTATATCCAAATGAATTTATCCCGTTGTTTGAGGCAAACGGGTTTATTGTGGAAATTGATAGGCATATTCTTAAGTGCGTTTGCAAAACGGCGAAGGATTGGATTGACAAAGGATATGAGTGTCCACCGATTTCTGTCAACTTTTCACGTAGGCATTTAGATAATCCGGATTTTGTAAATGAAGTGGTAGATATTGTAGATAGTTATAAAATTGATCACAAGTATATTGAAATCGAATTGACCGAAACAGTGGTTTTAGATAAAGAAAAAGTGCTGGAAAAAGCATTGAATTCATTTAGTGATGAAGGATTTTCAGTGGCTATTGATGATTTCGGCTCGGGGTATTCTTCGCTTGGGCTTTTGAAAAATTTCAAAGTAGATACATTGAAACTGGATAGAAGCTTTCTTGTGAACAATCGTGAAGAAGAACGGGCAGAGTGTGTGATTGACGGCGTGATAAAGCTAGCACATAGTCTTAGCATGAATATTGTGGCAGAAGGCGTGGAAGAAGAAGATCAGGTGAACTTCCTTCGCAAGGTCAATTGTGAATCAGCTCAAGGCTATTTTTATGCAAGACCGATGACAGTGGAAGATTTTGAAACAACATATTTTTCGACCGAATAAAAATAGGTGAAGCAGCAGTCTTGTACATGGGGACTGCTGTTTTTTATAATGAAAGAAAGATGAATTGATGATAAATGTTTTATAGTATGCAAAATCTACAAGTAATTACAAAAAATAATTGTGCTTCAGTTTACAATTTGATATAATCATACTAATTGTATCTATTTTGCGGGTGATATTTAGGATGGAAACTCACAGTAAAGATTATTTGTGGTTTTTAATATATTTATATCGGAGTATATATGAGTAGTGTTTTTCTTTAGAAAATACAATACGATGAAAGGAGGATGATATGCATGGACAATCAAAAACTTAATTTTGTTTACACAGAAGAAAGTGAATGCAGTGGATGCAATAAATGTGTGTTTAAATGTCCTACAAAGGCAAATAAAGCTGTGTGGACAGATGAAGAAAATAAAATACTTATTCGAAATGGACGTTGTATTTCTTGTAGTGAGTGTATTGCTATTTGTGATCATAATGCAAGGGACTATATTGACGATACAGAAACATTTTTCGAAGATTTGAAAAATGGTGTGCCTATTTCAGTGGTAGTGGCTCCTGCCGCTGCAACAAACTTTAAAGATCTTGAAAATATTATCGGGTTTTTAAAGCATATGGGCGTTAATTTGATATATGATGTTTCTTACGGTGCAAATATTTGCACTTGGGGATATATAAGGGCAATTACCGAAAACAAACTAAAAACATTGATTGCACAGCCATGTCCGGTGGTTGTAAGTTATGTGGAAAAATATCATTCTTCGCTGATAGAATATTTATCACCGGTACACAGCCCTGTGGCGTGCGCGGCTATATACCTGAAGAAATACAAGAATGTGACAGATAAAATTGCGTTTTTATCTCCGTGCATTGGTAAAAAAAGAGAGTGTATTGACCCAAACACAGATGACAGTATTCATTATAATGTCACGTTTTCAAAGTTTGCAAAATATATAAAAGAACATAATATCGATCTTGACAGTTACCCTAAAACGCAGTTTGACAGTACTGATATGTTGCTTGGTTTTGCGTTTCCAAGGCCGGGTGGGCTTAGTGAAAATGTCAGGTTATACTTAGGCGATGATGTTTGGATTAAGCAAATAGAAGGCATTTTTGTGATAGAAGATTATTTTAAGCAATATGAGGATGATTTGAAAAATGAACGACCTGTACCACTTATTGTGGATGCGCTGAACTGTGAGCATGGCTGCAATATTGGAACAGGAACAGATAAAAATGCAAGATATAACGATATTGACTTTAAGATAAACAAAAAAAAGCAACGAGTAAACAAGAGTGATGTAGAAAAGTATGTGAATGTATTTAACGAAACGCTAGATTTGAAAGATTTTATGCGTGAATATTCTGATAAGAGCGTAGAGTTTAAAAACTTGACAGATGCTGATCTTGAAAATATTTATATCGAACTTGGGAAATTGACGGAAAAAGATCGAAATATCAACTGTTTCTCGTGCGGTTATGGTACATGTAAGCGTTTTGCAATTGCAATGGCAAACGGTAACAACCATAAAAATAACTGTAGGCAGTATCTTTTAGATAAGTTCAAATCAAAGGGCTTCATTGATGATCTTACCGGCCTTAAAAACAGGAATAGTTTTGAAGTTGAGATAGAAGAATATAAAGAGTCAGAGCATGAATCGTTAGGAATTGTGTTTGTGGATATCAATGGGCTGAAAATAGCTAACGACACATATGGGCATAAGCGTGGAGATGCAATGATTACAACATGTTCAGATGTGATGAAAAATGTGTTTCCGGGAAAAGTTTTCCGTGTTGGTGGCGATGAGTTTGTGGTTATTGATGGCGGGATTTCAAAAGAGTTGCTTGAAGAAAAGATGGCAGAATTAAGAAAAGCGTTTGAAAACAATGATACAGTTCAGGTGTCTATTGGTGAAACATGGAGTGATGGTACGGCAGATATTCAAGATATGATAGCAAAAGCAGACCAAAAAATGTATGAAGACAAAAAAAGATATTATGAAAAAAATAAGCATTTATGCGCCAGGGAACCAGTGACATAAAAAAGATAGAGCAAGTATAATAGATAAAATGTTGACTTTTTTAGTAATATGTGCTTTAATTATATCGGCTGATACAACCGGCCGATATATTTTTTGTTTTAAAAAGGGATATTAAAATGATAACTGTTGCAAACAATCGATTTTATTTTTACTTTTACTTTATTAGCTTGTTTAATAAGGTGTTCTTTGGTTTGCAGCAACGGATATATGAAAAGTAAAATACTTTATTGCATATATACCCGCGGTTCACTAAAGAACCCCGGGTATTTTTTTATACTTAAAACCGGCAAAAAAAGGAGATAATCATTATGGTGATTGTGCTAAAAGAGAAAAAAGACGAAAAACAGATGGACAATTTACGTCAATGGCTTGAAAGTATGGGGCTTAGCATTAATGTGGTAGACGGTGAAAGCCGGACTATTATAGGCGTAATCGGCGATACATCGGTGGTTGACATTGATGTGATTGATTCGCTTGATATTGTGCAAAGCGTGAAGCGTATCCAAGAACCATATAAAAAAGCAAATAAAAAATTCCATCCCGAGTCTTCGGTGATCACATTATCTGATGGTACTAAAATCGGTAGTGGACATTTTGTGGTGATGGCGGGACCGTGCTCGGTGGAATCACGCGAGCAAATTTGCGAAGTGGCAAACTCTGTGAAGGCAAGTGGAGCTAATATACTTCGTGGCGGGGCTTTCAAACCCAGAACGTCGCCATATGCATTCCAAGGCATGGGTAGTGAAGGGCTTGATTTACTAATGGAAGCTCAAAAAGAAACCGGGTTGCCGATTATTTCCGAGCTAATGGATCTTGCGCAATTGCCGCTTTTTGAAAATGTTGACATTATTCAGATAGGCGCAAGAAATATGCAAAACTTTACATTGCTGAAAGAACTTGGCAAAATAGGCAAGCCTATTTTATTAAAACGTGGCCTTGCCAATACTTTGGAAGAGCTGATGATGAGTGCAGAGTATATCATGGCCGGTGGTAACGATCAACTGATGTTGTGTGAGCGAGGTATCCGCACGTTTGAGACTGCAGTGCGTAACACGCTGGATTTATCGGCTATACCTGTGCTGAAAGAAAAAACTCATTTGCCCATCATCATTGACCCAAGCCACGCAACAGGATATGCGAAGTTTGTGCCAAGCATGTCTTTAGCGGCGGTGGCGGCGGGTGCCGACGGACTGATAATTGAAGTGCATAACAATCCTAAAAAAGCACTTTGTGACGGGCCGCAGTCCTTAACAATGCAAGAGTTTGAAAAGCTATCGGGGCAAATTAGCGTTTTACGAGATACAATGAAATCTTTTACTTAGGAGAAATACCATGAAAAAAGTAATAGGAATTGTGGGACTGGGCCTTATTGGTGGTTCCATCGCTAAGGCAGTTGCAACAAAAACAAACCATACCGTGCTAGCGTATGACAAAAATAGTGATGTGCTGGCAAAAGCGATAAATGATGAAGTTGTTAGCCGTGAACTCACGGAAGATAGTTTGCAGGAGTGTTCCATGGTGGTGGTGTGTTTGTATCCACAAGATACTATTGCGTATGTGAAAGAAAATATAAAGCACATGAAAAATGGTACATTGATTGTAGACTGTGCAGGTGTGAAAAGTTCGATTTGTCATGAATTATCTGGTTTTTGCCAGGATAACAGATGCTTTTTTGTGGGAGGACATCCCATGGCAGGCATAGAAAGATCGGGCTACACAGCGGCGTCAGAAGACCTTTTCTGCGGTGCAACCATGATTTTGTGTAAAGACGACAGCACTAACATAGTAGCGATTGCGGCTCTTGATCTATTTTTTAAAAGCTTAGGCTTTGAGAAGATTGTACACTCAAATGCTGAAGAGCACGATGCTACCATTGCGTTCACATCTCAGCTGGCACACGTGGTGTCGAACGCATATGTGCAAAGCACGTACGCAGAAAAGCAGTCGGATTTTTCCGGTGGTAGCTATCAAGATCTTACAAGGGTGGCATACCTCAACGAAGAAATGTGGGCGCAGCTGTTTTTAGAGAATAAACCGTTTTTAGTTCCTGAAATTCGCAGTTTGGCCGAAAGAATGATGCAGTATGCTGATTTCATTGAAAACAACGACAAAGAAGGCCTAAAAGCGTTGCTGTATAGAGGAAAGAAAATGAAAGAAAAGGTGGGCTAGAGCGTGAAGAAAATTTTCGTAGATGTGTCTAAAAGCTACAATGTGATTGTGGAAAAAGATAGCATTGCAACCTGCGGTAAGCTGATACGAGAGGTTAAAGATGCGTGCACAGCGGTTATAATTAGTGACGATACAGTATACCCACTTTACGGTGAAACGGTAGAAAAATCACTGAAGGAAAGCGGATTTTCGGTGTTGAGCTTTGTGTTTGCGGCAGGCGAGAGGTCTAAAAACCTTGCTACAGCAGGCGAAATTTTGCAGTTTTTGGCCGAGAATAAAGTGGCTCGCTCGGACGTGCTGGTGGCGCTGGGTGGCGGTGTTGTGGGTGATATGGTAGGCTTTTGCGCTTCGGTATATCTGCGCAGTATTCCATATGTGCAAATTCCCACCACGGTGCTAGCCGCGGTAGACTCTTCTGTGGGCGGTAAAACCGGAATAGACCTAAGCTATGGTAAAAATTTGGTTGGTAGCTTTTATCATCCGCTGCTGGTAGTGTGTGATACAGATGTATTTTCTACGCTTAGTCGTGAAATATATACTGATGGCTTATGCGAAGTGATAAAATATGGCTGTATTTTAGACAAGGCACTTTTTGATTTGTTGGCAAAGGGTAAGTTTGACGAATGCCTTGAAGATGTGGTTGCGAGATGTATTGAGCTGAAGGCTGATATTGTGTCTCAAGACGAGTTTGATAATGGCATAAGGCAAATTTTGAACTATGGGCACACTATGGGCCACGCCATTGAGGCGCTTAGTGATTTCAGTATATCGCATGGTAGGTCGGTGGCCGCAGGAATGGTGTGTATAGAAAAAGCGGCGGGTAGTGGATTTGATAAAGATATTAAAAATGTACTTGATGTGTATGACATTAACGTGGAATGCCCTTATACCGCCGAGGAAATTACTCAGCGTGCAACAAATGATAAAAAAATTAAAAATGGAGCACTTTCGTTAATTCTACTGAAAGAAATAGGCAAAAGTGTGATTTCACCCATGCCGGTGGAGGATATTTGTGAGTTTTTTGCCAAAGGAGTAGACGCTGTATGAATGTGAAGATAACACCGGCAAAGCTAAGTGGTGGAATAGACGCTATTTCGTCTAAATCATACGCTCATCGTATATTACTTGCAGCGGCGCTGTGTAAAAGCCCAACAGAAATTAGGTTGAATCATTTTTCTGATGATATCAAGGCCAGCATCGGGGCAATTGCGGGTATGGGCGCGAAGCTTGAAAGCAGAGAAAAAGGCATTTCGGTAACACCGCCTGAGCGTTTTTCGCAGGAAATGACGGTGAATGCAAAAGAAAGCGGAACCACCGCGAGGATGATATTACCGATACTTACAGCCGTGAGCAAAAAAGGTGCACTGAGTGGGGAAGGCTCGCTAACAAAAAGGCCGTTTGCTGACTTGTGCCGGGCTATTGAGACGCATGGAATATCTTTTAGTGGTCATAACTTGCCGATTTCATACGAGGGTGATATGACGGCGGGGGGGTATGAAATTGCAGGGAATATAAGCAGTCAATATATCTCGGGCCTTATGTATGCTTTGCCGCTTTTGTCCGGAAACAGTAGTATAAATTTGACTACAAGTGTTGTCTCACAAGGATATTTAGATATCACTAAACAGGTGCTTAAAGATTTCGGCATAGAAATAGGTGATGAGATAAAAGGCGGACAAGAGTATAAATCACCGGGCTGTGTCACGGTGGAGGGAGACTGGTCGAATGCGTCGTACTGGCTGTGTGTAGGTATAAAACCTATCGGCCTTAACCCAAACTCGCTTCAAAAAGATAGGCTGTTTTCCGTGGTGAAAGACGAGGATGAAATTGACGCCGAGGATATCCCGGATCTTGTTCCTGCGCTGGCCGTATATGCTACACAAAAGAAAAAACCTACTAAGATTTACAACATACAGCGGCTGAGGATAAAGGAAAGTGATCGCGTGAAAAGTGTCAGCGACATGATAACAGCGCTGGGTGGAAAGATCACTGCTGACGATGTAGCGATGTATATCACGCCGTCAAAACTACGAGGTGGAGTGGTGGACGGTTGTGGTGATCACAGGATTGTAATGTCGGCGGCGATAGCTTCGTGTTTTTGCAGCGAAGAGGTGCATATTTTAGGCGCCGAGGCAGTGAATAAATCTTATCCGCAATTTTTTGAAGATTTTGCTATGCTTGGAGGAAAAGCAGATGTCTTGTAACTTTGGTGAAAAAATCCGCATACAAATATTTGGCCAAAGCCACTCAGAGATGCTTGGTGTGGTTATAGATGGCCTGCCTGCCGGATTTGAGCCGGATATAGACGCGGTGCATGCCTTTTTGATGCGCAGACAAGGCGGGAAAAGTTTTTCCACACCCCGTAAAGAAGAGGATTTGCCGCATATTGTCAGTGGTTTGGTAGATGGCAAGACTTGTGGTGCGCCGTTGTGTGCACTTTTTGCTAATAAGAACATCAAAAGTAAAGACTATGCTCAAATGGCCGATATCCCGAGACCGTCTCATGCAGATTATGTAGCGCATGTGAAATATAATGGCGCAAATGATGTGCGTGGCGGTGGCCATTTTTCAGGAAGAATGACCTTGGCGCTTTGCTTTGCCGGGGCGTTGTGTATGCAGATTTTGAACGATAAAGGAATTTACATCGGTGCACATATTGCGTCGATAGGATCGGTAGAAGATGAAATGTTTTCTCCTACAAACGTGGATTTTTCGGCAGTGGATGCCGAGTTTCCGACGCTGGACAGCACAAAAAAACAAAAGATGATAAACGAGATTGCAATGTATGCAAAAGAGTATGATTCGATAGGCGGAAGCATAGAATGTGCTGTGACGGGTTTGCCGGTGGGTATAGGTGAGCCGATGTTTGACGGGCTTGAAAATCAAATCGCAAAAGTGGTGTTTGCTGTGCCTGCGATAAGAGGAATAGAATTTGGTGCAGGGTTTGCAGCGGCGCAGATGCCAGGCAGTGTGCACAACGACGCATATTATTATGAAAATGACGTAGTAAAGGTGAAAAACAATCATGCAGGCGGTGTTTTGGGCGGAATATCCACAGGCATGCCACTGATATTTAAAGTGGCGGTGAAGCCCACACCGTCCATTTTCAAAGAGCAAGAGTCGATAAGCTTATCGCATAAAAAAGGTGCGACGCTTGCAATAAAAGGCAGGCATGACCCGTGTATTGTACCAAGGGCGGTACCGTGCATAGAAGCAGCGGCGGCACTGGCAGTGATCAACTTATTATAAGTTATTTTGTAAGCACTATATTGATTTAATAAAAAGGAGAGAATCATGAAAAAAGATCTGGTAGGTGCTAGGGAAAAAATTGATAAAATTGATAAAGAGATATCGGCCTTGTTTTTAGAAAGAATGCAGACGGTAAAAGACGTGGCGCTATATAAAAAAGAAAACAACTTGCATGTTTTGCATCCTGCCAGAGAACAAGAAGTGCTGGTGAACGTGACAAAAGGCATGGATGATGATATGACCGAGTACGCAAAACTTTTGTATAACACCA
The DNA here is from genome assembly GCA_964370165.1 of uncultured Oscillospiraceae bacterium. Classification (GTDB taxonomy): domain Bacteria; phylum Bacillota; class Clostridia; order Oscillospirales; family Ruminococcaceae; genus JAAYCI01. The sequence goes on from CAYJIG010000002.1 coordinate 58,009, forward strand.
TGTTTGACGTGTCTCGTGCATATCAAGACAAGTGCGTGATGGGTGAAGATAAGTTTTTAAGCATGATAGCAGATGCGGTTCAAAATCGTCAGAGCAAGTTTCCAAAACACGCCACCGTGGCTTGCCAAGGAGTGCAAGGCTCAAACTCTATGACTGCGTGCCAAAAGATATTTTCTGTACCTGATATTATGTACATGAACAGTTTTGATGCAGTGTTTAAAGCTGTGGATTCAGGGCTGTGCCAGTATGGCGTGTTGCCGCTTGAAAATAACCTGCATGGTTCGGTTACCGAAGTGTATGATTTGATGAAAAAGCATAATTTCCAAATTGTGCGAAGCGCTAAAGTACGAATCCATCACCATCTGTTAGCTAAAAACGGAACAAGCATGGAGGACGTAAAAGAAATATACTCTCATCCACAGGCTATAGGCCAGTGTAGCGAGTTTTTGCAAACTTGTAAAAACGTGAAAGTGATTCCTTACGAAAACACCGCTACATCGGCAGAAATGGTGGCAAACTCAAGCGAAAACAACCTAGCGGCCATTTCAGGCAAAGAATGTGTGCAGCTGTATAACCTTAATGTTTTGAACGATGATATTCAAAACAGCTATAATAACTTCACACGTTTCATATGCATTTCGAAGAATCCTGAAATTTATACAGGTGCGAATAGAATCAGCATGATGTTCACCTTGCCGCACCATCCCGGCTCGCTGTATTCTATTATTTCGAAAATGTCTGCGGCGGCGGTTAATATCTCGAAGCTGGAAAGTAGGCCGATACCGGGTATGGACTTTGAGTTTATGTTTTACATAGATTTTGACGGTGATATCACAGATGAAAATGTGCAAAAGCTTTTGGCGCAGATCAAACATACTGCAGATAAATTCACTTATTTAGGGAGCTATTGCGAAGTATGAAATATGGATTGATAGGAAAAACGCTGGCACACAGCTACTCCGTGAAAATTCATGGTTATTTGGGAAACAAAGATTATGTTTTGCATGAGATTGCGCCTGAAGATCTTGATGAATTCATGACAAAACGTGATTTTTTAGGCATTAATGTCACCATGCCGTATAAAGAAGCGGTGATGCAGTATTGTGTTTTGTCACAGCAAGCGCAGAAAATAGGATGCGTGAACACTATAGTGAATAAAAACGGGGTACTACATGGATACAACACCGACTACTTTGGGTTTTCGGAAAACGCAAAACGCGCCGGGATTTCATTTGCAGGCCAAAAAGTGGTGATTTTGGGTGGCGGCGGCACATCTAAAACAGTGACGGCGGTGGCAACGGACAAAGGCGCAAAAGAAGTGGTGGTGATTTCACGCAGTGGTGAAAATAACTACCAAAACATAAGCCGTCACTATGACGCAGACATACTGGTAAACACAACACCAATAGGTATGTATCCTCACAACGAAGGCATGCCGCTGGACGTGGCGCCGTTTACCCGGCTGAAAGCCGCAATGGATGCTGTGTACAACCCGATGAAAAGTAATTTTTTGCTACAATGTAAAGATATTCCTACGGCGGGTGGCCTGCCAATGTTAGCGGCGCAGGCGGTATATGCGCATGGTTTGTTTTATGATGTAGATGTTTCAAATTTGATGCAAGATACCATTGAACATACGATGAAGATTTTTTCGAACTATGTATTTATCGGTATGCCGGGAACAGGAAAAAGTACGGTAGGAAAGCTGTTCTCCGAGAAAATGGGACTTAAGTTTGTGGATACCGACGACGAGATTATAAGACGAACAAACGAGCATCCACGGGATATTATCACACAAAAAGGCGAAGATGCGTTTAGGCAGATTGAAGCACAAGTGGTTGCAGATTTTGCCAAAGAAAACGGGTATGTCATCGCTACAGGTGGTGGTAGTGTACTTTTGGAAAAAAACCGAAAAGCTATTTTGCAAAACGGTGTAGTAGTCTTGCTAGACAGGCCAATTGAGGATTTGAATGTGCAAGACAGGCCACTTTCGGTTAATCTGGAAGAACTAAGGGCGAAAAGAATGCCTATTTACAAGAGCGTGGCGCATCATATGGTGCAAGTGGAGGAAACCCCGAGCATGACGGTGGAATCGGTGCTAAAACGCATAAAAAAGGAGGGATGAAATGAAAATATTGGTGATAAACGGGCCTAACATAAACTTTTTAGGAATTCGTGAGCCTGAAATTTATGGCAGTGACACATATGAAGATCTACTGCAAAAAATTACTGTTCATTGTGAAAAAATAGGGATTGATATCAGTTTTTTTCAGTCAAACCACGAGGGGGATATAGTGGATGCTATTCAAGAAGCATACAAAAAAGTGGATGGCATTGTGATAAACCCCGCTGCATACACGCACACCAGTGTTGCCATAGCCGATGCATTGAAAGCAGTAGGCATCCCGGCGGTTGAGGTGCATATCTCGGACGTGTCAAAGAGGGAAGACTTCCGCAAAGTGTCATATGTAAAGCCAATTTGCAAGAAAAGTATAGTAGGCATGGGCTTTGACGGATACATTCATGCCATTGATTTTTTGAAAGAAAACATGTAAATATATTACGATTCAGCGGTCAAATATCTGCACGCCACTTTGGCGGCAGATATTTTTTTGCAATAATCTGTTGACAAATCATTTCACAGGTGATATGGTTAATTACAGAAGTAATGAACCACTGAACTAAGAACGAAAGGAGGGATGTTGTGCAAACGGGGTTTAATGACGGCAAATTGATTTATCTGCAAGTTGCCCAGATGATAGAAGACGATATCTTGCGTGGAATATGGCAAGAGGAAGAGCAAGTACCAAGCACTAATGAGCTATCAAAAACATTGAGAATTAATCCGGCCACGGCGGCAAAAGGGCTGAATCGTTTGGTTGAGGAAGGTATTTTGTATAAAAAGAGGGGAATAGGCATGTTTGTATCCACAGGTGGCAAGCAAATGATTATGACAAAACGCAAAGAGGCGTTTGGTAAGACATATATTGCACAGATGCTAAAAGAAGCGAAGGCACTCATGATAACAAAAGAAGAACTGATTAATATGATACAAGCGCAAGAATACAGCGAGGAGAAATAATAATGGGACAAGCAGTGTTGAAGGCAGAGGGAATAGTAAAGCGGTATGGTGCAAACGAGGTTTTGCATGGTGTGGACCTTAAAATAGAGCCGGGACATATTTATGGTTTGCTGGGTCGTAACGGTGCGGGTAAAACAACGCTATTAAGTATTTTGACGGCTCAAAATCCGGCAGATGAAGGCACAGTCACATACGATGATATGCCTGTATGGGAAAACCCAAAAGCATTGAAAGGGTTGTGTTTTTCGAGGGAACTTTCCCCCACAATGATGTCCAGCAGTAACAATTTGAGGATAAAAGATTATCTGCTTGCGGCAAGCATATACTATGAAAACTGGGACGCAGAATATGCAAAAAAGCTGTGTGATAGCTTTGGTCTTGAAAAGAAAAAGAAGGTGGGTAAACTATCCAAAGGCATGATGAGCATGGTGACCATCGTGATTGCCATGGCAAGCCGTGCACCCATCACTATTTTGGACGAGCCTGTGGCGGGGCTGGACGTTGTGGCGAGGGAGTCTTTTTACAGCCTGCTACTTCGGGAATATTCAGAAACAAATCGTACGTTTGTCATATCAACGCATATCATTGAAGAGGCAACAAAAGCACTGGAAAAAGTAATTATTATTGATAAAGGCAACATTATTGCAGACGAAGATTTAGACAGCCTGCTGGCAAAGTTTTGTGTGGTGTCGGGCAAAGACGATGTGGTGGGTGAAGTGTGCAGTGGTATAGAAATAGTGCATACTGAAAGTTTCGGACGCAGTAAATCTGTGTGTGTGCGTAAAAATGCACAAGACATGGCAGAGTGTGCAGGCGATGCCGATGTAGATATCTCACCTGTCAGCTTGCAGCAAGTTTTTGTATACCTCAGTGGTGGAATAGAGGAGGTAACGCTGTGAGTAGTGCAGTTATGAAAAACTTCAGACATGTTCTTTCGCCGTCTATGCAAATTTATGGCATAGTTATACTTTCGGCGGCAGTATATAGCGTACTGATGAATATCGTTGGGTCGATAAGCACTCTTGATGCTTTGCAAAGCATGATAGGTATGGTGGTTATATTTTCGATTATAAGCCTATTTGCAATCACCAGCAGTATGTATGTTGCATATTTTGCCTTGGCGCTTAGTTACGGCGGCACAAGAAAAGGCTTTATAGGCGGAATGCAGGTGTGCAAACTAGTGATTAGCCTGATTGAAACTATTATAATTACGCTTGCAATATATATAATAGCGGCAGAAGGCATAGAATTACCTGTTTCAGTAATAGCTGTCGTTTTTGTGTCGACATGGCTTTTCATGGGTCAAGGCGAGGTTATGGGCGCATTAATCACACGATATGGTGGATTGTGGGGCACTATAAGCATTATTTTGACAATGCTTGCGTTTGGTGTAATTGGCGGAATTGTGGGATACTCTGCCGCCAGTGGTACATTACCTCAAGTGAACCTTATCATAGAATGGTTTGTGGCAAATATTACCAGCGGATTGTGGCTGGCTAGTGGGATTATAGCTGTCATTTGTGTGGTGCAAGTGGTGCTGGTGAAGAAGATTCTTAGTAAATCTGCTGTGCGTATTTAATCGGGAGAGAAAAATGAGAAAAATAATGAGCGAGTGGAATTCAGCTAAAAAAGAGATATGGATATTGCTGGTAATTGTCTTTGCTGGCTGGGTAGTGGGCGAAATTATCACAGGGGTAGTCATGTACACAGATAAATATGCCGAGATGTTTTCTGTTGGTGGCATTACGGCGATGACGGCAGCGCTAATAATAGTGCTGATAGTTTCAATTGTGCAAATGATGATAAGCTATGAATTGGCAATTTCTATGGGTCGAACCAGGCGTGAGTTTTTGCTGGGCATGAGTATATGCATAATGCTACAAACAATTATTATTGCGGCGTTTACCATTTTGGTATCTCATCTTGGACACGTAACAAAAGCGCTGCTTTACCCAAACAGAGAATGGGCAAGTGATACGGAGTTTGTGGGGATTATCACGTTTGATGTTTTGAAAACATACTGGTGGGTTTTGGCGATATTAATTATTCTGCCACCGATACTGGGATGCACAGTGTGTGGGCTGATTAAGAGGTTTGGAAGTAAGGCGGCATGGTGTCTTTGGGCAGTGTATATGATATTTGTTCTTATAGCGCCAAATATAATCCGTATGCTGGACGACAGCCAGCAAGGTAGCTTTTTATGGCAAGCTTCTTATGTGCTAAGTCATATTCCGGCAGGTGCATATGTGGTGGTAGCTACAGGGGTGATATTGTCATTGTTCTTGTGGAACGTGAAATATCTACTAAAGGCTAGAGTGGGCTAGATTTAGTACAAAAAAATAATATAAAAAAATGAAACATGATTGTATGTTTCATTTTTTGTTTATAGTGTGTATAATAGAATAAACACGTGTATATGTGCGTAGTAAAATAGATAGAGGATAGAAAATGAACAACTTGGAGAAATATGGATTGTCCGACAGATTTAAAAACGAGTCTACGTTATATCCGGAGCTTTCACCGGCCAGAATAACAGCCCAGTATAAAGGCCTTTATGATATTATAACTGATAAAGGAGAAATGCACGCTGAAATTTCAGGAAAGATGAGATACGAGGCAAACGAGCTGACACAGTTTCCCGCTGTGGGAGATTTTGTGATGGTGGAGATGGCCTCCGAAACCGGTAACGCAATTATTCACAATATACTTAGAAGAAAAAGTATGTTTTTACGGACAGCCGTGGGTGTGAGTGGTCAAGCGCAGGTGGTTGCTACAAATATTGATACTGTTTTTATATGCATGTCTTTAAATCAAAATTTCAACCTTAGCCGGATGGAAAGATATTTAAGTGTGGCGTGGGAAAGTGGGGCTGTTCCGGTGATACTGCTTACAAAGTCAGACTTGTGCGAGGATTTAGCTAAGGCAATAGCGCAAGTGGAGCAGATATCTAATTTTTCCGATGTTATCGCCACGTCGATGTTTGATGATGACATAGAAGAAAAACTTGCAAAATATCTCGGACTGGGGACAACATCTGCGTTTATAGGCTCTTCAGGTGTGGGGAAATCCACCATAGTAAACAAGCTGATGAAAAAAGAAGTTATCGCCACAGCAAGTATAGGAAAATCGGACAAAGGACGGCACACAACAACAAGCAGAGAGATGTTTTCCTTGCCGTTTGGAGGCGTGTTGATAGACACTCCGGGAATGCGTGAGCTTGGTGCGGAAAGCGCCGATGTATCAAAGACATTTAGTGATATAGAAGAGCTTGTCGAAATGTGCAAGTTTCAAGATTGCGGTCACACAAACGAGCCGGGATGCGCTATTTTACAGGCGCTGGAAGACGGCACACTGGATAGCAGGCGCTTTAAGAACTATCAAAAACTAAAGAATGAATCATCCTATGTAGGCCTTAGCACAAAAGAAATAGAAACAAAAAAATGGGAACGGTTTGGCGGTATGAAAAATCTGCGTAAAATAGGGGATGAATACCGTAAAGAAAAATATAGGGGGTAGCAGGTAGTATATTATTGAAAATAATAGGATAATTTAATATAGATTAATATTGTTCACAAAGGGAGTTTCAATGAATGTATTAAGCATCACAATTTGGATTTTTGTTATTTTAGAATCGGCGAACGTTATAATTTTGTATTTTTTTCCTAGATTTACATTTGGAAACGGTGTTGCTGTGTTTAATGAGTATTTTAATACTCAAAAAAATGAAAGCAGTGGATTGTTTGTAAAATATCTTGTAAATTGGGTGGCGGGAACTAAGCTTGTTTTTATCGCGCTTTTACTTGTTATGTTGTTTTGGGGCAATGACGTGATAAAAATACACTCACTTACGTTTATGTGTGTGGCTATATCTTCCTACTATTTTAGGCTACACCCAATAATTAAAAAGCTTGATAAAAACGGTGAGATCACTCCTAAAGGGTATTCAAAAATACTACTAATAATGATTACTGGCATTATTACGTTGTTTATATTGACGATTATTATGTATCATCTAATGTAGATTATGCGTATAAAAAAAGACACTATCAAAATCGATAGTGTCTTTTTTTGTTGGTTAGATGGAAGTAAGAATATCCGTCACCTCAGAAATGTTTTTCTTGCCAAAATGCACATGCTCGTCGTTTATAATCATGCACGGCACACTCATTACCTGGTACTTAGACTTAAAATCAGGGTAGTGCATCAAGTCTATCATTTCAGCTTCGACTAGAGGATTTAAGCTGGCGGCACGCTGGGTGGCCATAACTACTTCGGGGCACATGGTGCAGGAAAGCGAGATTAGAACCTTTATATTAAGTGGTTTTTGGATTTTTTCAAGTGTTTCTTTTATCTCCGGAGCTATGGCTTGGCCGGGACCTGCTACGTTGTACATGGCAACTACAAAAGAGTTTATCTCGTGGCCACCCGGCACACCGTGGAACTGGATACCGCTACTGTTTTTGGAAGCGTCACAAACCTCGATGGAAGGCAGTAGCCTGTCGCCTGCGTCTGCCACATCCGCCTTTTCCCATATAATTTTATCGCTTAGATCTTCAATCTCGGATATAAACCCGGAAATTTCGCCGGAAAGTGGAGAATCGTCAAGCCAAGACTTTAAAACAACATTGTTTTCAAACTTGGCAAAAATAGTTTGTAGCTGCCCTTTGATTTCACTGTCTAAAAATCCACCACTTTCAACAGGTGCGCTTTCGGCAGGTTTTTCAGGACGTTTATACGTGTTTTGTGCAAGTTCGGGAATGTCTAGTTTTGTGTGTAGTTCAGACACATCTTTTTCTAAAGAAGTAGCGGCCACGGCACCGTCTGAAACAGCAGTCACGACTTGACGCAATTTCTTCACACACACATCGCCTGCGGCATATACACCACTGACATTGGTTTTTTGATTCTTGTCAGTAAGAATATATCCGCCGTCGTCTTTTTCAACTAAAGGAGAAATCCATTTTGTGTTTGGCACGTAACCTGCAAAAACAAACACACCAAAACTCTCGCCGTCTTTTGCGTTAAAGCTCCATTCTTCGCCAGTTTCACGGTTTTTAAAACGTGCCGACTGCAGCTTGCCTTCGCCGGCAGCCTCCACAATTTCGGTGTTGAAATGCACAGTTATCTTATCATTTGTCTTTACTTGATCAGCAACGGTCTTAGCGCACGAAAAGTCACCTTCACGTACAATCATGGTAACTTGCCTAGCATATTTTGTAAGGAAAATGCCCTCTTCCACTGCGGCAAATCCGCCACCGATGACAAACAAGTCCATTCCTGTGAAAAACTCACCATCGCATGTGGCACAATATGCAACGCCTCGGCCTTGGAATTCTTTTTCGCCCTTAAAGCCCAGCTTTCGTGGGTTGGCGCCCGGAGCTAATATAACACCCAGTGTTTTAAAATCACCTTTTGTGGTGTGCAAAGTTTTAATGTCAGCCACAAGATCCATGTCCATCACCTCGGCCAAAAGAAACTCTGCGCCAAACGCTTCGGCCTGCTTGCGCATTTCCTCGGTAAGTGCTTTGCCGTCGGTTTCAATCACACCGGGATAATTAACCACCTCGGAAGTAATGGTGATTTGTCCGCCTATTTTTTCTTTTTCCAGCACCAATACACGATAATGTGCCCGTGCCATATAAATGGCCGCAGATAATCCTGCCGGCCCGGCACCTACTACCACTAAATCATACAAGTTTTTTGTGTCTTTCATGATAATCCTCCATTCAATATACGTGATATTTGCGAGCTGTAGAGATTAATTATTAATTTATTATATAGTATAATAACACGTTGATGTTCAATTGTCAACAAAATGCACTCTTTAAGTATAAATTATATATACGTTGATACGACAAAAATATAAAATAATAAAAATAGTAATTGTTATCAAATATGTGAACAGAAAATACCTTGTGTCATGTATTGATAGTGTGATACAATGAATTTATATGCAATAGGATATATAGACTGGGAATTCACTCAAGCGAGGAAATGTGATGAAAAATGTTATTTTATACATCAATGTGGACCAGCCAAGGCCCAATCAGCGTGTTATGATGTGGGTATATCTGCTTTCAAATATGGAAAAATTGGGGTATTGGCATGCGCAAGAAATATGGGTGAACGGAGAAATTGAGTCCAAGCATTCTCTGGGTATACCGCTGAAAAATCCGCATGAAGTAACGCAAGATATAAGCGATATTTATATTCTTGATGATGCGAGCGGTAAAAGCAGGGAATACTTGCAGGAAAAATACAACATTCCGGAAGATAAATGTAAGCCTGTTGGTGCGTCATTTTCGGCGATAGCGGAAATGATGATGCAAAAATATGAAAAAGATGAAGACAAGCAAGAAATATTACAGCATATAGCAAAAAATGGCGTAGGGGTATTTAACTACTCCTTCGTTAAAAAACATCAGAAGGCTACATATCATATGGTGTTTGACGTGAAAGAAAAAATGTACTACACAGAGCGTAACGGAAAACGGATGTATTTCCCAAAAAGCTATTCTGTAGAGCAGGCGGTGGCGTGCTATGCCAACATTGCAATAGAACAAGACGAGAAATCACCACACAGGTATATTCCCGATGGTTCGCATTTCGCGGTGCAGCCGGGCGATACCATTATTGATGCCGGCGTGGCAGAAGGTTTCTTTGTATTGGATGTTATCGATATTATCAAAAAAGCTTACTTGATTGAGCCCGGTGAAGGCTGGATAGAAGCGCTTAAACTTACGTTTAGGGACTATCAAGATAAAGTAGTGATAATGAAAGAGTTTTTGACAGATGATCCCAAAAAAGGTGTCATGCTAAATGATTTTATTGGTGAGAAAATAGATCTTATTAAGATAGATATCGATGGGCCTGATGTGTATACACTGTTGGCGGGAGATGAACTGCTGAAAAAGCATCATCCAAAGGTATTAGCGTGTACGTATCACAATGTCAGAGATGAAGAAAAAATAGGCAAGTTTTTGCGGTCTTTAGGATATGAAACCGAAGTGTCAGACGGGTATATGTGGTATCCGTTTAACCATGAAGAAATTGGGCCAAATCTAGTACGTGGTGTAATACGTGGGCATGTGCCTGAAGCCGGAGAATTAGAGCTAGCGCCAATATCTATTGAAAAGAAGGACAAAGAGTATTTATACTTTTTTGATGTCGCGGAGACTCCACCCAGCATAGAGCGTGTGGTGAATAAATGGATTGACGACTTTTATGATGATGAGAATGCTGAACTGCTTTTATATTTCACACAAGACGGATTGCCGTTTATTGAAATGCTACTGGAGCAACTGAAAGAAAGCACGGCGAAATGCTCGATAAATTTATATATGGGAAATGACAGCGATGAAGTAAGAGTGTTTCAGCATGTGGACTACTACATTGAAACAAATAGTAAAAAAGATGAATGGTATAAGGCATTGGCAAAACGATGTGATGTTAAAGTAATATCAATTTAAAAATAAAAAAATGCTATTTTTCAAAGCCTAAAGGCAGAGAAATAGCATTTTTTTGTGTCTACTTAAATTATAACGAAATATAGGTTATAATTCGGTTTTAAGTTCGTTGATTTTTTCTTGCGCTTTTATTAAAGTTTCTATCCCTTTGTCAGTGATGGAATAATATTTACGTGTTTTTCCATTCACCAAAACAGGCTCCATGCAAAGAAGACCATCTTTTTCAAGGTTGTGAAATATTGGGTACAAGGTACCGGCGCTGATAGTATATCCATGGCGTTTTAGCTCTTCTATCATCCACGAGCCGTATATAGGCTCTTTTTTTGCGTGATGTAAAATATGCACCTGAATAAAGGCTAAAAAAAGTTTTCTGAGCACATTGTCTTGCATATTACAGCCTCCTATGTTACAATATCGAAAACCGATACAGAAATTCGATACAGAAGTTCGATATAAAAATTATAACAGATGGAAATATTTAGGTCAAGATATTTTGGAGGAAAGATGGATAGTAATAGCAGAAAAATAATGTTGAAAGACAGGCAAGTAAGAAAATTTTACATGTATGGTTTTTTGAAGAACCTCACGTTTTTTAAGCCGTATTTGATTGTGTTTTTAATGCAGCAAGGCTTGTCTTTGCTCGAGATAGGCGTACTTATATCTATAAGGGAGATAATAATAAATGTTTTTGAAGTACCGTCGGGGATGATTGCTGACTATTTTGGGCGCAAAAAGGAATTGTATTTATGCTTTTCTTTTTACATTGCGTCGTTTGCGGTGTTCTTTTTCGCGTCGTCGTTTACGGTGGCAGCTGTGGGAATGTCGCTATTTGGGTTGGGTGAAGCATTTAGGTCCGGCACACATAAGGCGATGATTTACACATATATTGATAAAAAGTCGTGGCAAAGCGAGAAAACTTTTTTGTATGGGAGGATTCGATCGTTTTCACTTATTGGAAGCGCAGTAGGATCGTTTGTGGGCATAATATTAATGCTACTTGCTCCAAATATTGCGTATGTGTTTTTGTTTTCAATGCTGCCGTATGTAGTGGATTTTTTGCTTATAATGAGTTATCCGAAGTTTCTAGACATCAGCGATAGAAAAGAAAATGAAAGCCTTGGTCAAATGATAGTTTCGTTTGTTAAATGTTTGTTTAAGAGCTCGTCACTTAGACGAATATTATGGGAAGATGGGCTTGTGGAGGCGACTGTATCTTACACAAAAGATATTGTGCAGCCTATTTTACAAACTATTGTGATAGGCATGGGCATTACGGTTTTTGCATTTTTGAGCGGTGAAGATAATCTTTACATAATACTTGGGATTTTGCATATGGTATGTAATCTTATGGGGGCGGTTGCCTCAAGAAAAGCATATATCATTAAAGGTAGCAATATCAAACGCATAAACGGCATACATGTGGCTTTGGCTGTTGTTTTGGGTATGCTTGGGATATGGGCGCAAAATGCATGGATGGTGTGTATATTATACGTTTTTATTTATGTTTTACACAGCGCTCGCAAGCCAATGTTTGTAGAGGAGCTGGATGCGAACATACAAAAGTCTCAAAGGGCGACCACGCTAAGTGTGGCATCGCAACTTAAATCGTTGATACTTATTGTGTTTGCGCCGTTGTTTGGCTTTTTGGTGGAACATGTGGGTTTTGAGGGTGTGACGCTTTCGTTGGCGGGACTATTAATGATTGCGCTGCCTTTTGTGGGATTGCGCAAATGTGTAAAATCCGATGTGCATAAAGAATAGCACTAAAAAAGGCCAGCCGATAGCAAAAGCTACCGGCTAAGCCTAATATAACGGATAATCGGATTATTGCGGGCCATAGCTACACTTGAAGATTGACTAAAATCAAGCTGATAGTAGTTAGTGTTACGGCAATGGCTTGGCGCTTATTGAAAGGTTCTTTAAACACAAGCGCACTGATTATGGTACTGGCTAACAAGTTACTGGCGGCCATGGTGGGGAACATGATGGACGCAGGAATTGACTGTAATGCCAAAATCTGCACAATGTTACCAAAAGCATTTGGGATACCCATTACAGCGCCGGCTATAACTTCCTGCCGTGTGAACTTGATTTTTGTGCCTCTTTTTTTGAACATGAAAAGCAAAAAATATAAAAAGCTGGAAGAAAAAAACGCAACCATGGTAAAATTCACCATATATTCGGGAAGTGCAAAAGATTGATACAGCTTGTTGTTGCTATCTAGAATACCGATACAAAATAGCGAACCAAAAAGAAAAATCGGCTGTACAAGTCTTGTTTTACCACCAATACCTCCAGCCACTGCAAGCGCAACAATGGTGGAAATAACACCGATCCAGCGCAGAGAAGTCATTGTTTCGGAAAAAAGAATGATGGAGATAGCGATAGAAATCAAAAAACCCGAACGACTAAATAAAGTGCTGATACCGGCGCCGTTATTACGTACATTTTTGTTTAGAAAAATAATATTTACAACATATAATGTACCGGTGACAAAACCCAGCAAAAAAACAAAAAACATAGTGCCGGAGACACTTTTTTCACTGAAAACAGTAGTTAAATCAACGTCTTTAATGGCAGAGAAGGCAGACAGCATTCCTTGTGATACACACAATATAAGACTGACAGCGGCAGCAAAACCGTAGTTTATCATAGTGATATTGCCGGAGTCCCAGCCTTTTAAATGTGAAACTTTAAGAACCATTGTAAGGGTAAGGCTGATACCAACAGCACACAGCAAAAATATCATAAAAACCTCTTTTGGTTTGTTTTACATAATAAAAACGCACCGCAAATCACGGCAAGAATATACCGTGAAGTCTGTAAAATACAGGATGCGGCACGTTTATAATTATATTAAGCTTTAGGTCCGTTTTTGAAAATGTCAAGCAACATCGAGGCAAACTTGTCAGGATCACCGCTAAACGCAAACCAGCAGTTGCGCTCTTCAGGATAATAACGTGGATCAATGATGGTTTGGCCTTCGCCGAAATCAGCAAGACCGATGTCCATATGAACGTGTTGTACATCTTTCAATACGGTGGGATCTAAAAGATAGCACACGGCTAAGGCATCGTGTACAGCGGCTGAATCAGGCACAGCCAAAGGTTGCATATGAGTATGCACGAAAATGCGTTGTTCCACAAGAGCTGCGGCAAACTCGCCGGCAACTGTGCCAAGAGCACGGAAGTCATCACAGTTGGCTTTTGTGAGGTATGCGGCATGAGTGGCATCCAGCGGCACCCATGTGATTTTAGCGCCACTTTGCAACACCCACAAGGCAGCTTCGGGATCAAAGAAAATGTTAAACTCAGAGCAAGAAGTGGAGTTCGACTCACGGCATGCACCACCCATGATGACAATTTCTTCAATGTTTTTAACAATGGTGGGATCAATCATCAAAGCAACAGCTAGGTTTGTAAGTGGACCTACAGGCACCAATGTGACAGGCTCTTTTGCGTTGCGAAGATATTCCACATAAAACATAGGAGCAGGCATTTCTTCGGGTTGTAGACTGGTTTTTGGCAAGTCGAGATATTCTTCGTGCATTTGTATCAGTTTGCCGTCAATCACAACATGGCCACGACTGGTGGAAGGCAGACGATTGTCCACAAGACCTTTCACAATGGGTTTTGGGCCGCCACGATATACAGGCACGTCTGCGCCCATAGCTTCCACTACACGTAGGGTGTTTTCAGTGGTTTTTTCAATGGGCTTGTTGCCGGCAACGGTGCACACAGCTACAAGATCAATTTCAGGAGACAAAATAGCCGCCATCAACGCCACGGCATCATCACTTCCGGTATCCACATCTAATATGATTTTTTTAGCCATAGTATATATCCTCCTTGGGTTGCTGAATTAAACACTAATAAAAGTTTAATTCAAAATAAAATACGTCAAATATAGATGTTATCCCTCGTAATATGCCAACATATTATCCATGGCACTTAAAAAGGCTTTTTTATCAATATTTGTTAGTGCAAATACATTTTTATCTGTGGGAATATGATGGCGCAAGTCGGCCACAGTACGGGCATACATGGGCCCCGGAGTGGTTTCGCAGTGTATGCATAGTTTTTCACCTGTAGCGTCGTTTTCCTGAAGTGCGGCTACCATTGCGGCAGCATCATGGATAACAAGTCCGGTTTCACCGCTTCTGTTTTGGCTTTGCTTGTATGTACCAAACATATCGCGTAATACACGCCACAGTTTTGTCCTACGGCTAAAAGTATAGTTCCATTCTTCGGTAGTCATACGAGTGGTTTCGGTGGCATTTAGCCCCGCCATGACAATGTTTGCGCCGCTACGGAATACTATCTCACACGCATGAGGATCGTGCATGATATTTGCCTCGCCAAATGTGAAGGCGTTACCGTTATCAAGGCTACCACCCATTATGACGATTTTGTCGATATAATTTGGTAAATCGTCATATTTCAGTAATGCTAAAGCTAAATTACTGAGGGGGCCTAAAGTGACAATGGTAAGCTTTCCGGCTTTTTTAGCTTCCTCATACATAACATCCCATGCATAAGCATCGTCTGCTTTTTTAGAAGCTACAGGAAACTTTGCATCGCCCACACCGGTGGGTCCATGAAACACACCCATCTCGCCCGGAGGTAAAAGTAAGGGCGCAGCACGGCCTTTTGCCACACGTGTGTCCAGGCCCATAAGTTCGGTGAGATTTAGCACGTTTTGAGTGGTATTTTCTACCGTAGCTGTGCCATAAACAGTGGTGATGGCCACAATTTCAAAATCGGGCATACTGCCTGCATATAAAATAGCAACGGAATCATCAATGCCGGCATCGGTGTCAATCAGCAGTTTTTTCATTGTGCGCTCCTCCTTTCACTTACGGTTTTACAAGCATCCAGCAAGGACTGTAAAAATGCAGGTCTGTCTACATCCAGCGCAAAGGTACCGTTGTATGGGTAGCTTCGGCGTGGCTCGGTACGCAAGTCTACAGACACACCGCCACGTGTGAAGTGACCGATAAGATCAACTTCCATGCGGCATTGTTCATACTTAAATAGTCGTGGCTGAACAAGTCCTAATACAGCACATGAATCATGCATGGGGCAACCATCAAGACCGACGGTGTCCACATAATGTATAGAGAAAAAGTCTAAAAGTTCTGCCACGAAATCGGCAATGGGGTTACCTTGGTTACGGAAAAGCTCAAACTCTTCTTTTAATATAAGAGCCTTATGGGTAACATCAAGGCCGTAAAGATCCACGGGAATACCGCTTTCCATTAAAACGTGGGCGCTTTCAGGATCTTGCCACACATTAAATTCAGCCACAGGGGAGCGGTTGCCTATGGCAAAACCACCACCCATGAAAGAAATTAGGCTGATTTTTTCTTTTAAATGTGGATAGCTAAGTAGGAAAATAGCAATGTTTGTGGCAGGGCCGGTGACGATAAGAGTAACAGGTACATCACTTTCCTCTACCACTTTTGCCATCATATCCCATGCTTTAAGGGGTGAAGCTTTTACAGGGGATGGTGTAAGTACCGGGCCATCCATACCACTTTTTCCATGCACATGAGTGCCCGGGTCGGTATCCACCATCATGGGTTTATCTGCGCCGGAGGCAACAGGAATGTCGCTGCGGCCACAAAGTGCTAAAATATTCAGTGCGTTTTGTGTGGTGTTTTCCAGTGTGGAATTTCCGCACACACAGGTGACAGCTTTGATGTCTATCGAATCACTGGCTAGTGCAGCTATCAGCGCGATAGCATCATCATGTCCCGGATCGCAATCAAAAATAACAGGAATTTTTCCCATAGTTATCTTCTCCTTTTTATATAAGGGAGTTTATTTTTTAGATACTTTTTTGCCGATACGAATGCTCATCAAGCAAAGTCCGATAAGGGTAACAGCATAAGGAAGCATGTTGGCCAATTGGCTAGGCATACGATAACTTTGCGCTACGTTACCTATAGCTGTTGCACCGCCGAAGACCAGCGTCCAAAGCATTGTGAGCAGGGGATGTCCTCCACCAAGGTTTTGTGCGGCAATACCGATAAAGCCACGGCCTGCAATCATGTCACGAGTGAATGAAGAAAGATAACCCATTGTCATGAAGATGCCACCCAAAGATGCTAGCATACCGGAAATCATCAGTGCGGTAAATTTAATGCGGATAACATTTACACCAAGGCTTTGTGCAGCATGTGGGTTTTCGCCAACACTGCGGATACGCATGCCAAGCGGTGTTTTGAAGATGAATAAATATACCACGATAACTGATATGAACGAAACATATGTAAGGAGATTGTGACCGGAAAAAATATCGCCAAGTATAGGAATATCCTTTAAAATCGGGATATCTATGTTTGGGAAAGTTAGTGACGGTAAAGCGTTTGTATTAGCCTTTGAGTCGGTAAGCAGATACATTAAATATATAGTTCCGCCACTACCTAAAATATTGAGCGCTAGACCTACAAGCATGGTTTTAGTGTTTAAAACCAGCACGAAATAGGCAAAAATGGCTGCAACGGCCATGCCGCTTAAAAGGCCGATAACAAGGCCACCAAGCAAGCTTTGGGTATAAGCACTGCCTATGACGCCACCTAAGGCGGCAAACAACATCATGCCCTCATAAGCAATACACAATATATCAGCTTTTGCACCAATGACAGCTGCCATGGCAACAAATAATAGAGGGGTACTCATACGTAAAATAGCATTTATAAAGTCGACGGAAAAAATATAGGCAATTAATCCTTCCATTTTTTAGCCCTCCTTTTCCGCAAGTGCAGCTTTTTGAGATGATTTTACAATAGAGCGATGCTCCCAACCGGACAAGAAGCTTTCAGCAGCAACAAATATTATTACAACAGCCTGGATAATGCTTACCACTTCAGTAGGAACATCAGAAGTACGGCTGAGCACGTCAGCACTCATGCGAATATATGCCAAGAACAAAACTGCAAAAGGTACGTTTCTGGGGTTGTTGCGGCTAAGAACTGCAATCATAACGCCGTCCCAGCCATGGCCGGTAAGACCGGTATATTTGAAACGATTGTACATTCCAAGCACTTCAATAGCGCCGCCGGAGCCTGCGATAAAACCTGCAAGAAGCTGGATGCCGATGATTGCCGCGCCAACTTTCATACCGGAATATTTAGCAAAATTACGGTTTTGGCCTATCATACGGATGCTATATCCAAACGAGCTTTTGTACAGTAAGATATATCCGCCTACAACCACTAAGATACCTATCAAAAGGCCGATGGTGATGTTGGCGCCACGGAATATACTTGGCAAAAGGGCAGTTTCGGCAAACTCGTAAGAAGCCTCGTAGCCTGCAGCAGGATCACGGTATTTGTTCAAGATAAAATAAAGGCCTAAGTAAAGAGCCACATAGTTTATCATAAGCGAAGCAACAACCGTTAAAACGCCAAGTTTTACGTGCATTATAGCCGGAATACCACAGATGACAGCACCTGCAAGACCGGCAAGCAGTATGCACAATATGGGGTGAAGCCCAGCAGGAATGCCTACTTGGATGGCTATAGGAGTGCATACAAAAGCGCCCATGAAAAATGCACCCTCGGCCGAAAGGTTAATCTGTCCGCAAGAATACATAAGGCATACAGCAACACCGGTGAAAAGCAGTGGGATACACTTTTCAATCATCAATAAGAATCTATCAAAACTGGTGAGTGGTCCGAACAAAAAGCTGAACATGTCTGTAGCGGGTTGGCTTGACACACTTACAATCAAGATAAATGCAATAACCAGCGAAATCATCACCGCAATGGTGGTACGCAAAACATTAAAACGTTTCTCGATTTGTAAAGTGGGTGAAATGGCATTTCGTTTAAACATGTTATAGCACCCCCTTTATTTCTTCGGATGATTGCTTTTTAACACCAAGCATATATTCACCCAATATTTCTTCGTTTATTTGTGAGACGTCCGGGAAATAAGCCACAACTTGTCCGTCATACATGACAATGATAGAGTCGCTAACAGTGAGCACTTCGGACAAATCGGCAGAAATAAGAAGCACGCCTGCATTTATTTCATCACGTAAGTCAATCAGCTTTGTTCGAATCAGCTCTGTAGCACCAACATCAATGCCGCGAGTAGGATGACTGGCAAGTACCATTTTCGGAGTGGATGAAAACTCACGTGCAGCAACTACTTTTTGTATGTTACCGCCGGAAAGTGTGCGAACTTCGGCTTCGGGGCTGTCGCATTTTATAGCGAAATCTTTTACATAACCCTCGACAATTTTACGAACTTCTTTTTGACGAATAAGGCCGTTTTTCTGATATTCAGGCTTGTAGTATCGCTCAGCAAGAATATTTTCAGTGACAGATGCAGTGGCCGAAGCACCATACACCATGCGGTCTTCGTGGACCAGCGACGCACCATGCTCGCGGATTTGACGAATGGTTTTGCCACGGATACTCATATTATCCAATATGATATCACCATCTTGTAAAGGAACAAGGCCGGATATCAGATCTGAGAGTTCAGCTTGGCCGTTTCCTTCAACACCGGCAATACCTAAAATTTCACCTTTGCGCAGTGTGAAAGATAAATTGTCTAAAACAAGAGCACCAAAACTATCACGATGACTTACATTTTTAATTTGAAGCACAGGCTCTGCGGGGTTTGCGGGCTCTTTGTCGATGGTAGAAAATACTTCTCGACCAACCATCATGCGGGCAATATCACTTTCGTTTACATCTTTGATGTTTTCAGTGCCTACCGTACGACCCCTGCGCAGTACAGTAATGCGATCACAAATAGACTTTACTTCGTTCAATTTGTGAGAAATGAAAATGATAGTGTGTCCGGAGTCACGCAATTTTTTCAGCTGTATGAAAAGTTCTTTTGTCTCTTGTGGTGTCAAAACTGCAGTGGGTTCGTCCAAAAGCAGTATTTTAGCACCACGAAGCAATATTTTCAAAATCTCTACACGTTGTTTATACCCAACCGAAAGATCTTTAATCTTTTTTTCGGGATCGATGGAGAGATCATATTTTTCGCTAATTTCTTTTGTCATGCGTACAGCCTTTTTATAATCAAAAAAGACACCGCTTTTTTTTGGCTCAGTGCCGAGCACCATATTTTCGGCAACGGTTAAAGAGTCAACAAGCATAAAATGCTGATGAACCATGCCTATGCCATAATCAAGTGCTTTCAAGGGGCTTTCAATGTTTACTTCTTCTCCTGCAAGTAAAATTTTACCTTCCTCGGGTGGTTCTTGCCCAAACAATACCTTCATCAGTGTAGTTTTACCTGCACCGTTTTCTCCCACAAGTCCATGAATTTCACCCTTGCGTACTGAAAACATTATGTCTTTGTTAGCAATGAATCCATTGGGATAGATTTTAGTGATGTTTTGCATGGAAAGAATATCTTCCCCCAAAGGTAATGCTTCCATAGCCTTTGTTTTTTCCATAAATGCCTCCCAAAATAATATCGACATTCCAAAAGCTCATAAACACAGTAGGCTCTATTCGCCAAACTAGAATATGTGCATATAAGTGCATATAAAGCTTTTTAAAACAACTTACAAATAAAGTGGGGGACACGTACCTTTCATTTTGGAAAGGATACAGCGTCCCCCCTGTTTCATTAATTATTTCATTAATTTGTTAAAACAGTGAACTCTTTAAATCGTTAGATTAAGATGTAGCTTCTGCTTTAGCTTTCATATCATCAATAAAAGCTTGGTCAGCGCCGATAGCAGTACCAACTTCGATATTGCCGTCGATAACATCTTGAGTGATAGTAGTTACTTCGTCTTGAATTTCTTGAGGAACGATAGCTTGATAGAACTCGTTATCGGCCAAACGCATACCACCTTCGGCTACACCTGCAAAGGAGTGTGTGCCCCATTCAATGGTGCCTTCTTGATAATCCATCATCAAGTCATAGATAAGTGTGCGCAAGTCTTTCAAAACGCTGGTCATAACCCAAGCAGCAGTTTCAGGATCGTTTGCTTTCAGGCTTTCTGCTAAGTCCCAGTCAACGCCGATAGCGTAGTTTTGGTTTTCAGCAGCAGCTTCGGCAACGCCCAAGGAAGCAGAACCGCAAACAGCGTATACGATGTCAGCGCCTTGTTGGTATTGAGCAAGTGTAAGCTCTTTAGCTTTAGCAGTATCAGAGAAATCGCCGATGAAGGAGAATTTCACTTGAACTTCAGGATCTACATATTTTGCGCCATCAACATAACCAGTCAAGAAGTCAAGGATAGCAGTGTTTTCCATGCCACCAACAAAACCGATAACTTTTTCGTCGTTGATGCCTTCAATGTCGGATTGTTGAGTCATCAAAGCTGCCAAAGCGCCGGCCAAGAAAGAACCTTCGTTTTGAAGAGCTTGGATGGATTTTACGTTGTCAAGGCCTTGTACTTCGATATCAAAAGCGATGTACATTTGCTCGGGGAATTCAGCAGCTGCTGTTTCCAGAGCTTCAGCCATGTTGTAAAAACCGGAAGCAACAATATCAAAGTCGCCGTTGGAAACTTCCATCATGGTGCTTTCGTTCAAAGCAGCGTCATATGCAAGCTCGATAGCTTGAACAGTGCCGCCAAATTCGGAAGTGTAGTCGGTAAGAGCAGCTTGAACCATGTCAGACAGGCCCATATCGCCAAGGTTACCGGCAACAACGTGAGCAATGGCAATGCCATCTTCGCCAGCAGCTTCGCTAGCAGCAGGTGCAGAAGCGTCAGCAGCAGGAGTGGAAGTAGCTTCGGTACCGCCACAAGCGGCCAATGCTGCTACCAATGTGCAAACAAGTAGTAAAGCAAGTAGTTTTTTCATCAAATAGTCCTCCTAAAAATTTTGATTGTGCAAATTTTCCTGCAATATCTATATAAAATGTAGAAAAGCATATGCCGTTCCACAAAAGCAGGCCATTAACTAACATAGAGAAGTGATACTTTCGCGAATAATTAGCTTAGGCTCGAAGAAATATTGTTTTTGAGGTGGTGATTTTCCATCCATTAAGTCAAGAAGTAAATGTGCAGTACAAGTAGCTATCTCGTTCACAGGTTGGCACACTGTGGTAACAGCCGGCTCGATCAAATCAGAAAAAGGTAAATCGTCATATCCTAAAATAGATATATCCTGCGGTATGCGGAGCTTGCGCCTTCGAATATCACGATATAAACCTAAAGCCATAGTGTCGTTGAAGGTGAAAACTGCAGTAGCGCCGGCAGATAAAAACTTATCCATAGCTTTCTGTTCGTTTCCCAAATGGAAATCACCTTCAAAAATCAATTTGTCATCATATTCAATACCGGCTTCGTTTAAAGCTGATTTATATCCTTCAATACGCTCGATACAAGAAGAAATGTGCAAAGGACCTGTCATACAAGCAATACGACGATGCCCAAGACTTAACAAATAAGAAGTGGACATATAGCCGCCTTTTACGTGGTCTGCGCTGACAACATGGATGTTGTCATTAGGGACTGAACGGCACATGATAACCAAAGGGACAGGACTATTTAAGATTGATTCCATATTTTTAGTTTCTTCGTTGGTTTTCGGCACAGAGCTTTCAACATAAATAATTCCGTCAACTTGTCTATCCATAAACATGTGTAAAGCGTTTATATCACGAACAGAATCATTTGCTGTATTGGCTAAAATAAGAGAATATCCGGCGTGATTGACAATATTGTCTATTATTCGAAGCAACGAAGCAAAATACAAATTTGAACTGTCGGGCAAAATAATGCCCACAACATTTGTGCGTTTAGTGACCATACCCACAGCTAATTGATTTGGCCTATAATTCAGCTCTTTTGCGGCCAACAATACACGCTGTTTGGTTTGTTGAGAGATGCTTGACTTTTTGCCGTTTAAAACCAATGAAACAGCGGTAATCGAGCAGCCTGCTTTTTTTGCTACATCATGTATGGTGGTGCGTGGCATAATGTGCAACATCCTCTCATATAAGCCATTCATAATGGTACTGTTTGTTCTGTGAACAGCATACCAGATAAAAGGTTTTATTTGAGTAAAATATAACGCACAATTCATATTATGTCAAATATGTGAAAATGGTGATATTTGTTAATCTTTAATTGTAAAATTGGTAATATTAGGACAAATTGCCAAAACCTATGTCATCTTCACCAATAAAATATGTTGGAAATCAGTAATTTGGCTAGTAAAATGTTTTACTTTTGCGTATATTTGTCACCGAACTGTCATAAGTGGAAAAATCCGCAACTTGCATAGGGTAAAATGGATTGATATACTATTAGGCACAAAGTGATGATTATAATTTTTCTGCAGGCAGAATAGGTTTTACTTATCACTCTGGAAAAACACGATAATAAGATAATTTTGTTAGTCAAGGAGGTTTAAAAAATGAAAGTGATGCACCATGTAGATTTTGATGATAGTCACGGCGCAAAATATGCTCTGATGCCCGGTGATCCCGGCCGTGTAGAGAAAATTGCAATGATGCTGGATAATCCACGTTTTTACAAGCAAAAAAGGGAATATACCACCTGGCTTGGAGAGCTTTTAGGCGAAACCGTTATGGTTATTTCAACCGGTATGGGTGGACCGTCCACAGCTATTTGTATTGAAGAACTTCATATGACAGGTGTGGAGACATTGATTCGTATAGGCACTTGTGGTGGCATGCAAGTAGATTTGATGCCGGGCGATTTGGTAGTGGCTACCGGTGCTGTTCGTATGGAAGGTACAACCAAAGAATATGTGCCGGCGGAGTTTCCTGCTGTTGCAAACTTGGACGTGGCAAATGCTATGGTACAAGCATCAAAAACAGTAGGTGCTACTTACCACACCGGTATAGTACACTGTAAAGATAGCTATTATGGCCAGCATAATCCTTCACGTATGCCGGTAGGATATGAACTTGAAGATAAGTGGGAAGCATGGAAAAAAGCCGGAGTATTAGCTAGTGAAATGGAAAGTGCCGCGCTTTTTGTTGTGGCACAGTTTTTGGGTATGCGTGCTGGCTGTATTTTGACAGTAGCCGCCAATCAAGAAAGAGAACTTGCAGGTTTGTCAAATGAGCGTACCTTCGACACCACAAGAAGTATTGAAGTCGCAGTGGAAACAGTACGTAACTTGATTCGTGCATCGAAATAATAAGATAATATAAAAACCTCTTGCCTTGAATAATAAAGGCAAGAGGTTTTTGCATCAAAACTAGTTATGTCAATAAAGGTGTGTGCCGATTAAAATGCTTAAAATCTGTAGTCAAATATTAAAGAGTGCCTTATAATAATAACATAGTAAAAGAGCGATATGGAGAATAACAATGACAAAAGCAATGATTGAAATCAATGAAGAAAAGTGTATCGGGTGTGGATTGTGCGTGAATGCATGTCAGCAAAGTGTTATAAAGCTGGAAAATGGTAAGGCAAAGGTAGTTCAGGGAGATTTTTGTGATGGATTGGGGAAGTGTTTGCCGGTATGTCCGGTAGATGCTATCAGGTTTTTGGAAAAATCGATAACAAAAGACATAGCGAGTGTGCCGTTTGTATGTCCGTCTAAGGTATCTAAAAGTTTGAATGGAAATATGAAAAGTTCAAACACGATATCTGCAGACTCAGAACTAAGGCAATGGCCGGTGCAGATAAAGCTGGTGCCTATAAATGCACCGTATTTTGATAATGCACAATTATTAATAGCCGCCGACTGCACAGCATATGCATATGGTGGATTTCACAATGAATTTATGCACGGAAGAGTAACCCTGATAGGCTGTCCTAAGCTGGATGAAGGAAACTATACAGAAAAGCTTTCTGCAATTATAACAAATAATAATATTGAAAATATCACGGTGATACGTATGCAAGTGCCATGCTGTGGCGGAATAGAAAGCGCTGTAAAAAATGCACTTCAGAATAGCGAGAAAAATATATCCTTAAAAGTAGTGACAATTTCAGTAGATGGTGATATCGTAAAAAATTAGTTTTAATTTATCCACTATAAAAAGCAACTACTAAAGTAGTTGCTTTTTCATAATAAAGTTTACCAGCTCTACATTATTGCGGAAAACCTTGTTTTTGGCCACAACACAATAGCCGCGATTTTCAAAAAAAGGCTTTGCTGTAATAGATGCATGTGTGGTGAAAACAAAAATACCATGCAGTTTAGCCTGATGTTCAAGCTTTGAAAGTATTTTTGTAGCAATGCCTTTGTTTTGATAGTCTTTGTGAGAAAATAGTCGGTATATATAGCCAGAGCCATCCATATCACCAAAACCCACAATAACATTGTTTTCTTCAGTAACAAAAGTGGTATGACTTGAAAGAGACTTGTTCCATTCAACTTCATCAATTGTATTGCCGGTCCAAGCGTCAACTTGAGATTTCGTATAGTCTTTTATATTGATTGTGTGCACAGTATTATAAAATAAAGCTATAATCTCGGCACAATCAGCAGTGTTATATTTTCTTATATTCACAAATGCACCTATATATTTTTTGAAGTTTATGTTTTACAATAAAGGTATTGATTATTCTGATATAAAAAGACGGATAGCTATAATCTATCCGTCTTTATAAAATACATATAAAGTCATTTTATAATATGTATTTTACTATTATTTTTCTCCATAAAATACATAAGAGTTCTTACCACTTCTTTTTGAGGCATACATAGCGGTATCTGAGGCCGCGTATAGTTCCTGATAAGTGGTGCCATCTTTTGGGGCTATGGCAATGCCGATGCTACAAGATACACTAACAGATATTTTACCGTCATTATCAGTATATGTTTTTTTAGAAGTTGCGCATATTTTTTCGGCTTTTGCGGAAATTTCCTCTTTGCTGACCGCATTTTTGAAAAACACAATAAATTCATCGCCACCAAGCCTGCCAATTATATCGTCTTTACGGCAGTTTCTAGCGATGTTATTGTAAAACTCTTTCAATACATCATCGCCATATGCGTGGCCCATGTTATCGTTAACGGCCTTGAAATTGTCAAGGTCAAGCAAAAACATAGTTGCAAAGCTATCTTTTTCCAAATGCTGCGATATAAGCATCTCGGTGGTTTTGCGGTTATATGCACCCACAAGATAATCTATCTGAGTATCCTGCATTAGGGCGGCTTCTTGCATTTTCATGTCGTGGATATCATCCACTATTGTCTGCAAAGCAATAATATCGCCACTGGCTTCATCTTGTGTTATGGTAATGGAATCTCGTATCCAGTGATAAGTACCATCAGATTGCAGCATGCGATATTCATTGCTTATTTTTGATATACCTTCGTTGAAATTGTTTATAATATTGTCGGTGGAAGTATGCACCAGAGCCATTTGTAAATCATCGGGATGAATGCGATTTTGCTGGTGTGTAAAGATATATTCGGAATAAGATGTGTCAAGAACATTATTTATGGAATGAGAAGTGCCCACCACTCTGATCAAGCTGTTGGTTGAACAGTTTATTTCAATGACTTCCTGCACTCGGCTGAGTAAAGCATCTTTATATACAGCATCTTTAGCAAGTTCTTTTTCAAGGCGATCTTTGTTTTCACGAAGCATATCGAAGATTACAAGCATAAACAAAGCAGAATAAACAGCAAGTAGCCATGTGATGGAAGCAATCAGCTGGTGTATGGGAAGCATGGAGTACGAAATATCCTGAACATAAACCATGCCGTTGGCAATCATATATATGTTTGCTAAAGTGGCGATAACGATAAAAAGTATCATCTGCTCGGTTTTTTGTGTTAATGACTTGAGATGTCTTTTTGGGATGAGTATAAGAATTAAACAGGTTAGTACGGTGCTGAAAATGGAAGTTAAAATCAAGATAAACCAGAACCAATTAGCGTTGAGTGCCAGATCTAAAATAGAAATACCGGTGAAAATAGAAATCAAAGAAGATGCAATTCCGCGAACCACCATGATATGAATGTTGAAAGTAAGTATACATGCTACACGGACCATGGTACTTTGATGCATATACAAAAGCATAACAGTAACAGTATAAACAACCAGCATTATGGCATATCCCAGCGCAGACATGCTACCAAACAAAATTAAAAAAATAGTGCCGCTGGTGCAACTTATCAAACTGAAAAGAATAATTTTTGATTTTTTGGTTTTGACATCAAATATTCTTTCCAGCAGTTCTATATAAAAAATATTATGAAAAAAGAAAACGAAGTTGAACAGAAACATCAAATATACAGTCATACACACTCCCGGAAATATACGAAACAAATTTTATAGCTAGCAGGTGGCAAATAGGTCCATGAAAAACATGTATCCTTTAGAATAAATTTTGAAGAAATCAATCACCATATTGCACATGGTAAAAAAATGATTTTAAAAAATTTTAACTATTATACGAAAAATTTACAAATAATTATACAATAATTGAATATGTAGTGCAAGTAAAAAATGAATAAAAATCTAAAAGTAATAGGCGAAAAATAAAATGGTATTAAACTGGAAATGGCTATACATAACAGCGGTTGTTTTGCAAGTGGTAGAGATAACAAGAAGAAAATCAATCGAAATAATTGCACAATTAAAATGCTGATATTTTGTGCGAAGTTAACAAAAAAGTATAATTACTGTAAAAGTATGTGCTAAAGTAGGTTCAATGTGATACTATAAAAATGTTAGCGAAATTTTATGGTGGAACTCTTAGATTAAAGATGAAAACATTGCAATGCATAGAGTGATAACTAATAAATAAAAGGGGTTAATTATGAACAAAGAGGTGTATGTGTCAAAAGTAACTGATGTAATGGCGAAGTTTGTTGCGTTGGTAGGTAAAAAACTACCGGATGACGTGTCGAATAGACTAACGCAACTACGCGAAAAAGAAACCAGTCCTATGGCAAAGACTATTTACGACACCATGTTTTTGAACCAGGATTTAGCCATGCAACTAAATAGACCATCGTGTCAGGATACCGGTGTTATACAGTTTTGGGTAAAATGCGGCTCGGATTTTCCGCTGATAGGGGAGATGGAAGCGCTACTGAAAGAAGCCGTGATAATAGCGACAAAAGAAGCTCCGCTAAGGCACAATAGTGTGGAGACGTTTGACGAATATAATACAGGGTTGAATGTTGGAAAAGGTACACCCACGGTGTTTTGGGATATTGTGCCCGGTAGTGACAAATGTGAGATTTACACATATATGGCAGGTGGTGGATGTAGCTTGCCCGGAAAAGCGGCGGTGCTGATGCCGGGTGCCGGATATGAAGGCGTGACAGAGTTTGTCTTAGACATCATGACAAGTTATGGCTTGAATGCATGTCCGCCACTGATGGTGGGTGTGGGCATTGCTACCAGTGTTGAAACAGCGGCATTGCTGTCTAAAAAAGCTCTCATGCGGCCAATTGGCTCTAAAAACGATAACGAGAATGCTGCAAAGATGGAAAAGCTGCTGGAAGATGGGATCAATAGCATCGGGCTTGGGCCACAAGGCATGTCGGGTGAATATTCGGTCATGGGCGTAGCTATTGAAAACACTGCAAGGCATCCTTCGGTTATAGGAGTTGGAGTGAATGTAGGATGTTGGTCGCATCGTAGAGGTCATATAGTTTTTGATAAAGATATGGGATATACTATCATGTCACACACGGGGGTAACACTATAATGGAAAAGAAGATATTACAGACTCCTATAAAATCTGAGGATTTAGCAGACATAAATATAGGTGATATCATTTACTTAAATGGGCATATTGTTACATGTAGAGACGTTGCACACAGGCGCCTTGTGGAAGGCAAGAGAGAACTTCCTGTTGACTTAAACGGTATTGCTATTTTTCATGCAGGGCCTATTGTACGGCCGCTTGAAGACGATAAGTTTGAAATGGTTTCTATAGGTCCTACCACCAGCATGCGCATGGAGAAATTTGAAAAAGAGTTTGTGGAGCAAACAGGTGTAAAAGTGATTGTAGGAAAAGGTGGCATGGGCCCGAACACCGAAGCGGCCTGTAAAGAACATAAAGCCATTCATTGTGTGTTTCCGGCAGGTTGCGGAGTGTTGGCGGCCACAGAAGTGGAAGAGATTGAAGCGGCAGAGTGGCGCGACTTAGGCATGCCCGAAACATTATGGGTGTGTAGAGTGAAAGAGTTTGGCCCACTTATTGTTTCTATCGACACCGAAGGCAGAAACCTGTTTGAAGAAAATAAAGTGGTGTTTAACCAAAAAAAAGAAAAAGCATATAATGAAATTTGTAAACATGTGAGCTTTATTAAATAGTAGTTTTGGGTAACGATGAAAAAGGTGAAGTCGTAAATTGACTTCACCTTTTTGTTGTAAAAAAACACAGACAGTAAAAATACCGTCTGTGCTAAAAAATTATAATTCAGATAAAGCTTCGGCATCACAAACTAAAATAACATTTGGATGCATTTGCAAAATACTGCCGGGTAACTGTGGTGTTATAGGGCCGCTTAAAGCTTTTTTTATAGCCTCAGCTTTACTTTTTCCTGATGCTGCCACCAATACAGTTTTGGCTTTCATGATATTACCGATGCCCATGGTATAGGCCTGACGAGGAACATCGTCGATAGAATCAAAAAAGCGCTTATTAGCCTCTATGGTGCTTTCGGCTAAATCAATCAGATGAGTGGATTTTTTGAACTCATCACCTGGCTCGTTGAAGCCGATGTGCCCGTTGGCACCAATGCCAAGCAGCTGCAAATCTACACCACCGGTGCTAGCAATCACTTCTTCGTAACGTGCACATTCTAAAGCGGCATCTTTTGCAAGGCCGTTTGGAACATGGGTGCTTGCCAGGTTGATGTCTATATGATTAAAGAAATTGTCACACATATAGTAACGATAACTTTGGTCATTTTCAGGCGATAAACCGGCATATTCGTCCAAGTTTACGCTAGTGACATCGGCAAAACTAACATCACCGTTGTTATAATATTCAATAAGTTTTTTATATGTGCCGGTGGGTGTGGACCCGGTCGCAAGACCCAATACAGAAGACGGTTTCATAACTATTTGTGCAGCAATGATATTGGCCAAGTTACGGCTCATGTCGTCGTAGTTTTTAGTCTTAATAATACGCATAAAAAAGCACTCCTTTAAACATTTTCTTTCAAAAATGCTTCGATTTCAGCGGCAGCTTCTGCCTCGCCGGGACCGTCAAAAGTCATGATAAGCTCTTCGCCTTGTTTCAAGGCAAGACCCATAACGCCCATAACGCGTTTTGCATTTACCATTTTATCGGCACGACCAATTTGTACATCACACTGATAAGCGGCTACTGCCTTTACGATTTGTCCTGCCGGACGTGCATGTAAACCTAATTCGTCTACTAAAGTATACTTAATTTCTGTCATTGTGAAAACTCCTTTGTGGATAATATTTGATGAAACGTACTATTTTTTAAGGCCGAGATCTAAATTACGGATATGTGCACGAGTTTCTAAAATGAAAGTAGGCGAAACAGACAACTCGTCATAGCCCATCTGCAAGAACTTTTCGGTCAAGGTAATGTCTGCAGCAAGCTCGCCACAAATTCCACACCATATGCCGGCCTTATGCGCGGCATCGGCCACTTGCTCTAGCAATCGTAAAATAGCCGGGTGATGTGCATCCATATATGGCTCTAGTTTTTCGTTTTGGCGGTCGATTGCCAGCGTGTATTGAGTCAAATCATTTGTGCCTACGCTGAAAAAGTCTACTTCTTGAGCGAATTCTTCAGCAAGAATGGCAGCGGCGGGGGTTTCTATCATAATGCCCAGCTCTACATCGCCAATGGCAATGCCTTCGGAAGAAAGCTCAGCACGTACTTCGGCGGCAATCTCTTTACAACGTTCTATTTCCCATTTAGAAGTGATCATGGGGAACATTATGGCAATTTTACCAAAGGCAGATGCACGATAAATAGCACGAAGCTGTGTTTTAAACATCTTTGGCCTATCAAAGCAAATGCGAATGGCACGCCAACCCAAAGCGGGATTTTCTTCATGAGGCAAATCAAAATATCCGACTTGTTTATCGGCACCGATGTCTAAAGTGCGGATGACAACCAAACGACCTGCCATGCCCTCGGCAACTTTACGATAAGCGTCAAACTGTTCGGTTTCGCCGGGATAGTCATTGCGGCCAAGGTATAAAAACTCACTACGGAAAAGTCCGATACCTTCGGCGTCACAAGAAAGTGCAGCCTGCATATCGTCTACACTGCCGATGTTGCCAAACAGTTTTACAATTTTGCCGTCCTTTGTGATACTGGGAAGTCCACGTACAGCATCGAGCTTTTTTGCTTGGTCACGATGCTGATTTTGAAGATCGCTTAGGCGTTCGATGGTAGCATCATCAGGCTCAAGAAATGCTTTGCCGGCACCACCGTCTACAGCCATGCTTTTTCCATTGATATCTTCGTTAAGTGAAACATCACTTTGCACAATAGAGGGGATATTTAAGATGCGAGCCAAAATAGCAGTGTGGGAGTTAGTGGAACCACGCCGTGTGACAAAAGCACGGATTTTGCTTTTATCCATTTGAAGGGTTTCGCTTGGCGTTAAATCATCGGCCACCACTATAGAGGGTTTTTCCATGTGTAAATTTACACGTTGGCCCAGTAAGATGCCGGACAAACGTTGAGATACGTCAAAAACATCGGTGGAACGAGCTTTCATGTATGGGTCGTCCAAAGAAGCAAAAAACTCTGAAAACTTCTTGCCGGTGACGGTAACAGCATAAGCCGCCTTGTGACCGTCCTCTTTAATAAGTGCCTCTACTTCTTCATTAAAATCACCGTCTTCTAACATAAGACGCTGTACATCAATGATATCTGCTTCCGACTCGCCAATTTCGAGTTTGGTTTTTTCTACCAAGGCAGCTAATTGAGTGTCTGCTTCAAGCTTTGCGCTAAGAAATTTTTCCCACTCGGCTGAAGGATCGGCGGCTTTGCTTGAATCAATATTTGTATCGGGTTTTTTCATTAAAAAAACCGTGCCAAAAGCGATGCCGGGGAAAACTCCCTTACCATTGAAAATTTTCATGGGTTTTGTCTCCTTTTTAGCAAAATATACGAATAATGGGGCTGAAAATATTTATAAAATTATTATAACTAACAATAGTGTACAAAGTCAATGAAAAACATGCTCGAATAAAACCTTCAAAAAATGACTTGTATGACAATGTCAACAAAACGACTTTAAAACGATGATTTTTTAAAAATAAAATTTACAATATTTTAAAAAAATATGAAATAATTTTGAATGAACAAAGGCGTCACAGCGCAAATATGATTTTAATCGGTTTTAGTTTCATCCACCGTGTCATTTAGGCGTTCTTCTTCTACCACTAGTGGTCGGTGAAGACTGCGAGTATTCAGCCCTAAAACATATTCGCCTAAAAGCCCTAAAAAGAACAGCTGGAGTGAGCCAAAGAAAAATACACCAAGCAAAATGGGAGTGGTGCCTGCGACGAATCTGTCCCAATATATAAGTTTCAATATTAAATACACAAGTGCAACCACGGCGCTAACGAAGCCAAGCAGAAAGCCGCCCAAAGTGGCCATGCGCAAGCCAACTTTAGTATAAGACGTGACGCTGAGCATGCCGGCATCATAAAGCTTGTACCAGTTATAGCTACTTTTGCCAAACCGACGGTTTTGCTGGCGGTAGGGTATATCACAACGGCGGTAACCCAGCTCGGCCACAATGCCACGTAAAAACGGTGATGGATCGTCTAGTTCTTTGAAGTCGTCAAGAACTTTCCTGTCATATAGGCCAAACCCGGTGAAATGCTCGATAAACTCTATGGTAGCCATTTTACGGATGGTTTTGTAATATACACTGCGCAACGCATACATCAGCTTGTTTTCAGTGCTGGTGCTTTTGATACCGGACACGATTTTATATCCGGATTCCCATTTTTCCACAAACTGCGGTATCATCTCGGGTGGGTCTTGAAAATCGGCACAAAGCAAAATAGCAGCGTCGCCCTTTGCCTGGCACAGGCCATAGTATGGGGAGTTGAATGGGCCGAAATTGCGGGTATTGAAAATAGCTTTTACTTTTTTATCTTTATGACAAATATCACGCAAGCGTGGACGAGTCTCGTCGGTTGAAGCGTTATCAATAAATAAAATTTCGTAATTGTAGCCGGGAAGATGCAAAGAAAACTGCTCTGTCACCGCCTCGTACAAAGGCAACACGTTATCTTCTTCGTTGTAAGTGGGAATTACCACGGTAATAGTTTTCATTATTTTACCTGCCTTTGTTCTTTTATCCATGTTACGGTATGGCGAATACCATCTTCAAAAGAAGTGGTAGGTGAAAAGTTTGTCTCTTCTTTCAAGCGGGTGATATCTGCGCAAAGGTGCATCACCTGGTTTTTAGCATAAGAACGAGCGCCTATTCCCAAAGGAAGCTCGGGGTCTATAGCATCACGTAAGATATGTACATAGTCAGAAAGAGGCCTTGCCACACCGCTACCTATATTATAAATTTTGCTTGCAGACGCACATTTGCCGAGAAGATAGAACGCCAAAGCGGCATCTTTGCAATAAAGATAGTCCCACTTTTGTTCTAGCGGGGTCAAGTCAGGTGCGTTGCAGTCTAAAAGGCTGTTGATGCAGTACATTATCATGGTGGAGGGCATGTCTCCGGGTCCGAAGGTACTGAAAATACGTGTC
The DNA here is from genome assembly GCA_964370165.1 of uncultured Oscillospiraceae bacterium. GTDB lineage: Bacteria > Bacillota > Clostridia > Oscillospirales > Ruminococcaceae > JAAYCI01. The sequence continues at coordinate 91,171 of CAYJIG010000002.1, forward strand.
CAAACCCATTCAATGCCTAAATCTTCTGCTAAAGCGCTGCAAAGGCGACCGGCGGCATATTTGGCCACACCGTATGCTGAATCGGGTGAAACACGCATGTCTTCGCTGATTTCACCGCTTACTCTGCCATATTCGGCTTGGCTTCCGGCACCGATGAAACGCTTGCATCCCATCTTATGCGCCAAATGCAGTGCATCAAGGGTGTATCCGATGTTTTGATGTTGGCTGTGCACATCGCCACGCTGAGAGTTTTGTGTGGCGTTCCATGCAAAGTGATAAAATGCATCGTATGTGGTTTGTGAATTATCTGGCTCGTACCTGGCATATTGGTCAAGATCGCACTCGGCTACAGTGAGCAAATCAGAAGAAGGAAGCAGGTGAAGCTTTTTTGAGCCGGTGCGCACAAAAGCAAGCACACGAGTGTCGTTTTGCAGGCAAGTTTCTATCAGTGCAAGGCCCAGCATAGAGGTGGCACCTGTTATGATAACATGTTTCATCAAAGCGCCTCCAAAGCTAGAATTTCGCTTAACCTATCGTTAGTACTTAAAGAATGGTTTTTATATTCGCCACTTTCAAAAGCCATTTGAGATTTCACCAAAACTATGGCTATCATCATGGCAACGCCAAGTTTATTGTGACATGGCAAATCTGCAAATGCATTTCTATTATACAAAACACGCTGGTCAAAAAAAGTCAGCCAATAGTAAAAGTCATAGTCGGGCACGCCAAAAAAAGCATCTTCCCAATCAATCACATAAAGCGAGCCGTTTTTTTGCATGATGTTTTTGTTTGAAAAGTCGCCATGGCATAAAACTCGTGCATCGTCTGTATATTGCAAAGTATCTAAAAGACGGGCGCAACTATGCGCAACATCGGCATCAAGCTGGTTATTTTCAGATAAAAAATCTAAAGCGTCGTTTGCGCTTTTCAGCACCTGCGAAAAATCCGGCATGGAAGGCGAGAGTAACTGCCATTCTGCATCGGAAAACGAGGCAAAGGCATGGCTGTACTCGTCAATGAGTTTATCAATCTGCTGTGGACTGGGCACGCCTGATAACGGCCTGAGATTTTGCATCACCAAAAGGGTGTGTATACCTTTTTCGGTATCGATGCTTATCACCTCACGCACCACGTCATCGCCATACAGTTTTTGTAAAAGTACGGCTTCTTTTATCAGCATTCTGCGTGGCTCATCACCGGGCAGATGTGTTTTCACAAACAAGCTTTCAGAGCCGTTTTGTAACGCATAGCAAAGCCCAAGTGTACCGGTGTTTTCCAAAGGCGTGACAGTGCACTCACCACTAAAAGCACAGCGTATTAAAGATGAAAATTCATTTAAATACGCTGTTTTGTCGCAGGTGTTTGTGTGTAGTTTACTTAGCATAATACTGCGCTAGATACGGTACTTTATCATAGCCGAAGTGGCGGGCAAGTGCACGTGTACCCACTTGGATTTGATGCTTTTCTTCTGCGCTCAGCTCGTCTATGATTTCCTTGTTATATTCTTCGGTGCTACGAAGAACTGTGCCCCAAGGTGCGATGTTGGCTTCGATTTTTTCGCCATTCCAGCTGGGATATAGCATGTTTTCAGAGTAATCTACACCGATAAACTCACACACGCTTTCCATGAAGCTTTTCTTGTCTGCAACCATGTCTTCATAGCGGAAAATTTTCACATTATCGGGGTACATGCCGGCATACATATCCACTGTGGAGTGGTATATGTTCCATGTTATTAAGTAGCGGTCAGGAGTTTGAGGGAATGGACGACGCTTTGTGTCACGATAAGCCGAGAATGGGTTGCGTACAATGTGCATTATTTTAATGTTTGGGAAATCTTTAATCATGCGCGCGGCATCAAGACCGATGGCGGGGGAATAGCCCACATACACCATGTCGTCTTTCGGGGCGGTATAGTAATTTTCCCATGCATCGAATGTGGAGCGGAAGAATGACTCTATAGCTTCTTTGCGGCGATAACAAGGCCCGTCACCCATACGTTTTTCAAACGCTTCGATACGATTTTTTTCATCAATACGGCAGTCGGCATCTTTGAACTTAGAACCACCCGGCTTGCGAAGGTATGTTTTCATCTCTTCGTCGATAAACTGCTCATAAATCTCACGTGCAGAAAGACCTTCGGGGAACTCAGGATAACGGTATTGTACACGCTCTACACTGGCCAAAAAGTCGTTGAAGTTACGGTTGCCCAGCTGAGACTCAAACGGATATACCAAAAAATCGGGATGACCGTCCAAGTGACGGTGGGTTACGTTGCCGCCGTGCTCAAAACCGGCAGAAATCATGACAAAACGAAAATTACTCATAGCTTCCTCCTAAATATATAGATAACATATGTTTTGGTAACAATTTTCTAAACGGGCTTCTTTTTTATAAAAGGTACTTTGCCAAAGGCAAGTAACAACAAAATAGGGATGCAAAGCACTAAAGCTATGCAAAACAAGGGGTACCACTGGCGTGAAAACGGCATATATTCCATGGTGATGGTATGTGTGCCGGCAGGTACTTCGGCGGCAATGGTGGTGACATTTGCACGAACGGCAGACAGAGACTGTTCTTCGCTGGTGCCGGCATCAAGGGTAAGTTTCCATGCGGGATCATAAAGCTGTTGCAAAAGGATATATGCTGTAGGATCATCTTGTGATGAAGGCAGAGTATACTCTAAAACAAAGCTGTTGTATCCACTTTCAAGGAAGGTGTAACTGCCACTTAAAGCATCTTTCGGAGAAAGGAATATATCAGCGCTGTATAGGCTTTGCGCTTTATCCGGTATAGCGTCTTTGGTAGAATAAAATGTAGCAGGCGCAGGCATGGTTTCTGAGCCTGTAGGCCCGAAAATTTCTTCGTAAAACGCAGGGTCTGACGTTTGCATGTCTACCAGCTGTGCGTGATACCTGGTGATAAGATACTTGTTTTTGGGCCACAGCGAGCTTTGCACAGGGGCAGAAAGCTGTGTGATATTTTGTCCGAAAGTTTGGTTGTTTTCGGATGATAGCGGCTGAAACAGACGGGTGTCTCCGACAAAAGACGAAGTGGCGTACCACTCGCCGCTGAATTCATTGTCGGCATGGGCACATTCGTAGTAATATCTAGTGAGATCTGCGCCGAAAAGTACCAAAAACAAAACCAGCCACACCATGTTTTCACGACGCTGTATTAGCAGTAATAGACCGGTGGAGATAAGCACAAGTAAAACCAAAAGTAAAACGCTTTTACTTAGCCAACCAAGTGCGGCCATGCCGGCAAAAACTGCTATGCAAAACAGCATCCCGCCACAGAATATCCAAAAAATAGGTTTTTTGAACTGGTAGTCTCTTTGTAAAAATACAGCCAGTCCACTTGCCGCCAAAAATAAAAGTGAAACCTGTAAAAAATGCACATAGTAAAAGAAAAATGCACGATCTGAAGAAAAAAACATTTCCCATACAGGCATCATGAAACCCGGAATAAGGCATAGTATCAGCATGGATATCGACAAAAACAAAAACATGCGACAAGTTTTGTTTTTTTGTAGCACGGCAATACCTAAAAGTGGCAACAATCCTGCGCCGATGTACCTTGCGCCATGCATGAAGATGGTGTATAAATGATCGTTGACAAAAGCAGTGTCGACTGACGGGCGAAACAGCTCTACCGTGACAAAGCGTAGATATTGGTCGTAGCGTGTGCCGGACAAAAACGCCTCCCACGCCGAGAAATCTTCGCCCGAGCCAAGGCGGTAATATCTTGAAGATTGCTCGGTGAAAACTAAAAACAATTGTACTATAATAATGCACAAAAATCCAAAACAAAGCAAGGTAGGCAGCTTATGTGTTTTGATATGCGTCCATGTGGTTTTACAGGCGGTGGTGAAGGTGCCTTTTGGATGAAATATGAAAAATGCGACAAAAGCCAAAACCAAAAATAATAAGTTGTGCACTGCCCAAAAGTCGGCACCGGCCGCAAATAAAATCACACCCAGCCAAAGCAAAAAGTATCGGCGCTGTGACATATCTTGCAAGTAAGCAAAAAGCACATAAAGCAGTAAAAACAAAAACATGGGCGAGTGCCAATAAAACCAAGCATCGTTCCAAAGGCCTATACCGCTGAAGGTGTATCCAATACCGATAAGGGATAAAACTGCGGTGTGCGAAAAAAAGAGGGAAGAAAACTTGAGCAAAAAATATACAGTTAAAAAAGGCGCAAGTAAAGAATTTAGTAAAACATATAATAGATATTCAGGAATGATAATCGAGAAAAAAGAAAGAAAACGAACAAGGCCTGCACATAGTATAAATAGTATGTTTCCAAAGTTTGGGGAAAGGGGGCCTAAAAATGCGTTGTAATACTGTGCATAACCCTCAAGGTCTAATGGGTTCCACCATGCGATGTCGCCCTCTGTGCGTATAGAATGCATGGAAGTGGCAAAAGCAGTGAAACCATGGGCGCCGTCATGACGAGGTAGAAACCCGTCTGTTAAAAGCTGGGCGTCCCACAAAACAAAACGAAGAACAGCAATGCCCATCGCTAAAAAGAAAATGCGATGTTTTTTTATGAATGTGTATATCGAGGTAGGAAACATACAAACTCCTGTTCTTATTTAACAGTAATATAAGAAATAATTAGATAACTTTGAAATCGGCAGATATTTTTTCGTGTACAGCCTTTGCAGACAAGTTGTATACTTCACGTAAATATGAAGTACTGCCCACTGTGGAAGAAAAAGTATCATTTAGGCCGAAACGATATAGTGGTGGCATCAGGCCATGTTCTGCAAGTGTTTCAGACACAGCGCCACCCAGACCGCCTACTATGGTGTGTTCTTCAAGGGTGTATATACGCTTTGTCTCTTTTGCTATTTTGACAATAGATTCGTTGTCTAAAGGCTTTATGCAAGGCACTGAATAAACTGCACAGTGTATGCCGTGTGAAAGCAACATTTTTGAAGCGCATATAGCTTCATTCACCAAAGGACCGGTGGCAAATATAGCAGCATCTGCACCGCTTTGCATTGGCAAAACTTGTTTGATTATATCACCGGGAGCTTTTTCATGCAAATCAAGCTCGCCACCATTGCCAAGACGTAAATAGCAAGGTCCGCTTGTTTGAGCCGCAATACGGGTGGCACAAATAGCCTCGGCTTTATCGGCAGGCGAAAGTATTGTCATGCCGGGCAAAGCACGCATCACGGCAATATCTTCGGTAGCGTGGTGTGTGACGCCCATGGCGCCATATCCAAGCCCGCCACCCACAGCCACAATATTTACGTTGACGTCGTGGTAGCACACGTCGTTGCGAATTTGTTCAAGGCATCGGAAAGTGGGGAAGTTACCGATGGAATATGTGAACACTGTTTTTCCTTCAAGGGCAAGGCCTGCGGCAAGCGCGGTCATGTTTTGCTCGCAAATACCGGCGTTTAAAAATCTGTTTGGAAACTGTTCCCAAAATGGGGTAAGTATCCCAAAGCCCAAGTCACCGCTTACAAGAACTAGGTCTTTATTTTTGACGGCTTCTTCACACAGAGTGCTGACGAATGTTTTTTTCATTTTTTTGCAGCCTCCAGTTCCGCCACGGCTTTTTCATAAAACTCACCTTGTGGGTCACGGTAATGCCACAACACCTGGTTTTCCATAAACGAAACACCCTTACCTTTTATGGTGTCTGCAATAACACATAGAGGATTTTGGCTTTTTGACGGCTGTAAAGCTTCTGTTAAAGCGGCGTGGTCATGGCCGTTCACACGGCGTGTTTCCCATCCGAAATCAGTCCATTTTTTTTGCAAATCACCCAGCGAAATGGTGGCATCTACCGTGTCGAGACTTTGCAATTTATTGTGGTCAATCACCACAGTGAAGTTATTTAGCTTGTGATGTGCGGCAAAAAGTGCGGCTTCCCACACGCTGCCTTCTTCACATTCTCCGTCGCCCATAACCACAAAAACCCTGTGAGATTTATTGTCCATTTTAGCGGCGGTGGCCATGCCACATCCGACACCTATGCCGTGTCCAAGGCTACCGGTAGACAGTTCTACCCCCGGCACGTTTTTATGGCTCACATGTCCTGACAACCTACTGCCGTTTTGATAGTGAGTGGAAAGCTCTTCCACAGGGAAAAATCCGGTTTCTGCCAACGCGGCATACACCGCCGCACCTGCATGGCCTTTGCTTAAAATAAATCTATCACGCATTTTGCAAGTGGGATCATTCGGAAAAACATTCATGACCGAACCGTATAAGACGGCTACAATATCCGCCACAGATAAAATAGCGCCGATGTGAGAGCCACCGGACAAATGAGTCATTTCAATGCCATGACGACGAATGTGCCAGGCAAGTTTTGATGTGTCCATAAGCTACCTTTCTACGTGGCGGATTTTGCAAAATGCAATAAAATCGGCAACTAAGCGTGGTTTATTTGTCTTTAAATACCCATAATTTGTTGAGTAAAAAGTTTAGTGGAACGGTGATACATAAATTTATGATAGGCGCAATGTTATCTGATATCCCGAGTAGTTGAACCCATACATATAATAATAAAGTGCTTAGTAAAGCGGTCAAGCCATAAGAAACACACATGCGATAAAAAGTAGCTGTTTTGGCAAAAATAGTCTTTTTTTGTGTGGAGTTTTCTGATTTGGTTTTAAAAATAAATCGGCTGTTCCAAAAAAATGAATTTAGGATACCTACAACCACACCTGCGATATTTGCCAAAAGATAATGAACACCCAGCCATTTAAATATATAATAGACAAAAAGGCTTAGAAGAGTGTTGGAGACACCGACAATCCCAAAACCTAAAAACTGCCGAAACACCCGCCAAAAATCGGCCGAGTTGGCAATGCCTAAACTTTGCATCGGCCTAGTATGTGCAAAGCGTGAAAGCAGTTTATTCAGCATGTAAGTAGTCCTTTATCTGCATGTCGCTAAAAGCGGCAATATCTTCGCCATGCAACAAGGCTTTTTCCCATGCCACGGTTTCTTTTACTGCCATCTCAGAACTGAAACGTGGCCGCCAACCCAGCACACTGCGTGCAAGGCGGGTATCGAGATGTAAAAGGCCTGCCTCGTGTGGGGCAGAACTAACAGGAATGCTGGATGTATATGAAAGCCCATCTCCCCAAAACTTACAAAAATACTCAGCCAAGCGCGCGGTGGTGATGCAATCACTGTCGGCGGGGCCTATGTTGTAGCTTGCGGCCAAAGCGGGGTTATCTGCTTGCATACTGCAAAGTAGCAAATAAGCATAAAGTGGCTCCAAGACGTGCTGATATGGGCGCACAGAGTTTGGGTTGCGCAAAGTGATGTCTTTTTTTGCCAAAGCGGCACGAACACAATCGGGAACAATGCGGTCTACAGCACGGTCACCGCCACCGATAACGTTGCCGGCACGTGCCGTTGAAAGAGGTACTTTGCCTTGAAAAAAGCAATCTCTGTATGTGCGGCTAACAAGCTCTGCGCAAGATTTTGAGTTTGAATAAGGATCATGACCATTTAAAACATCAGTTTCTCTGTAGCCATATATCCATTCGTTGTTTTGGTATACCTTATCGGTGGTGACGTTCAAAATACTTTTGACAGTGGTACTTTGGCGCACACATTCAAGTAAATTGACAGTACCCATGACGTTTACTTCGTAGGTGTATGCAGGCGCATCATAGCTTTGGCGAACCAGTGGCTGGGCCGCCATGTGAATTACCACCTCGGGGCGTGCTTCGGCAAATGCTTTTTGTAATGCGCTAGCGTCTCGAATATCACCGTATATGGAATTGATATGCGATGAAACGTTCATTTGTTCGAACAAAGGCGCAGAAGGGGGAAGGCTGTATCCCGTGACATTTGCGCCTAAATACAAAAGCAAACGACACATCCAACTACCTTTAAATCCGGTGTGGCCTGTTAAAAACACACGTTTGCCACGATACCATTCTAAGTTCATTCCCATATCCTCCAAGGGGGGGACGTCCGCCACAATTCCTCAAGTTTTTGCTTGTCACGCTGGGTGTCCATACACTGCCAAAAACCTGTGTGGTTATATGCCATTAGTTGATCTTCGGCGGCAAGGCGCTCCAGCGGCTCTTTTTCAAATATAGTGGAGTCATCTTCCAAATAGTCAAAAATATTTGGGTTTAAAACCATGAATCCGGCGTTGATATTGTCGCCGTCGGCGTCATTTTTCTCACGGAATTTATCTACCGTACCGCTTGTGTCAATGTCCAAAACACCAAATCGTTGTGCGGCACGCACCGCAGTCAAAGTAGCGGTTTTACCGTGGTATTGATGGAAAGACAAAAGCGCCTGCAAATCTATATCGGACACACCATCTCCGTAAGTAAGCATGAACGGCTGGTTGTCGAGATAAGGTTGTATGCGCTTTATGCGCCCGCCTGTCATTGTGTTTAGCCCGGTATCCACAAGCGTTACACGCCATTTTTCTGCTGTTGCGTTGTGAATTTGCATCTCGCCGTTATTTTTAAAGTCAAAAGTCACGTCAGAGTTGTGCAAATAATAATCGGCAAAATACTCTTTGATAAGATATCCTTTATATCCACAACAAATAATGAAATCGTCAAAGCCTTGCTTTGCATAAAGTTTCATGATATGCCATAAAATAGGCCGCTCGCCAATTTCTATCATAGGCTTTGGTTTTAGGTGACTTTCCTCGGATATACGAGTGCCAAGTCCACCGGCTAAAAGAACTACTTTCATTTTATAGTACACTCCTTGTTTTTACCAATGTTTACAAGCGAAAACATGGTGGATAAAAGGTGAAATTACAAGATATACGATGGAATATCATAGACAATTAATTGTATCAAATGTCGCATATTTTTTCAAGCCAAATGAAGGTATTAATATGTAGCTATAAAATTGGGTGGTTTAAGCAAAAAGTGTCAAAAATGGAAATGTTCCATAAAAAAACTTATCAAATGTGAACTAATTTTTAAATATTAGAAGAAAGATTTCGGTAAATAGATAAACTCTATTGACAAGTTTATACAAAGGAGTATGATAAGGATAAACTAGCATAAAAATGGTTTAATAAGGGAGAAAATGCTATGGTGCTTGTGAGATTTTTAACAAAGCCTGTGGCGATAGTAGCAGTGGTGCTGGCAGTATTTGCCGGCATATATTGGTGTGATGTGTTATTGGTACTTGGTATAGGGGTAGGAGCTTTTGTAGGAGTGTATAAAATACGCCTGTTTTCGATTTTATTTACAGTGGCTGTGTCGGGAAAACGGCCCAGCTTACTTGGTTTGTTGGCTCAAATGAGTGTGCAGACGATGGCGTTTTTGCTGCTTGTTGTGACGGCACTTTTAGATACATCACTATTTTATGGTGCTACAATAGGGATTTTGATTATTCCGCTTGTGATTTGCATAAATGGAATTAGTGAAAAATGCGGTCTTTCTCACAATCGGTGGGGCGAGCAGTCTTGATATAATGAACTATGATGTGTGATATTTTTTGCAAAATTGCTGATGATAATGTGTGCTGACTTAAAGTGACAAACAATACCATCAAGTAAGTGAATAATATATAGTATAAATGCTAACCAGTCTTTGAAAATGAAAAATGCATACAAATGCATATAAAGGGGGAAAGTGCGTGGATTCGATAATCAGCCCACATGTGTATAGTACCATTACACTGTTTGGGATGGAAATACCGTTTATCACTGACGCGGTTATCACCACATGGATAGTCATGGCGGTTATTATGGTGGGGGTATTGCTGTTGACACGTAAGCTTGAGACAGTTCCCAAAGGCCCGCAAAAAGTGGTGGAAGTATTGGTGGAAACAGTCAACAACCTGGCCAGAACCCAAATTGGTGAAAAGCACTGGCGAACATTTGCTCCGTATCTTGGCACAATGCTTATTTTTCTTGCAGTGGCCAATACAGTAGCGTTGTTCAACATCATTCCAACGGGAGAGTTTTTCTCTTTGTTTTCTGACAGCGTTTTTTGGGAAGAGTTTTCATACAGTTTGCATGCGCCCACAAAGAACTTTAACGTCACTTTATGCATGGCGCTAATGACAGTGGGCATTACATTATGGGCGGAAATTCGCTTTAAAGGTTTGCGTGCGTTTGGACGTGGGTTTTATAAACCTACACCGATATCCGGATTTGTGAAGGTATTGGATGTGGTGGTGCGGCCGTTGTCGCTGTGTTTGCGTCTTTTCGGAAACATGATGGGTGCGGCTATTGTTATGACTTTGATGTATAACATGCTTCCCATTATAGTGCCTGCGGTGGTGGGTATTTATTTCGAGATTTTCGACGGTCTTTTGCAAGCGTATGTGTTTGTGTTTTTAAGTACTATTTATATTGCAGAGGCTGTGGAAGAAGAGCATTAATTAACGTTAAAAATATCAAAAAAGTTATCAACATGCCGATAAAACATGTAAAAGAATATTAGGAGGTACAACAATGGAATCTATAGCTATAGCTGCTGCAATAGCAGTGCTTGCAGGTGCAGGCGCAGGAATTGGTATCGGGTTTGCCACAGGTAAGGCCACCGAAAGTATTGCTCGTCAGCCGGAAGCTTCGGGTAAAATCACATCGACAATGGTTTTGGGCGCCGCTTTGGCCGAAGCCACAGCTATTTACGGGTTTGTTATTGCTTTGATTATCTTATTGGTAGTGGGAGCAGGCTAAGCATAGAAATTGTTCTTGCGATGAATTAATACGATAAATTGCCGAAAAGGAAGGCGAGAAGGCTATGCTGGATATTGATTTGACATTTTTATGGACGGCTGTTAACTTACTTGTTTTATTTTTGTTTTTACGCAAGTTTTTGTTTAACAAAGTCACAAAGTTTATGGATGAAAGAGCGGAGAAAATTGCCGCTGATATAGAAAAAGGGCAAAAGATCCAAACCGAGGGTGAGGCATATGCTAAGGAGCAAAAAGAGCTTCTGAAACAAGCCTCACAAGAACACTCGCGCCTGCTTGAAGATGCACGTAAGCGTGCAAATGCGCAATATGACCAAACCATAAAAGAAGCGCGCGAGGCAGCAGCTTCAATTGTGTCCAGGGCTGAAATTCGTGCAAAAAACAAAGAGGTCGAGAGCTCTTCTGTGGACAATTAGCTGAAAATTTTACCATGGGTAAAACAAAAGCACAGCAGATAAATTTGCCGAAATAGGCGGGTTCGGATTACTCCTTGACGGCTAAACGGGAAGTGACTGTATGGCAGAAAACATAAAAGATATGCAGGGTATACCGGAAAATATTGCCGATGCACCCGCTATGGGTGTGGTGATTTCATCCGGCGATGGAGTGGTGCGCATTTCCGGACTACGCAATTGCATGAGCGAAGAGCTGTTGCGCTTTGAAAACGGTGTATACGGAATGGCCATGAACCTCGAAAAAGACAATGTGGGCTGCGTGTTGCTAGATGGTGAGCAGTCGGTGTCTGAGGGCATGAAAGTATACGGCATGGAAAGAACTGTGTCTGTGCCGGTGGGCATGGGTCTTTTGGGTCGCGTAGTGGATCCGCTAGGTCGTCCACTTGACGGCATGGGCCCGATTGAGTCTGAGGGATACAGGCCGGTAGAGTTTGCAGCACCTACAGTAAACCAGCGCCGTAGCGTGGATAAGCCGATGGAAACCGGAATAATGGCTATTGATTCCATGGTTCCGATAGGCCGCGGCCAACGTGAACTTATTGTAGGCGACAAACAAACAGGAAAAACTTCGATTGCGATAGATACCATCTTGAACCAAAAAGGCAAAGATGTTATGTGTATTTATGTGGCCATAGGCCAAAAGATATCCACTGTGGTGTCGCTGATGCACACTCTTGAGAGATTTAGAGCAATTGATTATACAACTATTGTTACCAGTAGTGCGTCGGATGCGGCCAGTTTGCAATATTTGGCTCCATATTCCGGGTGTGCTATGGCGGAACATTTTATGTATCATCATAAAAAAGATGTACTTATTGTGTATGATGACTTATCAAAACATGCGGTGGCATATCGTGCTATCAGCTTGTTAATGCGTCGCCCACCGGGTCGTGAAGCGTTTCCCGGAGACGTGTTTTATTTACATAGTCGTCTTTTGGAGCGTGCAGCTAGGCTGTCTGATGATTTAGGCGGTGGCTCTATTACGGCATTACCGATTGTAGAGACGCAGGCAGGCGACTTTTCGGCATATGTGCCTACAAACGTGGTTTCTATCACCGATGGTCAAATTTATCTGCAAAGTGATTTGTTTTTTGCAGGCCAGCGCCCAGCTATAAACGTGGGTATTTCGGTGTCTCGTGTGGGCAGTGCTGCTCAGACAAAATCTATGCGGAGAGTGGCAGGTTCGTTGCGTATGAATCTAGCGCAATATCGTGACTTGCAAGTGTTCGCTCAGTTTGGCTCGGATCTTGACCAAACCACAAGAGATAAACTTCTTCAAGGCGAGCGTATTGTGGAGATAATAAAACAACCACTGCACGCACCGATGGAAATGGAAAATCAAGTAATGTTGCTATTATTGGCGACAGGAAACTTGCTGATGAAAATACCGGTAGAAGATGTGAAACGCTTTAAAGATGAGTTCTTGGACTATATGTGCGATGAACATCAAGAGGTGTTGTGTAATATTCGTGATACCGGTATGTTAAGTGAAGAAGATGAAAGTTTTATCAGAAAAACAGCAGAAAAATATATAGATATGTTTTTAGGATAAAATCGCCATATATTGGCGGTACATAGCGATATTATCGGAGGAACACATGGCGAATTTACATGAAGTTAAGGAACACATCGGAAGTGTGAATAATACAAAAAAAATCACTCGTGCGATGTATTTGATTTCCGCTTCTAAATCGCAAAAAGCAAAAAGTCAGCTGGCCGATACTTTGCCATATTTTCAGCATATTATCTTGACAATGCGTGAAATTTTAGCAAGTCCCGATGAAATCAGTACTCCTTTTATCCGCCATGATAACCAACGCAAGGAAACCCAGCATTTACCAAATTTATTTTTGGTGATGGGTGCAGACAAGGGCATGGCCGGCGGATATATGCATAATATCATCGAAATGCTCGAAAAACATGCCAATGTAGAAAAAGACGAAGTGTTGGTGGCAGGGTATATCGGGCGCAGTAAAATCCGAAAACTGGGCTATAAGATGGACGAAAGTTTTCAATATCGTGTGATGAACCCGGATATTTATCGTGCACGTGAAATGGCAGAACTGGTGGTGGAAAAACACTTGTCGGGTCAGTATCATGGCATTTATCTTATTTACACAGAGATGTTGTCTTCTATGCGTCAAGACCCGCATATTTTGCCACTGCTACCGCTGGATTTGCGGCCTTTGGTGAATGAAACCAGCCAAAAGTATACAGGCGAGCAGATAGATTATATACCCAGTGCGGTAGAAGTGTTTGATCTGCTTGTGCCATATTACCTGAAAGGTATATTATATGGTGCGCTGGTGGAAGCATTTGCCAGTGAGCTGCAAGCTAGGATGATGGCCATGGATAACGCCAACAAAACAGCAGACGAGACTATATCACGGCTGAGTATTGACTATAATCAGGCGCGTCAAGGCAAAATCACACAGGAATTGACAGAGATTGTGGCAGGCATCCCAGAGCAACATATTTAATATGTAGCGATGAAAATTAGAGTATAATTCCTTTATATAATAACTAAGAAAACATGGGCCGGCAGTAAACGGCGCAAAGAGGATGGTGGAAGATGGCTAAAGGCAAAATCAGCCAGGTGATAGGTCCTGTTGTGGACGTGCAGTTTGAAGAAGGATATGTGCCGGGGATTTATCACGCATTATCGATACAAACCGGGGGTGAGCCCGTGGTGTGTGAAGTGATGCAACATCTTGGCGGGCATGTGGTGCGCTGTGTGGCAATGGGCCCCACCGGTGGCTTGCGACGTGACATGGAGGTAGAAGATACCGGAGATGTTATCACTGTGCCTGTGGGCGAAGAGCTTTTAGCACGTGTTGTGAATGTTTTAGGTCAGCCACTTGATGATAAAGGTGAGATAGGTGCATCACACTTCAGACCAATTCATAGAAAGCCACCTAAATTTGATGAGCAGCTACCTGCCACAGAAATACTGGAGACAGGTATTAAGGTGGTTGATTTGTTAGCGCCGTATCCAAAAGGCGGCAAAATAGGCTTGTTTGGTGGTGCAGGTGTAGGAAAAACTGTACTTATATTAGAGCTTATCCGTAACATGGCCATGGAACGTGGCGGTTACTCGGTTTTTGCCGGTGTGGGTGAACGCTCACGTGAAGGCAATGACTTGATAAGCGAAATGAACGAAAGCGGTGTTATTGAAAAAACTGCTCTTGTTTTCGGACAAATGAACGAGCCACCGGGTGCACGTATGCGTGTTGGCATGACCGGCCTTACCATGGCAGAGTACTTCAGGGACGATGTAGGCCAAGATGTATTGTTTTTTATTGATAATATTTTCCGCTACATTCAAGCCGGTAGCGAGGTGTCTGCTTTGCTGGGACGCATCCCGTCGGCGGTGGGATATCAGCTTAGTTTGGCAAATGAAATGGGCGCGCTTCAAGACCGTATTGTGTCTACCACAAAGGGGTCTATCACCAGTGTGCAGGCAGTATATGTGCCGGCGGATGACTTGACCGACCCTGCACCCGCCACTACATTTGCTCATTTGGACGCAACCACGGTGCTTAGCCGTCGTATTGTGGAAAGTGGCATTTATCCTGCGGTGGATCCACTGGAGTCGACTTCACGTATATTAGCGCCGGAAATTGTGGGCGAGGAACACTATCAAGTGGCTCAAAAAGTGAAAGAAATTTTACAGCGATATCATGAACTTCAGGATATTATTGCTATTTTAGGCATGGATGACTTGACCGATAGTGACAAGCAAATTGTGTATCGTGCACGTAAAATAGAGCGGTTTTTATCACAGCCATTTTATGTGGCAGAAACTTTCAGTTCATACCAAGGCAAGCATGTGCCAATAGAAGAAACTATCCGTGGATTTAAAGAAATTGTCACAGGAAAAATGGACGATATATCTGAAGCACACTTCTATATGAAGGGTGGCATTGACGAGGTATATGAGAGCGCAAGACAAGAAAAAGAGTAAAATGATATCTTTTGTCAGCAGAGTGATGAACATTAGACAGGTAAAATAGGAGGCAGCAATGGGTATACCATTTTTGCTACATATTGCAACACCGGACAAGCAGTTTTACCATAGTAAAATAGAAAGCCTTGTGGTGACCACTACAGACGGTGAGATGGGGGTGCTAGCATATCATACGCCCATGGTGGCTGTGCTGGTGCCTGCACCACTCAGGATATTACCTGAAGGTGAGACAGAGTGGAAGGAAGCTGCTGTAACAGGTGGATTTGCACGAATTACTCACGGTGAGGTGATGATTTTTGCCGACACGGCTGAGTGGCCTGAAGACATAGAGGAAAGCCGTGCATTGCGTGCAAAGCAGCGCGCCGAAGAACGGTTGCAAGATAAGACAAATGAAGTGGAATATATGCATTCTCGTGTAGCTTTAGAGCGTGCACTTGCCAGGCTGGACGTGAAACGCCACAGCATAAATCACTAAGGATATAAATTGAATAGAAATGCATGGTACAATTATCAGATAACAGAGATATAGCTGAACTGACGTGATATGACACCCTGGCGACCCAAAAAAGGAGTGCCTATGCATAACAAGCGTGCGTACAAAAGGTCTAATCATTTGGTTTGTGATGCAAAAATTCAGAAAAAAGACGGCACTTGGCAAAAAATCGATGTAGAAGATTTATCTTCAGGTGGGGCAAAGCTATATACAAGGTATGAGTGCGAAGAGAATCAACTACTGGAAATTGATATAAAAGTGAATGCTTTTTTCTCAGAGTTCAGGGTGAAAACCATCGCGCAAGTGCGGAATAAAACGACATTAAAAGATGGAGGTTTCCAATACGGCGTGGTGTTCATCAATATGGAAAAAAACATGAAAATACGCATTGATGAAAATGTGCATAAAGATAGGCCTATTGCCGGAAACGATTATTCGTAGTAGAAGTTATAGCTGATATATGATTTTATGCTTATATTTGAGTTGTGAAAAATATATAAGGAGTGGTAGTTAGTGTTTCGACGAGATTATATAATTCAAAATCCAATGGGACTGCATGCAAGGCCGGCGTCAGAGCTAGTAACATATTGCAAAAAAATTCCTGTTGAAATTTCGTTTTATCATAACGAGCGAAAATTTAATCCCAAAAGCATTATTTCAATATTGAGTGGTGGACTTAAAAAAGGAACACAAATTGCTATAGAAGTATCAGGTGAAAACGAAGATCAAATAGGCATAGAGTTAATAGCGTTTTTGGATGCACTGACAGATTAAGAGGTGCCTACAGTGAGTTGTTTATTTCATGAAAATCTTGTGATTATAGGAATGCAGGCCTCGGATAAAAAAGAGGTTGTTCAAAAGTTTTCCGAGCTGTTTCTTGCTAATGGATTTGTAAAGCAAAGCTACCCATTAGCAGTGTTGACGCGGGAAGAATCATACCCTACCGGTCTGCAACTTGATGGTATCGGGGTGGCTATTCCGCATGTTACCGGCTCAGAACATGTGATTACATCCGCAATAGGAATAGCGCGGCTGGAATCTCCCGTCGAGTTTTATCAGATGGGTGATAGTGTTGTGAAAGTCAGGGTAGAGCTGGTTTTCATGATGTCGATTTTGCATCCTGATGACCAACTGGATGTATTACAAAAAATGATGGAAATTTTTGAAAATGATTATGCAATGCAAGAATTTAGAAAAGCGAAATCAAAAGATGAGCTTTGTAATGTTGCAGAAAAATATATAAAAATTGATAATATCCGCTAACGCTTATTAAACATATAATAAAAAAGTCACAACTCCGAAAAAATGGAGTTGTGACTTTTTGTTAAGACAAATTGATGTGTTATTTTTAGCGAAGACCTGCACAGGTATGTAAACTATCGGCAAGATCTTTACGGTAAAATAAAGAATTTTCTTGTAAGTTGTTAATAACAACGCCGTCGCTTAAAGCCTGGTCGGTGGCATGAACATATTGACCATCGCCTAAAAATAAACCGATATGATTATCAAAATACAAAATATCGCCCATTTGCAAGTCGTCCAAAGACACTTTTTTAAGCATGTTGTCTTGTGGAAGAGAAAAATCGGTGTTCAGCACAAGGCCGTTCAGCCAATATGCCATAAAAACCAAACCGTTGCTGTCGACGCCGATAGGGCTACGTCCACCACACCTATATTGTGCACCGATGTAACCCAGTGCACAAGCGGCAACGGTCTCACGCAATGCTTGTACATCGTGGATAGCCTGGGCAGATGGCTGACACATTAGGCCGGCGGCACGCATGTAACCATTTTCTCCACAAGGTAGTTCCACCGACAGCCAGCCGTCTTCACTTTCGGCACTGACAGGATGGACAAAACCGCCACGAGGCACAGTAGTAAGCCGTAAAGAATCTTTAGAGGGATTTTTAAGTACATCGGCAAATGGTGCCTTGACTATCATCTTGCCAATATGCGACCATTCGTTGTTTTTTGTGGCGTCGTCACACAAATGACTTTGACGAATATAGCCTTTTTCCCCAAAAGGGGTACACACATAAGCAAAATTTTCATCAGAGGATAACACCTCTACTTGCATACCCAAAAGCACTTCACTAATTTGCTTTTGAGCATCTGATGCGGCATAAACACTACCCAGCGTACTTTTTACTGTGGCGATACTATTTGTGGTTTTCATATGTGACTCCTTTGGAAATGTAGTAAATTTGGAATATATCAGTGTTCCATCTTTAAAAACTGTACAGAAAATGCAGGCATATCAAAACCGCCGCCAAAATCAACAGGTTTATCGAGGAGCAAGTCCATGGCCATGCCTGACTGTGCATCAAAATGTGCCACATGAGGCGCATTTTCAATGTTGATGGCAATAAGCATACGTTCATCTGACGCCTTGCGCTCGAAAATATATTGTTTATTCGTCAGATATACCTGACGGTAAACTCCATTGCACAAAGCAGAACTTTCAGTGTGTGCTTTTATCATTTTAGATAGCTGCTTGAACAAGTCGTTTTCAATAGGCTTTTCAAAACAAGGCCTTAAGGATGGATCGCCCTGATTTTTGTCACCAAGCTCGCCCCATTCGCTACCATAATAGATGCAAGGAATTCCGGGCATACCTAAAAGCAAACCATAGGCAAGAGGAACATGCTTTTCTTCTTCTAAAATGCTGGAAATTCGTGACACATCGTGATTATCTGCAAAACACATTAAATGTAAGTCACGATAAAGTGTCCAGTTTTCCGGGCCGAACTGACGCTGAAGGCTGTGTGCAATCTCAAACATATTCATGCTGTTGAAGCTGGAATACAGCCCTTTATAGCACTCATAATTTGTGGCAGAATGTAGCATTTCAGGATTTGCCAGTGTTTTGTAGTCTCCATGAAGCATCTCGCCAACAAGGAAAAACTCTGCCTTTTTACTGTCACAATACCCACGCAACCGACGCATAAAGTTGTGATCTAAGCTATATGCAACATCAAGACGGATGCCATCGATGTCAAACTCGTCTATCCATTTGCCCACACATTCTAAAATATAATCTACCACAGCGGGGTTATGCAAATTAAGCTTCACCAGCTCGAAATGGCCTTCCCAGCCATCGTACCAAAATCCATCATTGTAGCCGGAGTTGCCACCGAAATTTATATGAAACCAGTCTTTATAGGCGGAGTGTTCACGATTCTGTTGTACATCGACAAACGCCCAAAATCCACGCCCGACATGGTTGAAAACGCCATCTAAAATCACCCGTAAATCGGCTTTGTGTAAAGCATCGCATACCTTTGCAAAGTCTTCGTTTGTGCCAAGGCGCACATCCAATGTTTGCATGTCTCGGGTATCATAGCCGTGGGCATCGCTTTCAAATAAAGGGTTAAACAAAACACCGCTGACACCTAGATTTTGCATGTGCGGAATCCAGTCTATAACTTTGGTGATGCGTGTTTCTTTAACACCATCGTTTTGTAAAGGTGCACCACAAAAGCCCAGCGGATAGATTTGATAAAGCACAGCTTCATTATACCACATAAAATCTCCATTCTGTCACAAGAAAGGCCCGGTTTGAAAATAAAGCATACCAAAAATAGACCATTCTCTGGGGAATAGGCGGATGAAATTTTAGTAATTTAACTAGATACAGTATAACATAAACAGGTTAATTTTGTGTGATGTTTTTAAAAAACATTTGTATCGTTAGTTTGAAGCGTGATATACTAAGCATAGTAGCTTGTTTATAAAATCAGCTTGTGTGGGAGGAAAAGATGCAATATAATACATTTGCAAAAACAAATGAAAAAGTGTCTGCTTTAGGATATGGTAATATGCGATTGCCCATACAAGATGGAGATGCGGCGGCAATTGACGAAAAAGAAGCGAAAAAATTACTTGATATAGCGTACAATAACGGCGTTAATTATTTTGATAGTGCGTGGGGATATCACGGGGGAAATTCTGAAGCGTTTGTTGGCAGAGCCATGGCAGACAAACGGCGTGAAGATTATTTTTTAGCAACAAAGCTGCCGGTTTGGCTACTGAAAAAAAGAGAAGATGCCGAGATTTTTTTTAAAAAGCAGATGAAAAACTTACAAACAGATTATATAGATTTTTATCTTTTTCATAATTTGAGAACAAAACATATGCCATTTTTTGATGATCTTGATTTATATCCCATCATGGATAATTTACGAAAAAAGGGGTATATACGTAATTTGGGTTTTTCGTTTCATGACACACCGGAATTGTTGACAAAAATAGTGGATGGATATTCTTGGGACTTTGCTCAGCTTCAATACAACTACTTTGATGCAGATTTTATACGTGCGAGCGAGCAATACCAGATATTAAGGGATAGGAATATTCCTGTTGTTGTGATGGAGCCGGTGCGTGGCGGACGACTGGCGGATTTAGGCAAAAAAAGCAATGAGATATTAAAAAATGTGAACCCTACAGCAAGTATTGCAAGCTGGGCCATGAGATGGCTTTTAGACAAAGAAGGTATTTTAACGGTGCTGAGCGGAATGACAACAGAGCAACAGTTAAAAGATAACCTTGCCACTTTTTCTACGGGAGAGCCTCTTACAGATGAAGAAAATAAAGCACTTAAAAAGGCGTGTGATATATTTAAGCAATTGAATGTTGTGCCATGCACATCGTGCCTTTACTGTATGCCATGTCCAAAAGGTGTGAACATACCAAAAATGTTTAGCTTGCATAACAGATGCGCTTACGATAGCTCGCTGTATAACCTGCAAATGTATTATAACGATATTGATAAAAAAGAAAGTGGCGCTATGTGTGTTGGGTGCAAAATATGCGAAAAAGCATGTCCACAAGAGATCCCAATAAGCTATTGGATGCAAAAAATAGAAGCTGATGGACGATGATATGTATAAAATGTGTATTGATAAAATAGCTGATAGAAAAAATAAGTATTCATAAAAAAAGGCTTGCTTTTTGCTTTGTTATTTGGTATACTATTTGAGTGACTGAAATATGCGTGTAGGAGGTGTAGAGATGGCTAAGTGTAGTATTTGTGATAAAGGTGTGACGTTTGGAATTAAAGTTTCCCACTCGCATCGTCGTTCCAATCGTATGTGGAAACCCAATGTAAAAAGGGTGAAAGCTATAGTGAACAATTCGCCCAAATATGTCTACGCCTGCACCCGTTGCCTTCGTTCCGGCAAGGTGACTCGCGCTGTGTAATTTAGACGAATATTGAAAAGCTCTTTGCTTAGTATAGCAGAGGGCTTTTATTTTTTAAAGATTTAAATGCAACTAAAAATCAAAAAAGTAAAGCTTTTATTGTTTTTATAGTGATGATACTATAAAATAAAGACATGATTAAAAAGTAATCAATGAATGTATCCTGATAGTTGCAACAAAGAAGTTGACAGAGGTGATATTGATGGGTGAAAATAATATGCCAAATCCCAACACCATATTTCCTGTAAAAGGTATAGATACAGTTACTTATGTTAAGCCTACAATAAAGAATCCAAACATAATTGTGGGTGAGTTTACATATTTTTCAGGGCAGAGTTTTGAAAGCCACGTCACTCATCATTACGATTTTTATGACGATAAGTTAATAATAGGCAAGTTTTGTCAAATTGCATCCGGAGTGAATTTCATTATGAACGGTGCAAACCATCAAATGAATGCAGTGTCAACTTTTCCGTTTTATATTTTAGATGGATGGGATCAAAATGTGCCTTCGCTTACAGAAATGCCACTGAAAGGTGATACCACTGTGGGTAACGATGTATGGATAGGGCAAAATGCAACCATTCTGGCCGGCGTCACAATAGGAAACGGTGCTATAATTGGCGCAAACAGTGTGGTGGGTAGTGATGTTCCTTCGTATAGTATTGTGGCTGGTAATCCGGCAAAGCTTATCAGAAAAAGGTTTGATGATGAGCTGGTTGATTTAATGGAACAGTTTAAATGGTGGGATAAGACGGTAGAGGAAATAAACACGCTTATTCCGCTGTTATCAAACAGTGATTTAGAATATGTGAAAAAGCAAATAAAATCAAGCCTGCTTTAATTTGCCGGTAAAAGTATCGTTATAAACTTTAGAAATATCATGGTGTTTTCTGGAACTTTACAATTTTCACCTCTTATGGTAAACTATCTATTGTGTAAAATTTTTTTACTAATTTTAATTGTAGCTACAGTACACATTAACTAATATTGGAGACATGTATGGATTTTATGTTTTTTATTGCACTAGCGGCTTCTGCTGTTATAGGATATCTTTTGGGAAGTGTGAATTCAGCCATACTGATTTGTCGTGCTTTTTATGGCCAAGACATCCGCAAAAGTGGTAGTGGTAACGCCGGCATGACAAACGTCGCACGCACATTCGGTAAAAAAGCGGCCATCTTGACATTGGCGTGCGATATATTGAAAGGTGTTTTGGGCGTGGTAGCCGGACACTGGATGATTATCTTGCTTGCCGGTGACATGAATTCTATGTACGGTGCGTATATAGGAGCTATTTTTGTGATTATAGGCCACATGTTTCCTGTGTTTTTTGGGTTCAAAGGTGGTAAAGGTGTTGCCACATCTTGTGGTGTGGTGCTGGCATTGCAGTTTATACCGGCCGTTATTTTAATCACACTGTTTCTTGTTATTTTCTTCATCAGTAAAATGGTATCACTGGGCTCGCTTATTGGCATCGCGATGTATCCTATAGTGACATTTTTGTGGTGTACATTCGTTACCGGCGAAATGGCTGCGTATTCCACAGTGTGCACTGCCGTAATTGCTATTATGGTAATATGGATGCATCGTGCAAATATCGGACGTATTTTAAGTGGTACTGAATATAAATTTGGGCAAAAGAAAAAAGAAGACTAAAGCGAAGATATATCTTCTTTTCAGCTTCTTTATTTACAATTTTGATAGTTATACCCCCAACTAAGGCTTGATAACCTTAATTAGGGGTATTTTTGTTGTATGAAATAATATTGCGTTATACCGATAACTTACTTTTGGCCACGCTCACGTGCTAAGATACGTATAGGTGTGCCTTCAAGCCCGAATGTGGCACGAATTTGGTTTTCTAAATAACGCTGATACGAAAAATGGAAAAGCTTTTTGTTATTTATAAAACAAGCAAAAGTAGGCGGGCGTGTGGATACTTGCGTCATGTAGTAAATTTTAAGACGCTTGCCGCGATCAGTAGGTGGTTGCACCCTTGCAGTGGCATCGGCCAAAATCTTGTTCAAAACACCGGTGGTGACGCGCAGTGCGTTTTGGCTGTCTACATAGTTTATCAGCTCCATCAGCTTATCCACACGTTGGCCGGTTTTAGCCGAAAGGAATATAATCGGCGCATAGCTCATGAATGAAAAGTCGGATTCCAACTTTTTGCGCTGAATTTGCATGGTTTTGTCATCTTTATCGATGGCATCCCATTTGTTCACAGCGATGATACAAGCTTTTCCTTGTTCATGGGCGTATCCTGCTACTTTGCTGTCTTGCTCGGAAAAACCTTGGGTAGCGTCAATCATGATTACAGCAACGCGAGCACGTTCGGTGGCGGCAAGGCCACGGATAACACTATAGCGTTCCACGCCGTCTTCTACCTTGCCACGACGGCGCATTCCGGCGGTGTCGATAAAGGTGTATTTGCCCCATTTGTTATCGACATCGCTGTCTACTGCATCACGAGTGGTGCCGGCCTCGTCTGCCACTATCATTCTGTCTTCACCCAGAATATAGTTCACAAGGCTGGATTTGCCCACGTTTGGCTTGCCAATGATGGCTACAGGGATGCGATCATCGGTTTCTTCATCGTAATCTTCTTTAGGGAAGTGAGATATCACTTCGTCAAGCAAATCACCGGTGCCGTGGCCGTGAACAGACGACACAGGAAATGGATCTCCAAGACCAAGCGAATAAAACTCATATAGTTCTGGTGGGAGTGTTCCCACGCCATCTACTTTGTTTACAACTAAGATGATTGGTTTGCCACTACGCAAAAGCATCGGAGCAATGTCGACATCTTGAGCTGTGACACCGGTTTTGATATCGGTGATAAACAAAATAACAGATGCAGAATCGATAGCAATTTCTGCCTGACGACGCATGTGAAGCAGAAGACTGTTGTCGGTTCCGGGCTCGATGCCGCCGGTATCTACCAGTAAAAACTGATGATCCAGCCATTCGGCGGTGCCGTATAGTCTGTCTCTGGTAACACCCGGGGTGTCTTCTACTATAGCCAGACGTTCACCGATAAGCTTGTTAAAGAAAGTGGATTTTCCTACGTTGGGTCGCCCAACAATGGCGACAATGGGTTTTGACATGGTATCTCCTTTATGTATATGGGTGGCGCTGTATTAATTTATGATAGTGGTGGAAGAGCGATCTGGCCCCATAATCCGTCTTGTTGTACCCAGGCGACGCCGTCCTTTACAAATGTGGCGTTTTCAAACTGTGGTGTAATGACTTCGTTTCCGTTTTCATCGATAAAGCCCACCATGCCGTTTATACGCACCGGGGAATAGCCTTCGTTGAAAAGTCCGGTACTCATGAAAACAGGGTTGTTATAATTCCACACGGGCTCCAGCACGAAATCTGTGAGGAATGTATTTTCTGCGGTGTTGAAAAAGCTGTACATGCCATCATTAGCCTCTACTCGCCAAATGTTGTTATAAACCTTGGTGACAGAGGTGTATACGACATCCAAGATTAAGTTGCCGTCACCGGTTGCAAGGCCTTGCCGGGTTTCAAGTAGCATGCCGGATTCATCAAAGTTTGTGATATCAATAGCAGTCAAATAATCAGGTACAGTGAAATCATAAGTGGAAAAATCTGCCGCATAAAACTCGCCATACTCGGCAAAACCAAGTGTCAAGCTTCCATCTGATGGGTTGTAGCCGGATATCATATAGTTAGCGCCGCCGTGTCCGCCATCGGTGGTGTAGGGTAGGCCGTAGCTGGCTAAAAATACATTTTGGGTAGCAAAGTCACTGTTGTATAAATCCTCGGGGAATCCGTGCCAATATCCGTAATCACAGAAAAAAGGAGGTTCTGTAAACGTGCCTGCAGGAATAAGCTCGCTACCACTGAACTCTAAAACACCAATACCGTCATTGGTGTAAAAATTCAGGTAGTTCATGCTATAGTCAATATATTCGCTGGTATTGCTAAGTGGGGCAAGATTTTGCCAGTCATACTGTGGCTCGATAACCCAGTTTAAGCCTGAATCGGTCGAATCGGTTGTGTTTTCAGATTCAGCCTGAGGAAAACTGCGTGTATCAAAGCCATCATCGTCGGTATCAGAATCGTTTTCGGCTACCGCATAAGTCATATCTTCTAAGGTTTCTTGGGCTATAGAAGATCCTATCATAAAAGGTAAAACACAAGAGCTAAATATATAAATAGCCGCAATAAAAAGTCCAATAACAAGACAACCTATTCCAAGGGCTTTGGATGGCTTTTTCATGCTACTTGCCGGAGGAGGTGTTGGAGCGTTGTGATATGTAGGAGCACCCGGTTGAGGGGGAGTATTGCTGTAGTATGGTGGAGCACCTGGTGGTGGCTGTTGTGGGTTGCCCATTGGTTGCTGAGGAGCACCCGGTTGAGGGGGAGTGTTGCTATAGTATGGTGGAGCAGTAGCTTGCGGTGGTGGTTGAGGGGCACCCATTGGTGGTTGCTGCGGGGCATTCATTTGAGGAGGCACCATATTACCTTGAGAAGAATTCACAGGTGGTGGCGTGGCCACATTATTTATAGGCGTGCCACAATTTCCGCAAAAAGCTGCATTATTAGCTAAAGGATTGCCGCAAGAATTACAATTTGCCATAATAATATCTCCCTTTACATATGAAATTTCATGAAAACTGAAAATATAACTGCATACTTTAGTATACCATAAAATAAAAACTTGTGCTGTGTTTTTGCAAATTGATACTTTGATTTTTGTGTTTAGCTATAGTGATAACAGTGCCTGCAATAAAGAAAATGCACCGTCAGAAGGGATATGCACGTGTACATTTAATGCGGTTTCTATATCAGAAGGAGCAGTGTCATCAAGTAGCAAATCACCTTCACTTCGCAAAATATTTGCCGGTAAAAATAAATTTTGGCTACATAGTTTATCTTTTAACTGAGCGATAATATCTTCACCACACAAAAGCCCGCTGACAGTGATACTGTGACCAAAAAAATCGTTTACTATAGTATGGACACGTATATATACACTGGGCATGGTTTCATTCACTTTATCGGCCAGGTGTTGCATCAAAGGAGCAGAAAGTACACCTGTAGCTATATCGGCAGAAATTTTGCCGTTTGGAGGAGTGGCATAGCTAAGCTCGTCTAAGAACTCGTCAAAAAAACTGCGCCACATTCCTACACCGTTTTCAAGTTGAGGGTATCCGTCGTAAAAATCAGCCGAGGGAATCTCTCGCTCGGCCAGTAAAAACCATTCGTCAGACGGATAAATTAAACGTGAGCCAAATTTTTCGCTGAACTGGTTGCCCATTTGCAGCATTATATCCAGCTGGCTACTTGCGGTTTCTTTTGTGTAACTTGTAAGGGCAGCCAGGCCTTCTCTATGTGCGCTGAGGCCTACAGGAACAGCGGCAATGCTCTGAGTGTATGGATGAAATTCTGAAAGCCACTGCAAGCTATGGCGTAGCTCATCTCCGTCGTTGATGCCGGGACACAAAACCAGCTGGAAGTTCATAGGTATACCGGCCTTTGCAAGCTTTGGTATATAAGATAGCGCCTTTCCGGCAGACGGGTTTTTTGTCATTTCCACGCGCAAGTCAGGATTAGCTGTATGTACACTTATATTGACAGGTGCAAATCGCATTGATATTATGCGTTCAATTTCAGTATCTGTCAGATTGGTGAGAGTGACATAATTGCCGAATAAAAAGCCAAGGCGCTCGTCATCGTCTTTAAAATATAAAGAAGAGCGCAAGCCTTTAGGTAGCTGGTCGATAAAGCAAAAAACGCAGGCGTTTTTACAGTGGCGGTGCTTGTCGGCTAAATAGCTGAAAAAAGCACAGCCCAGTGGTTGGTATTCGTCTTTTGAGACGGTGATGGACACCGGCGTATTGCCGTCTTGCAATACTAAATCAAGTTTTGAGCCGGTAGTGTGAAACTCGTAATCAAGTCCGTCACAAATAAGGTTTCCGTTTACAGAAACAAGCTGCATGTTGCTGCGAATACCTGCGTTGTCTGCAGGAGAGTTTGGCAACACATTTTGAATTGTGATGGGCATGATGAGCTCCTTTCTATAAATGACGTATAGCCGATGGTGTATAAACTGAAAAATATGATTATCAGATAATGCATGTGACGAACAAAAAAGGTCGCCACAAAAGTGTCGTGGCAATTTGCCCGTCACTTGCGACAACCCTGCTGCGAAGCATCTGCTTGAGATAGCTCCGGCATACAACTAACACCCAGTCAAAACACCATAGCGGTGTATAACTTAGGCTTCTTTTTGTTTTACGACTGCTCTGCCTTTGTAAAAACCGCAATTGCCACAGGCTACATGCGGAACTTTATAGTTGCCACATTGTGTACAAGTGACCAAAGTGGGAGCTTCAAGTTTCCATACATTGGAACGACGCTTGTCCCGACGAGCAGAACTATGCTTTCTTTTTGGTACTGCCATATTCGCACCTCCTCGTTTGGTACTGTAGAGCTATATGCATCCGAGTGGATGGGCTACATCCTTAGTATTATGAACCAATTTATTATACTTCATGAAATAGAATATGTAAAGGGGTTTTGGAAAAATTTTAAAAAAATAAAAATATTATTTTTACAAATTGTCGATATAGTGGCTTGCCTGCACCGCGGCAATGGCACCGTCGGCGGCGGCGGTGATGACTTGTCGTAGGCTTTTTTTACGGCAATCACCTGCGGCAAAAACGCCTGGTATATTTGTGTGCATGTCCTCGTTTGTAAGAATATACCCATCTTCAAGAGCGATGTGGTTTTCTAAAAACTGCGTATGAGGCAAAAAACCTATAAATACAAACACACCGAATGTACCGTCTTTTTCGGGTGCGTGTATTTCTTCCAAGGCACCTGTTTTAGTGTCTTTGAAAACAACGCTGTTTAGCAAGTCATCGCCCTTAAGTTCTGAGACAACACTGTTCCAACGTATACTGATTTTTGGATTGGCAAAAACTTTGTCTTGGATAGACTTTGCCGCACGCAAGCTGTCTCTACGATGTACAATAGTAACATTTTGTGCAAATTTTGTAAGGTAAAGTGCTTCGTCAAGGGCGCTGTCGCCACCGCCAATCACGTATACGTCCATGTTACGATAAAAATTAGCATCACATGTGGCACAATAGGAAACACCTTTGCCGATGAATTCTTTTTCGCCGGGACAACCGATGGGACGTAAGGTAGCACCCGGAGTGAAAATAACAGTTTTAGCCATGTACTCGTTTTTGGCGCTTTTCAAAAGCTTCACATCGCCTGAAAGATCCATGTCAATGATGGTATCAGACACACGTTTTGCGCCAAAAGAGTCACACTGTTTTGTCATGCGCTGCACTAAAGATGTGCCGGTTTCTTCTTCGATACCGCCGGGGTAGTTCTCTATATCGCTTGTAAGAGCGATTTGACCGCCGGGTAGTAGCTTCTCTATAATCAAAGTATCTAAATTTGCTCTGCCGGCATAAAGACCGGCTGAAAGACCTGCAGGACCTGCGCCGACTATTATTGTATCGTAGATGTGGTCCATGAAAATACTCCTGTATTTTGTTTTTTTTTGATTAAATTGAACGCTATTTCAAGTACAGTGACTTTAAAGTAATACTACTATTTTGGTATGGGTTTGTCAATATATAAGTGGCTAGTCATTGCGAAAAAGAGTGTGGTAGCATATAATAAAAACATAAGTGCAAAAATTGGCGTATGACGTGATGATATTTGGAGGAATTTATGAAAGTATCGGCGGTATGGATTGCGAAAAACGAGGCATCATGCATTGCACGTAGCATAAATAGTATAAAAGCGGTTGCAGATGAACTGGTGGTGGTGGATACCGGCAGTACAGACGCCACAAAAGAAGAAAGCATAAAAGCCGGCGCAATGGTAAAACAGTTTGAATGGTGTAAAGACTTTGCCGCGGCACGTAATTACGCTTTGTCGCAAACAAGCGGAGATATAGTATTTTTTTTGGATGCCGATGAATGGTTTGAGCCGGCGCTGAAAGCTGAAGACAAAGAAACCTTAATCAAGAAGTTTTCTGATAGCTCTGTGTTTTCGCTGAAAATACGCCGTACAGACATAGACCCGGGACTGGGCTCGGTGATTTCAGTGGGTGAGAGTATCCGTGTGTTTCGTAAAAATGCCGTCACATATAAGGGGAATATACACGAGAGGATTTACCCGACAAATAAAAACTGCGTGATGTGCGCTGTTTCGCCTCAATGGAATATAAACCATGACGGATATAGTCAAGCTGTAAGCACTCAAAAACGATTGCGGAATATAAATCTTTTGGAACATGCAGTTGAAGATACAGTACAAGAAAAAGAAAAAGCTCTATATCACGTATATTTAGTAAGAGAGCTATTTTTTATAGAAAGAAAAAAAGCATTTAGCAGCTTGTCATGGTTGTTAGATCATCCGAACGAGACAAAAAACATATTGCAACTAATGCCTGAAATAGGAAAAACACTGTTGCTTGATGGTATTGTTCTGGCAAAAGAAGAAAAAGCAGACAGCAAAAAAATATGGGACGTGATGGTGGCAAACGGACAGAAAGCCTATGAAAACGATCCAATATCTTATATACTACCGCTGTATTATAAGCTGCATTTCGATAAAAATGAAAGCGAATTATTGCAAGAGTTACCAAACGTGATACAGAGCGCGGAAGAAGCCCGTAAAGGAAAGACAGCCGATATGGGTGACTATTTCCGCGGACTGATAGATTTATATGAAGCGGGGGCTATTGCGGCGTGGCGAAAAGGTGACAAAGAGCTGACGTTTGATTATGCCGCTAAAGCGTTATCACAAGAAGTGACTGTATATCGCAAAAAAGCAGTCAAACTATTGTATAATTGCATGCGAGGATTACCGCTGGAAGACACCGTTGTTTTCCTGGAAAAAGTGGTAGGAGCGGATAAAAGAGGATTGCGGGAAGCACTGATAAGGCACGGTAGATGTGAAGGATTTACCGATATATATACTTATTGGATGAAAAAAGAACTGGATGAAGGGGTAGCCACCAAAGGTGATTTTTGGTATCTGATGATAGTGCTGGGGAAATATGAAGAAGCGTTGCAAATGGCGCTGGCGGCAAAGGATACTACAGACAAAAACTTAGTGCAGTATACAATGTATCTTGCTATTTTATGTGCTGAAAACCATGAATGGCTAATGAAATATAAAAACGAGCTGGGTGAATATGCGCCGGTGCTTGAGTTGTTTTTTAGTGGTGATTCAGCGGCATCTATTTCTTTTGGTGTTGTTGTAAGCAGTTATGAAGCTATAGCGTTTGCCAAAGGAAGAGAGCTTGCAAACAAGCTACTAAAAGCTTGTAAAGGGCTTGAAGAAAAGTGTTTTTTGGTACAATCGGCATATTATATGGACAACGGGCTGTATAGAGAACTACTGGAAGATAGCAGTGGTTTTATAGTAGCGGACGCCGGCGCTACAACACATATTCGATTGGCGGAGTGTGCCTTGCATTGCATGCAACATGAAAAAGCAATGGCTCATTTGCAAGTGGCGCTGAAAAAAGGTGAAAACAGCGAAGAGTGGTGGGATATTTTAGAAGCGATAGTGCAAAGTACAGAAGATGAAGCTATATTAAAGCAAACAACAGACTTGAAAAATCTTGCAGGTAATACAAGGTATCAGTAATAAAAATATTCAACACATAAACAAAAACCTCTTATATATGGCAAAATGTAGCCGTATACAAGAGGTTTTTTATGATTGTATATATAATTTAGCTCAATGTAATTAGCAAGTCATCAGGCAGAAGAACTAAATCTGCCGAGACAGGAATGATGGTTTGTTTGCCACGTATAACAGCCAAAATGCTGTAGCCATAAGATTGGCGGATGTTTGCCTCGCTTACGGTTTTGTGAGTCCATTCTTCCATTGGATGCATTTCAGTGATAGCGTGCCCGGCGTTTTCTAATATATCTAAAATATTGTTTTGGGCAAGCTGACGTGCTATTTTTGCGCCCATTTCGATTTCGGGTAAAACAACTTGATCTACACCGATGCTTTCCAAAATTTTCTTTTGGCGTTCGCCAACAGCTTTTGCCAATATCTTTGCTGTGCCCAGTTCTTTTACCTTCATGCTGGACAGGACGGTGGACTCAAAATCCTCACCCATAGCCAATACTACCACGTCAAAGTTGCCCAGGCCCAGCTTATCCATAGCGTCCTCGTCGGTTACGTCCAATTGCACCACATGTGTGGCATAATCGGTGGCCTCATGCAGGCGAGCCATGTTTTTATCGCAGGCTAAAATGTTGGCGTCGTATTCTGCCAAGGTTTTCACAATACTCATGCCAAACCGGCCAAGGCCAAGCACGGCAAACTGTAAATCACATCGTTTTTCTGCCATTTAAAAAGTCCTTTCTTTAGCCAATGATGATGGGTTCTTCAGGATACATAAGATTATTAACGGTTGTACGCATTTTCATATTAAGAGCCACTGCGGCGGCGGCAGGAGACAAACGCCCTACAAACATGCAAAACGTGATGATGACTTTACCCAGTGGCGATAAATGCGGTGTGATACCTGTGGTAACGCCAACAGTGCCGGCAGCGGAAGAAGCCTCGAACACTAAATCTAAAATGCTGCGATAGTAGGGGTTGTTTTGTTCGGTGAAGTGTAGAAGGAATACCGCGGTAAATACAACAATAAGCATGGTACAAATAACAGTAAGTGCTTTTTGCAACATTTCGTTTGGCAACGTGCGTCCAAAAGCAACAATGCAATTTTTACCACGCAAAACAGAAATCATAGCAATGATAACCACGCCTAAAGTGACTGTTTTAGAGCCGCCGGCTGTGCCGGCAGGTGAGCCGCCTATGAACATAAACACACTGGAAACAAGGGTGGAAAAATCGGTCAGGCCATCTTGAGAAATGGTGTTAAACCCGGCGGTACGCAAGGTGACAGACTGAAACAATGCTGCAAGTATTTTGTTTGGTATAGACATAGGACCCAGTGTGTCGGGGTTTGACCATTCTATAAGCAAAAAGAATAAAAAGCCGATGTTCAGTAATATTAATGTGATTAGTATAGCAATTTTACTGTGTAGAGAAAGATGCCTCATACGATATCGGAAAGAACGTTTTTTGTGCTTTTCGGCAGGGAAAATCAGCTCGCCCCAAACAGTAAAGCCCAAACCGCCGATGATAATTAAGGCCATGATAATTATATTTATAGCAACGTTGTCTTGGTATGGCATAAGGCTGTCAGTGCCCAAGATATCAAAACCTGCATTGCAGAACGCAGAAATAGAATGGAATATACCGTTCACGACAGATTCCAAAGCGGTCATTGTTCCACTGGCGTAAAAAGCAATGGCCAATAGAACTGCGCCTATAAACTCTACCCATACAGTAATGTATATAACTTGCCTTACAAACCGAACCATGCCGCCTACACTGTTTTGGTTGAAAGCGGCCTGGATGATGATGCGGTTACGCAAAGAAACACGCTGCTTTAATACCAGCATGCTGAATGTCATTATAGTGATAAATCCCAGTGCACCCAGTTGTATCAGTGCCAATATTATAAGCTTGCCAAATATAGACCAATGCTCTAAAGTGTTTACCACCACAAGGCCTGTCACGCAGTTGGCCGAAGTAGCGGTGAATAAAGCATTTAAAAAACCCACACTTTCTCCGCTTTTGCTGGCGATCGGTAAGCTTAACAACATAGTACCGATGAATATCATTATAGCAAAACTCAGCATGATAGCTTGTGGTGGGGTGAGGTGCAATACACGTTTTTTATGTGGCATAGTTTAGTGTCATCCTAATATCGCTAAGAGTATGAACAAAGCAATCATACACCTAATTAGAACTATATGCAAGATGCGATATGACAAAAATATAAAATAACACATTTTTTTGTGTATATGTGCAAAAAACATAAAAGAATTTTTGGCATAAAACTTTACTAGATGAGGAAAAAATAGTATAATGTAAAAGATTATAAAAAGTAGGGTGGGAATCACATGTTTGCAAAGGTGAATAGCCTGGGCGTATTGGGCATGGATGGATTCTTGGTGGAAACAGAAGTGGATATATCGGGTGGCCTGCCTCAGTTTGCTATTGTGGGCCTTCCTGATAGTGCGGTAAAAGAATCGGCAGATCGTGTGCGTAGCGCACTAAAAAACATAGATTATACATTTCCGCCCAGCCGAATAACGGTGAATTTAGCGCCGGTGGATATCAAAAAAACCGGAGCAGTGTATGATTTACCTGTTCTTTTAGGTGTTTTAGCGGCAGGCGAGCAAATAAACTTATTGCCGGAGGACTCAGCGTTTATCGGAGCACTTAGCCTAAACGGAGAGATACGGGCTTTGCGTGGGGTTTTACCCATGGCGCTTGCCTGCGAGGCAAACGGGATAAAGCATCTGTTTTTGCCAAGGCAGAATGCATCCGAGGCCGAAGTGAGCGAAAACTTAAAAGTATATCCTTTGGACAATGTGCCTCAACTGATAGATCACTTGAATGGTACCAAGCTGATAGAGCCGATATCGTTATCTAACCTGAAACATCATCAAAATGACGGTGATGTTTTTGATTATGCCGATGTGAAAGGACAGCTGGAGGCCAGACGCTGTGTTGAAATAGCAGTAGCAGGCATGCACAACATATTGTTTGTGGGGCCGCCGGGCACAGGAAAAAGCATGCTGG
The DNA here is from genome assembly GCA_964370165.1 of uncultured Oscillospiraceae bacterium. GTDB lineage: Bacteria > Bacillota > Clostridia > Oscillospirales > Ruminococcaceae > JAAYCI01. The sequence continues at coordinate 124,645 of CAYJIG010000002.1, forward strand.
CGAAGCGACTGCCCGGGATTTTACCGCCGATGACGCATGAAGAAGCACTGCAAACATGGGCTGTTTACTCGGTGGCAGGGCAGATGGAAGCAAATGGTAGGGAAGGCATGCTTTCGGTAAAAAGGCCGTTTCGCTCTCCTCATCACAGCATAAGTGCAGCAGGACTTTCAGGTGGAGGAAGCAGTGTGCCAAAGCCGGGAGAAATAAGCCTGGCGCATAACGGGGTACTGTTTTTAGACGAGCTACCTGAATTTAAACGAGATGCAATAGAAGTGTTGCGCCAGCCGATGGAAGACGGGATAGTGGTGATAAGTAGGGCAGCAGGTAGCATAACTTATCCAAGCCGGTTTATGCTGGCGGCGGCGATGAACCCGTGTCCGTGTGGGTATTTAAGCCATCCCAAGCGTGAGTGCAGTTGTACATTACCTGCAATAGAAAAATATCTGCAAAAAATCAGCGGGCCGCTGCTTGATCGTATAGACTTACATGTGGAAGTTTCCTCTGTAGAGTATGATGATATCAGTAGTGACGCAAAAGGCGAGAGTAGCGCAGATATGAGGGTGCGTATCGAAAAAGCTCGGAAGTTTCAGCTTGAGCGTACACACAAAGAGAACTTTTCGCCAAACAGTGCGCTTAAAGGAGATGAACTGCGTGAAAACTGTCCACTTGCCGACGGCGCAAAAGTAGCGATGAAAACTGCGTTTGAACGCATGGATCTTTCGGCGCGTGGATATGATAAGGTACTTAGGATTTCTCGCACAATTGCTGATTTGGACGAAAAAGAAGTGATAGACACGA
>CAYJIG010000003.1:0-72817 GCA_964370165.1 uncultured Oscillospiraceae bacterium
TAAGATCCATTACCTCTTGTGGGTTACTTTCAGCTAGCATTGCAAAGCCGGTTTGACGACATGAATATACGTCACCATGATCGCCGAAAATGGAAAGTGCATGTGTTGCAACAGTACGTGCACTTACGTTTAAAACAGCCGGCAACAACTCGCCCGCCATCTTGTACATGTTCGGGATCATAAGTAGCAAGCCTTGGCTTGCAGTATAAGTGGTTGTTAACGCGCCTGCGTTCAAGCTACCGTGCACAGCACCGGCTGCACCGGCCTCACTTTGCAGCTCGATAACGCTCACTTGGTCACCAAAGATATTTTTCAATCCTGATGCTGACCATGTGTCTGTAATTTCGGCCATGGGGCTTGACGGAGTAATAGGGTAAATAGCAGCTACCTCTGTAAACGCATAACTGGCATGCGCAGCTGCGGTATTACCGTCCATCGTTTTCTTGATTCTTGGCATTCTAATCCTCCTGTAATCTACCGGAAATCCGGCTTGGTATCCATGTTCTTATTCCATAACGTTTTATATAGCATTTACGCATACAAAACGTGTATTACCATTGTGCTGACGCACACACTAATAATATCACTTACAACGCTAAACTGCAAGGAAAAATAGTGTATTATTTGTGTATATATTCGTTAATTATACATACATACATAAAACTCGTCATAAACTAACACATAATGCACAAAATTTGTGCGTTAATTTTATAACAATGTCTGCAAAAAAAAGATGTCGCACCTAAATTACTTAGGTCCGACACCATATTGGTGGGCCCTCGGGGACTTGAACCCAGGACCGTCCGGTTATGAGCCGGATGCTCTAACCAACTGAGCTAAGGGCCCACAGCAATGACATCAGCAACTATATCAATTATGTTGCATCTGCTATGACTTTACTAGTATATCAAAAAAAAACCTGTTTGAAAAGCCCTAAATTACGAAATTTCTCATTTGTAGCCCGTAAAATTTATTTTATTGATTTTTTTGTGTAATTTTACTATAATAATATTCGTAATGCTTTCTTATAGCTTTACTTGATATCTTGATTTTCACCACCTTGGAGGTTTTGCATGTCTATTTATACCATCGCTGATTTATATGATTTGAATTATACCATTGCGGCAGAATTGTTTGACGGTCTTACGTATCCGTGGGAAGTTTTAACGCTTATCAAAGATTATATAAAAAAACTTGGCCCTACCTTACCGACTGATAAGTTTCAGCAAATAGGGGAAGATGTGTGGGTAGCTAAAAGTGCTACTGTTGCCAAAAACGCATACATTGGCGGTCCTTGCATCATCGACGAAAACGCCGAGGTTCGTCATTGCGCTTTTATTCGTGGTAGTGCTATCGTGGGTAAAAACAGCGTGGTGGGTAACTCCACCGAGCTGAAAAACGTTATATTGTTCGATACCGTGCAAGTACCGCATTTCAACTATATCGGTGATTCTGTGCTGGGACATAAAGCGCATTTCGGCGCCGGGGTAATTACCACAAACATTAAAAGTGACCGCACACTCATCACAGTGCGTGGTGGTCATGACTATATTGCTACCGGTCTGAAAAAAATAGGCACCATGGCAGCAGACGGCGTGGAGGTAGGTTGCAACTCAGCACTTTGCCCGGGATGCATTATAGGTAAAGACAGTATTGTATATCCTGTTAGTCATGTGCGTGGACAAGTACCACACAACCATATCTATAAATCTTCTGATTCAATCGTTCCTAAACGTGAAAACAACTAGACTTTTATAAAAAACAAGAACAAGAGGTGTTATCTATGGGCAGATTATTTGGAACCGACGGCGTACGTGGCATCGCCAACGACGTGATGACAGTTGACCTTGCGATGAGTGTTGGGCGTGCTGTAGCGTCTGTGTTTATGCAAGGCAGACGTCGCAGACCTTTGGTAGTTATCGGAAAAGATACTAGAATTTCTTGCGACATGCTGGAAGCCGCTTTGGCGGCCGGGCTTTCTTCTACCGGCGCAGATATCATAAACTTAGGTGTTATTCCCACACCTGCTGTGGCACTTTTAGTGCAAAAGTATAAAGCTGATGCGGGCATTATGATTTCGGCTTCACACAACCCTTATCAGTACAACGGTATCAAAATTTTCTCCGGCGATGGATTTAAGCTGCCCGACGATTTTGAAGATCGTATCGAAACACTGGTACTGGATAAACAAAATGAAATCAAGCTGGTGGAAAACGAGAATCTGGGCACATTAAGCTACCGTTCCTCGGCTGTTAGTGATTATGTGGATTACCTGATATCCACCATTCCCACCGACCTTTCCGGTTTACGTATTGCAGTGGACTGTGCAAACGGTGCTTCTTCTGTCACCGCTAAGCGTCTTTTTGAAGAACTGGGTGCTGAAGCCACCATCATGTATGATGAGCCTAACGGTATAAACATAAACGAAGGTTGTGGCTCTACACACATGGAAAAACTGCAAGCGTTTGTGAGAGAAAACAATATGGATGCCGGCATAGCCTACGACGGCGACGCCGACCGTTGCCTTTGTGTAGATGAAAACGGCGATATTATTGACGGCGATTTTATCATAGCTATTTGCGCGCTGGACATGAAAAATCGTGGTAAACTTCGTAAAAACACCGTGGTGGGTACCATCATGGCAAACATGGGCTTCCAAAAGTTTTGCGAGCAAAACGGTATGCATTTCGAAGCCACTAAAGTTGGCGACCGCTATGTGCTGGAGCAAATGGAGATTGAGGGATTCCGTATTGGCGGCGAGCAAAGCGGACACGTGATTTTCCGTGACTATTCCACCACAGGCGACGGACAACTTACATCGTTGCAACTTTTATGCCACTTGAAAGCTTCCGGCAAAAAACTAAGCGAGCTGGCTAGTGTAATGACACGTTATCCACAAGTTATGGAAAATGTTACAGTTTCCAAAGACGGCAAACTTTCTTTCTATAACAACGACGCTATACACGACATCATCCAAAAATACAAAGACGAACTGGGTGAAGACGGACGTGTGGTGGTGCGTGTATCCGGTACAGAGCCTCTGATTCGTGTCATGGTGGAAGGCCTTGATATGGATAACATCACTAAAGTTGCGCAAGATATTGCAGCTGTTGTAAAAAGCGAACTTACATAAATATTAAAAATTAAAACTCCTTGCATGCCACTATGTGGATTTTGCAAGGAGTTTTGTTTTGCGTGTATTATTTACTGAATGTCTTCAGCTTTGAACGCGTCGTGCGCTTCTGTGGTAGTGATGGGTAGCTTTGCTATCTCTTCTTCCTCTTTTGCTGTTATCAGCTCATCAATTTTAATGCTTATTGCACTTGAGCGGTTTTCTTCTTTTCCTGCTTCGCTCAGTGGTGTACGCAAGATGATGTGGTATCCGCTATATCCATCTGAATCAACAAATATCGGCTCGGATACCTCGCCTTCACTAAGTTCCATAGAAGTTTCGTAAAACGCATCTACCATGGTGCCTTCGGTAAAGGTATACCCATCAGGATTCTCCGCCAGGCCGGGATCATCGCTGTACTCATGCATCAGCTGATCAAATATAGCCTCAGTATCTTCAGCTGTAGTGATTTGTTGATACAAGTCTTGAGCTGTTGCTCTGGCCTCGTCTATCGGCGAAACATCACTTTCAGGCGCGCCCTCTTCTGCTTCGATCACTTCTATCAGAATATGCTTTACTGTGATGTAGTTTTCATCATACTCTGCATCCACTTCTGCCGTCAGGCTGGCTTCATTTTCGCCACTCAACTGTCCTCTATATTCGTCGTTTGCTTTAGTTACCAAGGTTTGAAGCCTTTGAATTTCCATATAGTTTTCTTCGTCCAAATAATGTTTTTCGGCCAAGTATTCTTCATAGTTACTGCCTTGCAAAGCTTTGTCTTCCTCTACAATTGCAATAAGTTCTTGCTCGTCTTCCTCGGTCAATGTAATTCCCATTTCATCTGCTATGGCTACCCATGCATACAAATATTGTATTTGCTCTTGTGCTGCCTGTTTCAAAATAGCAATATTGTTTCCATCGGGATCATCTTCATACAAATCTTCACTGTAATATGCCTCAAAGTAGGCTTTATACGACAAATAATAGTGCCTATAGATTTCAAACGGTACGTCTTGATCTCCAACAGTTATAAGTAAAGGCGGTTCTTCCACCTTTGTTCCATCTACAAAAAATCCCGGATCTCTTTCGTTTGGGTCATATTGTGCGCTCCAGTAAGCAAAGCCTGTTACTGCTGCCGCCAATACCAAAAAAGCTATTACACCGGCAACATATTTCATCGGTCTTGACATAGATATTCCTCCAAAGTTTAGTACCTCTCGCTTTTGTGCGAGCTGTTTTAATGGTTTGATGGATATAGCCGTACATCTATATCCCACATGAAAATTTATTATACACCATTTTCATTGTGTAGTACAGTGTCATTTTACAATCCATATACGTTTTTTCTGTGAAATTATAGTTTTATAAATTTACTTTGTATCAATTTTTTATATTCTGTATACTGTTTTAATGCGTAGCATAACATAAATTTCCCGTTTATTTGCTTGTATCTGCACGGTTATAGCAATATATTTTATATTTATGCTTGCATTTAATATATGTATCTGTTATAATATCAAAATGTTGGGGGAGATTTCCCGAGTGGCCAAAGGGGGCAGACTGTAAATCTGTTGCGTTTCGCTTCGATGGTTCGAATCCGTCATCTCCCACCAAAAAACAAATCTTATCGTATTCCGGTAAGGTTTGTTTTTTTGTGCACGAGATACGAGATGAGAACAGCACGTGCCATTCGCAAATGGCAAAAATAGCACAGTGTGCTATTTTTAGTGCGCGGCTTGCGAATCCGTCATCTCCCACCACCAGCGTGATGCTGGACCCAATTAGACACCGAGATTAAGCTCGGTGTCTTTTTTTGCGCATTATTAAATATTCATTATCTTCACAGCATCAAGCATATTCACCTCAAATGCTTCTTTACCGTATTTATCCACTTGGGCCTTATCTTTCGGGCCATGTGTCAAGCATCCCGCGCCACCAATACAACCATCCGCGCAGGCCATACCCTCGATAAAGTTTGCATCTAGCAGGTTTTTAGACGCCTTTAAAAGCGCAACTTTGCATACATCGATGCCATTACATCTTTCTGCTTTTAAGTCAAATTCTATATTTTGTTCTTTCATCGCTTGTGCCACTGCGTCGGATAATCCACCACTTCTTGCAAAAATCCTGCCGAAATAAGATGCATTGTCTAAAACATCTTCTTTAAGCGTGGATAAATCCATCTCTTTGCTGTCAAACAACGCTTGAAGTTCTTCAAACGTGATAACACAATCAACATAAGACTTCACGTTTTCAAGCTGAAACTCGGCTTTTTTTGCTGTGCACGGCCCAATAAACACTATTTTTGATGTTGGGTCTGTCTCTTTTATATATTTTGAAATTCGTGCCATGGGTGACAAATTATGTGAAACATGCTTTTTCATGTCCGGGAATTGATTGTTTATGTACATTACAAACGCAGGACAGCACGAGCTTGTCAAAAAACCTTTTTCTGCAAGTTCTTTTGATTCTTCTAAAGCTACCGCATCTGCACCGAGTGCGGCTTCAATTATAGTATAAAACCCAAGATCTTTAATTCCGCTTACCACTTGGCCTAAGTTTGCATGTTGAAATTGGCTGGAAATTGACGGCGCAACCACCGCATATACTTTGTATTTTGTGTTGTTTTCACTATGTTTAAGCATATCAATTGTATCTAATATAAATGACTTATCTGCAATTGAGCCAAACGGACATTGATAAACACAAGCACCACACGCTATGCATTTTTCATTTATGATTTCAGCACTATTATCTTCTGCCTTTTTAATCGCATTCACCTTGCATGCAGTCTCGCATGGTCTTTTGCTACTTATGATGGCGTGGTAGGGGCACATTTTTGAACATGCACCGCAATTCACGCACTTCTCGCTATCAATTTCAGCTGTGTGATTGTTAGTAAATGATATCGCCCCAAATTTACAAACATCAAAGCATCGGTGCGATAAGCATCCTCTACATGAAGATGTGACTACATACCCGGACGATGGACATTCATCACATGCTATGTCTATAACTTCTATCACGTTTGGGTTTGTTTTGTCGCCACCCATAGCTATTTTAACGCGCTCTGCCAAAATTGCACGCTCTTTATAAACACAACAACGCATGGTGGATTCCTTGCCTGAAACAATTGTTTTTGGTATGCTTGTAACATTTTCAAGCAGTGTATCTTGCCAAGCATTTTTTGCCACTTCTCTCAATACTTTATATTTCAAATACTGTGCTTTAGTATCAAATTTATTCATCTATCTACTCACCTTCCTTTTCATACTCGTCATATACATATGCTTTAAAAGTAACTCACTTTGATTTTTTTGCCTATTTTTTCAAGATATTGTGAAAGCTCTTCAATAAGCTGCATTTTTATATTAAAGTTTATCGGCAAATTCGGGTTTTGGTGTGCGGGATTTACCGCTTTGCCCACATAAAAATTTATGTCTGTCGCCTCTTCAAAAAGCAGTCTGGAAATACATGACGCTGCATCTTTTTTGACATTCCACTCTGAATACAGCACATTTTCCTTTGCGTAATCTTTTGCGTAAGACAACACTTTATTTATCGTGATTATTCCTTCTGTAACTAAATCTACCCCTTCGATAGTTGCCATTGGCGGCACATCGCTATCTTCAAAATTCAATGAAACTTCTAGTTTTTTATTCAAGTATTTTGCCGCAATACCTGAAGTTGTGCCTCCACAAACAATGTGTTTGCCTTCTTTTGCAAAAAATAGCGACATCATTTTATCAACATCATTATGATTAGACGGCGGGCCTATTATCAAGTTCATTGGTTGCCTTTTTCTTATTCTAACCGTGCACGCGGTGGTGTCATCGCCCGGCATTGCCCCATAAAGCGAAAAGCACTCTTCAAGCAAAATTGTGTTTAAAGTTTTTGCAGTGAATCCAACATCTGTTAAAGGCGCCATAAACCCGGCAATTTCTTTTCTATCCCACCCAAAATTCAGCACATTTCCAACACCTGCATGTATGCATCCGTCGCTCATTAATATAAATAAATCATTTTCTTCTATATCAATTTTAGACATGAGGATTTTTTTACCACCAATAATCATTTCGGTATATGGTATTTCGAAATTTTCACCATTACGCATCAAAATAACTCTGGGGTTATCATACTGAATAATTTCAGCCTCGCTATTGTTGTTTAGCATTCTGAAAATTGTGAATGTAGAGTAGGCTATTCCACGCACAGCACAAACAGGCAAAGTTTCAGCTATAGTTTCTACACAATCTGTTATGCTCAAACCTTCTGAAATCATGGTTGATATGATTTTAGCTGTTAGTGTAGACAATATATTCGCCTTGACACCGCTTCCAAGGCCGTCTGCCAGCACAATAGTTGTTGAGCCATCCTCGCTTTCAATCACTTCCACTTGGTCGCCGCAAAGCTCTTCTTTATATTTATTTAAGCTGTTGTAACCTATTTCTGCACAAAAATTAATCATCGCTTATCGACTCCTTAAGTTTTGTAAGCGCAATTTTCGTTTCGGCCGCTGTCTCACCCAGTAAAGATGCGATTTCATGCACCACTCGCATTTGTTTTTCAATAACTTTGTCTGTGGTTTCTATTGTTTTTTTACTTATTGCTTCTTTTCGCTCGTGCTCGATTGCCTGCTCTGTAACATTTCGCATTATTGCTATAAGCACCTGGTTTTGCTTGTCAAATATTATGCTTTCATCTACATATTTGTTGTATTCGGCCATATATCTGCGCTCGTTCTTTATGGGCACGCCACTTTCACGCACTTTTATGAAGTCATCCGGCTCTAAAATTCTAATCACAGGCTCACCCAAGACATCTGCCTTATTTCTTAAATTAATCAGCTCTAAAGCAGCCGAGTTCACCCGTTGTACTTCTAAATCATTGTTTAACACAATAATTGCGTTGGGGGAATTTTCAACTATTGTATCGGAAAAAGATTCAGACTTTTCATAAAGTGTAGGCAGGCACATCGTGAGGTCTGCCTTGCCAAAATATACTGCGGCCGCTTTTTCTCTACATGAATTATATCCACAAGATCCACAATCCAGCTCATCTTCTTTATTTTCTTTGCCCAGCTGTAGTAAAATCTTTTTTATTTCTACATCAGACGGCAAAACATTTCTAAGCTCGATAGGCTCGAAATTTTTGCGCATATATTCACTTTGTGGCATCTCAACATCGAAATCTTCATTTCCCGCACATTTGCTGATGCTCATATAATCTACAAGCGTCTTTTTACGATATTTTTCCATCACCGGGCCACCGATGCAACTGCCGACGCAAGCCGACATCTCAACAAAACATTTTGTGATTTCGCCTTTTTCAATTTCATCAAGCGCTTTCATGCAGTTGTCGACGCCGTCTACCGCTATGTATGTATAGTCTTCATTTTTGTTTTTAATACTTTTTATAATGCCACCCGTTGTTGGGAAAAATCTTGCTCTGCTTTTTTCGATGCTTTCTATCGGCTCATTTGCGTCAATGCTGATATTTTCTTCTTTCAACCATTGCGTTAGCTCTTCAAAAGTTAATGCGACATCTACAAGACCCTCGTAATAATTCGCCTCATCTTTTTTTGCTACACACGGGCCTATAAAAATAACTTTCGCATCTGGACATCGCTTTTTAATATCTATAGCATGTGCCTGCATTGGGGAAACTATATCCGCCAGCCTGCCTAACAGCTTTGGATAATATTTTTGAATCAATAGGTTTATTGAATGACATGAAGAAGTGATAAGCACGTCTCTTTGATCTCTATCAATCATATTTTGATATTCATTTTTTACAATGGTTGCGCCTATTGCTGTTTCTTCTGCCGAATGCATGCCCAGCTGTTGTAATGCCTTTTCAATCGCATTAATGCCTGCACCTTCATAGTTTGCAATAAATGATGGCGCAACAGACGCGATAACCGGCTCGCCCGACATTATCAAAACCTTGGCGGCTTCAACACTGTTTGTTATCTCTTTGGCGTTTTGCGGACAGTTCACAAAACATTGGCCGCATAGTATGCATTCATTCCCAACAATAATTGCCTGGCCACCCGAAAATCGAATGGATTTCACCGGGCAACATCTTATACATTTATAACAATTTTTACAATTGGATTTTTTTAGTTTTAAAAACTCTACCATTTCAACTTCTCCTATTGCACCTAGTGTAACTTGTTAGTGATTTCTTTTTCAAAGAAATCATCCACGGTTTCAGGCGTTATCGAGAAAAACTCATCATCCACACTGATGCAAACACCTTGCTGACATTTGCTCATGCAAAACACACCTGAAAGCTCTACTTTGTCTTCAAGACCATCTTTCTCTACTAATTGTTTCATTCTTTCCACAACTTGTCTGGACCCTTTTAAATGACATGAACTTCCGATACAAACTTTAATATTCATATGAATTCTCCTTTATAATTATTATTGTTAATTTTTTAACAATCGTATTGTAACACGATTTCCTCGCGTTGTAAAGAGGTATATTTTTTATATGTGCATTATATCTAATTGTTTGAAGTAAAATATCACATTATATTGACCACTATTACATAATGTGAAATTTTTTGTTTGAATATAAGGAAACGTCACCCTATATTGCAGTAGATTTTTTGTTAAAATTTCACTTGCAAAACCCTAAATTGCAAAAAAATTAATTCTGTGACATATAATTCTAATTTTTCCTATTTGGTTATGGTATAATATTTACAACGTATAATATTGTTAACGGAGGTTTCTTATGACATTTTTTGAACGTGAACTTCATCATATCAGCTTGTTTGTTCCAAACCTAGAAAAAGCTGCTGATTTCTACACCGGTACAATGGGCTTCAAAATAAAAGATCGATTTAAAAGTGATAGTAATGACGAATTTATTTTTATCACAGACGGGCATGTGACATATGAACTAATTGAAAAGCCTGAATATGAAAATACCGTGATTGACCATGTTGCCTATGTATCTGAAGATATCAAGGCGGAATATGACTATTTTAATAAGCTTGGCCTGACTACCACCCAGCTGAATCGTGCCGATTTTTTGTTTGAAAACGGTATGGCTTATTTCTTTATTAAAGGTGCCGGAAACGATAAAATAGAGTTTTGCCAAAAAATATAGGAGAAAAATCATGAATTCAATATTCACAAGGCGCAGTGTTCGAAACTTTTTAGATAAAGAAGTGGAACAAGACAAAATAGATAAACTTCTGCGGGCCGCTATGCAAGCACCCTCTGCAGGAAATCAGCAACCTTGGGAGTTTGTGGTGGTTACCGGTAGGGAAAACCTTGATAAACTGTCTGAGTTCAACCCTTATGCAGGCTCGCTTAAACTTGCTACCTTGGGCATTATTGTGATGGGTAGCACGCTGAGAATGAAAATGCCTGACTATTGGCAGCAAGACTTGGGCGCCGCAACACAAAATATCCTTTTGCAGGCTACCGAAATGGGTCTTGGAAGTGTTTGGTATGGGTGCGCTCCTGAAAAAGATAGAATACAGTGGGTACAAGAGTTCTGTGAGCTTGATGCCACTTTGCTTCCTTACAGCGTCATAGGCCTGGGATATCCTAAAGATGACGAGGCTAATAAGTTTGTGGACCGCTTTGAGGCAGACAGAGTTCATTATTTGAAATAGCTTATTTTATTTACACACATATATCAAAAAACCCCTGTGAAAATCATTTTCACAAGGGTTTTTTATTCTAAACAAAAGTATATCTTATCCACAAATGAAAAACCTGCGTTTTTCAACGCAGATTTTTCATAAAAAGGGGTATCTCATTGGTGTGAGGAGGAATCATGTGCAAAAAGTAGGATGCGGCTTCCTCTCTTTGCATCTTTAGTATATTCTTTATTTACGAACTGTTTATGCTTTCCGTATGAACAATTTGTAAAACGTAATTTTTTATGATAATTGTCCCATATATTATGATAATGTGTTTTAAATTTGTTCAAATCTATCAATAAAATGTAGGTTTTTATTCATACGTAAAATTCAATGCTTATGTGTTTTTCATGGATTTTTTTATTGCATTTTCTACTGCATCAAGGTCTAAACCGCAATCGTCTAAGAACTTATCTTTACCTAGTAAATTCTTAAGATCTTTTGCCCGCATCACGCCCAGGCTACGAGGAATTCCCAGTTGTGCATTTTTATCGCCAAACACGTACACCACTTCTACCGGGATATTTTTTTGCTTTTCAGATATCAGCGCATTTCTAAGCGCACGCAAGGCCACAGCCGATTCTTTTTCCGGGTTTTTAAAAGTGTTTCTTTCGCCTTTATGCGTTATTTGAACCCAATTTTCATCTTCGGCTTTGCCGTATATCTCGCCGTTATATCCCAGCGATATCACGCCTAAAACACCAAAGTAACCAATAAGCACTGCGTCTAAACACACGCTGTCGCCTTTGTTTTCCATTTGCAGTGGTGCTATGTATCTAAATTGGTTTTGTCTTGCAAAGCTGCGCAGTTGCCCGATGACTTTTTCTTTGTTTGCGTCGCGTCCTTTATCCTTTTTTGTTCTATATCTTCCGTTGTACCATATCATAACCACAGCTATAAATATCACTAAAGCAGCTATGATTAAAATCAGCATTTCATTTTCCATTGTCTGCAACTTTTATCCCTCTTTACTTTCGGTTTACTGTTATACTTTCAGGCCTTCCACCTCGGCCATTATGCTTTCGTTTTCTTTTAGTATTGGGTTTATCACTTCTTTTAAAAACTCTGTCACTTGTTGCGGTGCACGGCCTGTAAACAGCCTCGCGTCTAGCATCGCATCCAGCTCATCTTTACTTAATGCGAAAGCCTCGTCTTCGGATATGCGCTGCAACAAATCGTTTGCAAGGCCTTCTTCCTTCACCACGCGTGCGGCGGCCATGCTGTGCTCACGCAAGCGTTCGTGCAACACTTGGCGGTCTCCACCTTTTTTCACGGCTTGCATCATGACGTTTTCAGTGGCCATAAACGGAAGCTCGGCCGATACACGTGCTGCAACTACTTTAGGATATACCACAAGGCCATCGCATACATTCATCATCAAATTCAAAATAGCGTCTGCGGCTAAAAAGCCTTCCGCTATGGAAATTCGTCTGTTTGCCGAGTCGTCCAATGTGCGCTCAAACCACTGATTTGCCGATGTCATGGCAGGATTTAGGCAGTTTGCCATCACATACCTGCCCAGTGCACATATACGCTCGCTACGCATAGGGTTGCGCTTATACGGCATGGCGGAAGATCCTATTTGTTGTTTTGAAAACGGCTCTTCCATCTCTTTAAAGTTTTGTAGCAATCTTAGGTCTGTGGCAAATTTATGGGACGTTTGCGCCAAAGCAGATAGCGCCGTCAAGACCAGATAATCTGTCTTACGTGAATATGTTTGTCCCGACACCGGAACCACTTTTTCCATGCCCACTTCTTTTGCTATGTGCTGTTCTACACGGCGAACCTTGCCCTCATCGCCCAAAAACAGTTCCATAAAGCTTGCCTGTGTGCCAGTGGTGCCCTTGCTTCCAAGCAAAGCTAAATTATCAATGCGATGGCTGATTTCTTCATAGTCCATCAGGCATTCTTGAAGCCACAATGTGGCACGTTTGCCCACAGTAGTCAGCTGAGCCGGCTGTAAGTGAGTATACGCAAGTGCCGGCATATCTTTATACTGCTCGGCAAACTCGGCCAAAAGTTGCATTACTCGCAATAGCTTTGTACGCAAAAGCACAAGGCCTTGGCGCATTACTAAAATATCGGTATTATCTCCAACAAATGCACTGGTGGCACCCAGGTGAATAATCCCCGCCGCTTTCGGACACTGTAGGCCGTATGCCCACACATGCGCCATTACATCATGGCGTACCTCGGCCTCACGCTTTGCCGCGGCTTCATAGTCGATATCGTTTATGTGCTTTTGCATTTCATCTATCTGCTCATCTGTGATAGACAAACCTTCCTTTTGCTCTGCGCGCGCCAGCGCAACCCACAGCTTGCGCCATGTGCAAAATTTATTGTCCGGAGAAAAAATGTACTGCATCTCTTTCGAGGCATACCTTGTCTCAAACGGTGATATATACCTATCTTGTTTTTCCATTCCTAATTATTACCTCCGTATATTGACGTTTTCACATATTAATATATGATTAATATAATATCATTTGTTATTACATCGCTTTTTTCCATGCTGACCTTACTGCGTCTTGTGCCGTTTTTGCTATTTTTTGTGTCAACGCATTGTACCTTGTTAATCTTTTTATCTGCTCTAGCAAAATACTTAAAACCATTGAAGCCAGCAGTAAGACTAACACAATAAGAGCACCATAGCGCAAGCTAAACAGCTCGTCTGTAAAAATGCGCATAAGGGTGGTATGGGTGAAATATATATTCATGGAATGTCCACCAAGTAAGGCCAAAAAATCGCCTAATATCGGCATACTGCTGAAAGCCTCATAGCATATATAAATCAAAACCGGCGCGGCAAGGTGATACCCAAAATAAAAACCGTTGTTCACCAGCGCAAAATTTAAGCTAATGAATAAACAAGCAAAAGCTGCCACCAAGCGCAACACTTTACTGCTAATCTTTGCGACAGCATTGTCTTGCTTGAATAGTTTTTTTAACTTTAGCTTTTCAAACCAGTCGTTTTCAGCAAAAGCGATGCCTAAAGGCAGTAGCATCAAATGTCCCACGCCTTCGCCCAAAAGAATATACAATGGAAATGATAGAAAAAGGCAACATCCCCAGCTTATTATCCCACTTTTTTCATACCACTGTAAGAACAACGGCATGGTGAAAATAATCAAAATGGCTATACTCATGTACCACCATTCAGGGTTCAGCGTAGGATTCCCCGATATAAAAGACAGCCCCAGCCCATCCAACAGTAAATATAACGCCCCGTAAAAGCCGGTGCCGTATACCCCGTTTGGATTAGAAAGGCCTATGCCGGTGTTGTGTAGCAAATACGATGCTGACACCGTTATCACAAACACAAACAAAAACCCAGCCATCACCGAGATGTATCTTTTGATGATGTATACGGTTATTTGGACATCTTTATAACGCTGTGTGATGGTTTTTTTTCGCCACTTTTTTGTAGATTTTGCTATCCCAAAAGCCGACAAAAACACAAACACAGCTACACACACCTTTGCCAGCTGCGCCCCTTGATACCATAACCCTTCGCCCAATAAAGGCACAATAATTCCATATGGTTCTGATATTGCTTTATCAAAAAACAAGTGGTGGTATACCATCAAAATAATAGCCACACCTTTTGCCACTTGTGTTTCTTTTATTGAAAATGACATTTTGTTACTTTCTTTTGTATTTGTAGCAGTTATGACATCATAATTTGTACATTCAATCTTTTTGTTTGTTGTTTTATCTTATTCAGTTGACAACATCACTGCTTTTGTCTTAATTTTTCTTTAAATATTCTTCAAAGTTTGCATATTTCACTTCGCTGGGTGCCTCTGTGCTAATAAGGCGCAAAGACGTGTCTTCCGCCAATTCTTCTTCGGAAAAATCAAAGATGCCTTTTTCATTTTTTTTGATTTGTTGTGGTGCATCTTTCTGCCTTTTTTGTGTTAGGCCATCGTTGTTTTGTCTTGGGCCTCGATTTTTTCCTTTGCTGCGCCTGGTGTTTGTGCGAGCTGTATCAAGATTTTCGTTGCTTTCAGTGGACTCATCTTGTTGTGTGCTCCATGCCGGGCGTTTGTATACTATGGCGTTTCCGCCTGTGCGGTTTTCGTACGGATTTTGTGCGTTGTTGCGCTGATTGCGCGTGTTTTTTGATTGAGGTTTTTTCGAACGTCGAGATGCATTTGCCGCAGTTGATTTACCTTGTGCCTCATTTTTATCATTGTTTTGATTTGGCTTATTGTTTCTTTTTTGGTTCCGCTTTGCATCAGCAGTAGGTTTTTTTCTGTTTTCCATTTGCTTT
This sequence comes from uncultured Oscillospiraceae bacterium, assembly GCA_964370165.1. Classification (GTDB taxonomy): domain Bacteria; phylum Bacillota; class Clostridia; order Oscillospirales; family Ruminococcaceae; genus JAAYCI01. The sequence goes on from CAYJIG010000003.1 coordinate 15,051, forward strand.
TCTCGAGAAGACTTTTGTTCCGGCTTCTTGTTTTTGATACTTTCTTGCAGTAACAACGACTTCTCTTTCACTTCCTTTTTAATATTTTGTATTGTTTTTTCTTTTTTATCTCCGTCATTTGCCTGCGGAGAGCTATTTTGTTTTTCTGTGATTGAAAACCCAATCAGTTTTTCAATGCTGTCTAAATGTTCTTGTTCTTCATCACAACAGAAGCTGATAGCAATGCCTTCATTGCCTGCTCTGCCGGTGCGTCCTATACGATGTACATATGTTTCCGGCACATTTGGAAGATCGTAGTTGAAAACATGCGACAGCTGCTGGATGTCTATGCCACGTGCGGCAATATCAGTTGCTACCATCACACGTGCCGTACCGTTTTTGAACTGAGCCAGCGCAGTTTGTCTTGCGTTTTGGCTTTTGTTTCCGTGGATAGCTACCGCCGTCACATTTTCGCGTTTTAAGTCTCGCACTACTTTGTCTGCTCCGTGCTTTGTTCTGGTAAACACAAGTGCATTTGTAATATCCGGGCTTTCCAGCAAGTTTGCAAGCAGATGTTTTTTATTCTTTTTCTCAACTTTATAAAGATATTGTTCTATCTTTTCCACCGTGGTGGAGGGTGGCGTGACAAACACCTTTACCGGATTTTCAAGCAGGCTGTTTGCCAAGGTTACAATTTCTTTTGGCATAGTGGCCGAAAAAAACAATGTTTGGCGTTCTTTGGGCAAGTGACGTATCACTCTTTTAACGTCGTTCACAAAGCCCATGTCCAGCATACGATCCGCTTCATCTAATACAAAAATTTCTATATTTCCGAGTTTGATATATCCTTGCGCTATTAAGTCATTAAGGCGTCCCGGTGTGGCTACTAAAATATCCACCCCACGCTTTAACGCTACCACTTGTGGTCTTTGCCCTACGCCGCCAAAAATCACAGTGGACTTTAGCGGTACATGCTTTGCGTATAAATCAAAGCTCTCTTTTATTTGCAGCGCCAGTTCTCTTGTAGGAGTCAGCACCAAACAACGAATTTTATTTTTGCCTCTTTGCTCATTCTTGCACAACCTTTGCAGTATCGGCAATGCGAAAGCGGCTGTTTTTCCTGTGCCTGTTTGTGCACATCCAAGTAAGTCTTTTCCTTTTAGCACAGGCGGAATGGCTTTTTGCTGAATTGGACTTGGTGTGGTGTATCCTGCTTGTTTCACTGCTTTCAATAGCGGAGAAATCAAAGCTAAATCATCAAAGGTCATATATATCCTATCTGTTTGGGCAACATATCTGTTTGCCTATTTTTACTTTTATGTATCTTTATATCATATTTTAAACTGTTCGGTATATCAAAATTTAAACAAAATCCGGCACTAACTACGCAAAGGTATACTTTGTGGCATTAGTATAACATATAATATAAAAAATATAAACTGTATTTCATTTTAGCTTAAATTTATATTATTATGCTTATTTGAGCAAACGAAGCAGACAACTATCCGGCAAAAGCCGACGTGGAAACTCTGCAATATCTGATAGCTGATGCGCGTCTGAACTTGTTAGATATTCTTTCACTTTTGGCAGGCGGCCGGAATCTATCAGAGCCTCTAGGCTGTGTTCCGGACGTTTCACCTCATACCCCTCAAACGGCAAATCTTCCGGCGCAAAACCCAGCACCGATAACAGCGAGTTTGCGTCTTTATCCACATGCGCAGGTATGGCTATTCCACCCAGGCTTTCACATGTTTTTTTGACTTCGTATATATCCATGCCTATAGCCGCTGAAAGCAATTTTGGCCTTTCTTTTATGATATTGTCGTGCTCGTCCATCACCAGCTGACGGCCCCAAATCTCTTTGTCATACGGTATGTTCATCATTTTTTCGTCGATTATACGACCCATCTCAAGGGCTGCATCCACTGTAGAAAAATATGTTAATATATGTATTTCTTCTTCGGTGGTAACCTCTATCGCCGGAAGTAGCCTTACTCCATATGCTATGCATGCCTTTTCTGTGGCCGGCAGATTATCCGCCGCATTATGGTCTGCCACCGCAATCAAATCAATCCCATTCAGCTTTGCAAAGCCCGCTATGTTTGCAGGTGTCATATCATCTTCGCCACAAGGCGATAAACAAGAATGAATATGCAAATCATATGTCATAACTAAACCCTCTTTAAACCGGCTGAAATCATCTAAGCGAACACACTTTTCTAAGCTCGACCGGCCCGTCACCTTACACGTGTTTGTATGTCTGTTGATTCAAAATTGGCAACATCTACTACTTTTTTTAGTATTTTGTCGTACACCACAATTTGCATACCTTGTCCAAAAGGCATTTGGTAATTGGCATTATCCATTTGAATATTGACTGTGTTTGCGAGGTAGTTGCAATTTATTTCTACGCGCATACCATTTGCCTCGCCAAGATAACTCTGGCTATCAGGCACAAGGTTCTCGTGTATTAATGTCGCTCCATCTTTTACGGCCATATACGAATAATATGTCCGCTCCATCAATATCCCTGCAAAACCAAGCTCACTTAGCGCAACTTGTACATCCGGCGTGATGGATGTCGTGTCCAAAACAATTGCGCCAATAACAGAAGTATAGTGCTCGTCATTAATTTTTTGCAGATATCCGCTAAGAGTTGATTCTGTTCTCAGTTCTTCATCTGCTTTCATTCTATAGTATACTTGACTATTTTGTTCATGCGCTTGATATTCCGGCTGTCCTTTTCGGTTTTCAACACTGTATTCTGTGGCCAAAACTTCACCCAAATGTTTTGATATTTTTTCTGCACCGAGATAGTTCATATGTGCACCATCCATCATATCTGTCTGCAGGCTAAAGCCTATCTCATCCTCTACGTCAACATACTCGATGAACTTTATATCATTCTGTGCACACAGCTCTGCCACAGCATCTGAGTAAGTGCGATTTAACAGCAGTGTTGGCTGGTGTGTCACCATTAGTTCTGCGTCATTTTCCTTGCACAAAGAAAGCAGTAGATCAAAATAGTATAAAGATTCCTGTGATATGGCACTCTCTTCAGGTGTAGTGGTGTATTCACGATAGTCTAAAGGCTCTACAGGTGTTTCTGCTACCGAGATGAAACGATATCCATTCAGTGGATCTTCATCATGTTCAAAAGACGCTTCATTTATATCTTCATATGTTCCGTGCTGGCGAAAAAGCGGAAAGATATATTCTGTCCAGTTTTCTTCATAAGCATATTGTGTCGCATCTATTTTATTTTGAGAAAATGGCATGAGAATCGCATTTTTTTGTGGTTGCGGTATGCCCATCACATACGCTTCCAGCACAACCACCTTGGGCGACTGCGTTTTGAAAAAATCCACCATGTAATAATATAATGTACCGATACCCGTCAGTGGAATACCCAAATTATACGCTGCTATGCCTTCCTCTTGCCACATAACCGCAGGATTTACCGAACAATACGAAATACTGTTTCCAACCACCACCACATCCATTGTACCTTCGTCTTTACTGTAAAAGCTTAAGGGTTTTTCACATATAACAAAGCTCACAACAGAAAACAAAATAACTAATACCATTAAAAAAGCAATAGTACTGAAAATATATGTTATTTTAACTTTCATAACGATGTCCCCTTAAAATTGGAAATACAAGAAATTCGCAGCATCATATCCGGGCCCGTAAATACCAAAAATTATCACGGCAAAAATACCCGCAAAATATATCGGCCATCTAAACAATATGATTTGACGGCTTAATAAATTGCGTACATTGTATTTTCTTTGCAGTATGTTTGCAAATAGTAGTATCACTATAGACAATAACATGATAGAAAATTCAAGCTTGTTTAGGCCCATCACATAAAGCGAGCCATCGAACAAAATCCACGGATTGAAAGTGGAGAACATATTATAAATAATAGAAAAGGCCGCTCTTGCACCGGGAGCTCTAAAGAAAATCCATGCAAAATTCACCAGCAAAAACGTGCACAAGCCTTGGCCAAACTTAAATGAAAATGATGATGTAGGTATATGAAGGCTTTTATACAAGCGCTCTTTTGGTTTTTTTATCATTTCTTCGACAATTTGGAACATCCCATGTAAAGCACCCCAAATAACAAAGCTCCACGCCGCTCCATGCCAAAGCCCACTGGCCAGGAATGTTATAAATACATTCAAGCGTGCTCTCCATTTACCTTTACGGCTTCCACCCAGCGGAATGTATAAATAATCCCTAAACCATGTGGATAAAGAAATGTGCCAGCGATGCCAAAAATCCCTAATCGATGTAGCGAAATACGGTTGCTTAAAGTTATCCATCAGCTTAAAGCCCATCACTTGCGCCGCACCTATAGCGATATCGGAATATCCGGAAAAGTCACAATATATCTGCACGGCAAACAATAACATTGCCACCACAAGCTCTAGGCCTGCATAAAATTGATACTCGCCAATAACGGTATTTACAAGAATCGCTACCCTGTCGGCAATTACCATTTTCTGAAAAAATCCCCAAAGCATCAGAAGCAGGCCATCACGCATACGCAAAAAGTCAAAAGTGTGCTTTTCATGTATTTGATGTAATAAGTTCTTACTGCGCTCTATCGGCCCGGCCACCAGTTGAGGGAAAAACGACACGAATAACGCATATTTAAGCAAATTTTTCTCAGCCGACACTTCTTTACGATAAACATCCATTGTATAGCTAAGTGCTTGAAACGTGTAAAACGATATTCCTACCGGCAAAAGAACATCAAATGTAGGCGATATGGCTGTGATTCCAATCTGTGCTAAAACGGCATTAATGTTGCTAAGTGCAAACGGAAAATACTTAAAGAAAAATAATATCGCCAAATTTATTATAAAACTTAGCGATACCCACAACTTTTTTATCTTTATGCTTGTTTTGGTTTCTTTTTGGTTGGCTTTTTCTATCAGCAACCCACTGGCGTAAGTGACAACGGTGGAAAAAGCTATCAGCAGCGCATATTGTGGGTTCCACGACATATAAAAGTAATAACTTGCAACCAAAAGCCATACCCATCTTATCTTGTGCGGAAACACAAAATACAAAAGGCATACAATAGGAAAAAACAATAAAAAATGAATAGAATTAAACAGCACGCCTATATTCCTCCATCTTAAAACTTTTTTTATCATATCATATGCGGTTTTGTTTGTCCATTTCATAAATAATGTTGTTTTTTGTATATGCAAAATGCTATTTTTACAAATAAATTGAAAATTTTGTTATATTTGTAGAATTTTTTGAAAAAATTATGTATAATACTGTTAAAGAAGATTTTTTGGCAGATATATCGAAAGGGTGAAAAAACAAATGGCTGATAAAAAAATCTTGATTGTGGATGATGATAAAAACATTTGTGAGTTGTTGCGACTCTACTTGGAAAAAGAACAGTACGACTGTAGAATAGCATACGATGGTAATGCGGCTTTTGAAATATTCAAAAGTTATTTGCCTGACATTATGCTTTTGGATATTATGATGCCTGTCCAAGATGGATGGGAGACTTGTCGTAAAATTCGTGCCATAAGTGAAGTTCCTATTATTATGCTGACGGCAAAAGGTGAAACTTTCGATAAGGTACTTGGTCTTGAACTAGGCGCAGACGACTATATCGTGAAACCATTTGACACTAAAGAAGTTGTGGCTCGTATTAAGGCTGTTCTTCGTCGCACCGGTACATCTGCAAAAGATAGCAGCGTGGAAAGGCATATCCGTTTTGATAACCTGGATTTAAACCTTGATAAGTATGAGCTGAAAGTGAAAAACGAAGTAGTTGAAGCACCACCAAAAGAAATGGAATTGCTCTATTTTCTGGCATGCCACCCAGGCCGAGTGTTCACTCGTGATCAACTTTTGGATGAAGTATGGGGTTTTGAATATTACGGCGACTCAAGAACTATCGATGTGCATATCAAGCGGCTAAGAGAAAAAATGGACAACGCTAGTGATGAATGGAGTCTAAAAACAGTATGGGGTGTGGGATATAAATTTGAAGTGAAAGAAAGCTGATTTTGCTACTAATACTCTCCTACGCCGTATGACGAAAGTAAACCGATCGACTAAACTGGATACGGTGTATTATGAAATCGAAATCTATTCGATATTACTTTTTTATATCCATCACAATTGTGGTTTTTGCAAGTGTGCTTGGGATGGGTGTGATACAAAGTATTGTTGGCGTGGGATATTTCCGTGAAAATGAGCAAGCTATGTTATCAGACATTACTCTGACTATTGCTGATAACATAAAAAAAGATGGCCATACACTTTTATCTGCCGAAAACTTGCATAGTATTAATGATATGGCCTACGTTACCGGCGCCAAAGTATTTATTGTGGACACCGGCGGAATGATACAATATTCTTCCGGTGAGGGCTCGCCCGATATGGGGATGGTTTTAGACCCGGCCATCCTTACAGAAATGCGCCAAAATGGAGTTATAAGCGATAACAGCTTTTTAGGTGGGCTTTATGAAACAAGCCACTATACTTTAGGTAGGGTGCTTATAGATAGTAATGAAGCCGAAGTTGGGTTTGTGCTGGCGGCTTACAAAAACAGTGCTGTGCTTGCCTATTTGCAAAGTATTGTAACAACATTTTTGATTGTTGGCCTTATTGTTCTTATTCCTTCGGGTATAATGGCATTGATGCTGGCAAAACGCACTATTGCGCCGCTTAGTAAAATAGCCGATGTGGCCAACAGTTTTGGTGAGGGAGATTATAGTGTTCGAGTGCCTGTAGAAGGAGACGATGAGCTGGCTCAGCTTTCTATTATCATCAATGAAATGGCTAGCGCTGTGCAGGCAGCCGACAAGTCTAGGCGTAGTTTTATGGGTAACATTGCGCATGAACTACGCACACCAATGACCACCATTAAAGGGTTTATAGACGGCATGCTTGATGGAACTATTCCACTAGAGCAACGTGAAAATTATTTGGAAGTAGTTAGCGACGAGGTTGGTCGCTTGGCTCGCTTGACCAAAAATATGCTCGACATATCCCGCTTGGAAGTGGGCGAATATATGCCCGAGATTATTATTTTCAATTTGTGGGAATCCATCACGTCGGTATTTTTAACCTCTGAAAAAGGTATTGAAGAAAAAAACTTGAAGGTAGTTGGGCTGGTTGTTGATGAAACAGCACTGGTGAGATGTGATAAAGATTTTATTCACCAAATATTATTCAACCTAGTGGATAATGCTATAAAGTTTGCAAATGATGGCGGTGTAATTACCGTTACTGTTCGCACAGAAAATGATGAAGTGATAACTACCATCCACAATACCGGTATAGGCATGTCGCAAAACACCTTGGATCATATCTTTAACCGTTTTCACAAAGCCGATAAAAGCCGTAGTTTTAATGCACGAGGCGCAGGTTTAGGACTACATATTTCCAAAATACTTTTGGGGCTTATGGGCGGTAGTATATGGGCTGAAAGTGAAAAAGATAAATATGCTTCCTTTTCATTTAGCCTGCCTACGGGCAACGACCAGGCAACCGAAAAAAATATATCCGGCTGATAAAGTATCAGCAATATCTTGTGTAAAATTTGCCATTGCGGACAATTTGGTGTAAAATATTTTTATTCGTGACATGGCAGGTGCGAATGTGCAAACAAAATAGTCAAAACATATTTCTGCCACGAAACATATCATTATGTTTTATGGCAGAAGTTTTTCTATTTTTACAACTACTATATTTTTAAAAAATAAAATACTAATTATGTATCTGTTACAGAAGGGATTGAATATCATGGTAGAAATAGCCCCATCTATACTTTCAGCTGACTTCGCTAATTTAGAACAACATTGCCGAAAAGTGGTGACACCCGACAACCGTTGGTTACATTTTGATGTTATGGACGGCGTGTTTGTTCCGAATTTGTCGGTAGGCATACCTGTGTTGCAGTGCTTGGCAAAAGCTTTGCCTGAAGCTTATTATGATGTACATCTAATGATTGTTGATCCACAAAAATATATCGAGCAATTTCACAAGGCCGGTGCCGACAGTATCACTATACATTATGAGGCAGACAGCCCGGTGAAAGAAACTTTACAAGCTATACGTGACATGGGATGCAAGGCAGGTCTTTCTATAAAACCTAAAACCCCCGTGGAAGAAATTTTCCCTTTACTTCCGCTTTGTGATCTTGTTTTGGTGATGAGTGTTGAGCCGGGTTTTGGCGGCCAGGCTTTTATTCCCGAATCGGCACAACGCATATCAGATATCAGAAAAGAAGCCAGCGCACAAAATCTTTCTTTACTTATCGAGGTGGATGGCGGTATCAACAACGAAACTGCCGCTATTTGCATCAAAGCAGGTGCGGATGTTCTGGTTGCCGGTAGTAGTATATTTGGTGCCGAAGATCCTGCCGCCGTGGTTAAAACATTTAAATCCATGGCATAGCTATAAATTCAAATGTACCATATAGGTTTAATTTAGGAGCAAACATGGCAAAAAAGAAAAAAATACATGAAGGGAACGCCTTGCATCGCGATTTTATTTTTATGACATTGCCGGTGTTTTTAATGGCGTTTTTCTTTTACGGGCCACGCACATTACTGCTTGGTCTAGTAGCTGTTTCTACCGCTTTGCTGGCCGACCGTGTTTCATCTGTGCTACGCGGCCGCCCTCATGACAGCAGCGAAATTTCTTCAATTAGTATTGCGCTGGTATTGGTGCTTATGATGCCTGCCAACGTGAGATTTATTATAGTTGTGGTGGCGGTACTGATAGCTGTATTGGTAGGCAAGGAAGCTTTTGGCGGATACGGCAGCTATCCTTTTAATCCGGCGGCTGTCGGGTTTTGTGTGGCGGCTGTCAGCTGGCCACAAGAAATATTAAGCTACCCTGCACCGTCCGGGTGGCTTTCCAGGCCGTTTCCATCGTTTGAAAGACTGCTGTCAATGTGGTCATTTGAAGGCGTTGAACTGGTTCAGGGCCCATCTTTGACTTTGCGTAACGGCGGCCTGCCAAACATAGATCTATGGAACTTGTTACTCGGTAATTATGCCGGGCCTATGGGCGTGGGTTGCTCTTTAGTAATCTTAGCATGCGCGGTATATTTACTTTTGAGAAAACGTATGGAGTTATGGGCTCCTTTGTTTTTCCTTGGCACTGTGGCTGTGATTGCGTTTATTTTTCCTCGTTATACGGAAATATCGTTTGCCACATGGCCAGAGGATATTTGGGTGCGCCTACAGGTTGTAAAGTTTGAGCTGTTTTCCGGTGCTATTATTTTTGCGGCGGTTTTTCTTGCCTCAGAAGTTGGCACTATGCCTAAAAACTGGACATCGCAAATATTGTATGGTATTTTTCTTGGTCTAGCTACCATGCTGTTTAGATACTTTGGCATTTATGAGCTGGGCGTTTGTTTTGGGTTCTTGCTTGTCAATGCTTTTTCGGGATACTTCGATCGTGCTGTTGATCACCTGCAGGCTCGCCGGAAAGAAAAGAGAATGGAGGTGGCGCCTAAATGAGAGAAAACCGTATAATTTTTTTAGCTGAAAATATGGATAGGCTGTCACGTCGCGATCGTATTTTCTTAAATAACCCCGTGATTATGCAAGGCCTTGGTCTAGCGTTAGTGGTTATTCCTGCTACCAACCTGCAAAATGCGTGGATGTTGGCAGTGGGTATGGCGTTGTTGCTCACGCCTACCCGTATAATAGCTACTTTTATCGGTCAGCGCATCGGTAAGCATCTTCGTGGGCCTGTGTATGCACTTGTGTCTGGCTTGGTATATATCGGGGTGGCAATGCTAATGGAAAACATATTTGGCAACAATCTGCAAAATGTCGGTATTTATCTGCCTCTTATGGTGCTGGAGCCACTGATTATAAAAAGATATGCCAGCCCAGCAAGTGAGAGAATTATCACATCGTTTAAAAAAGGTATCATCACAACTATCGGATTCTGCCTGGTACTGTTTTTAACAGCAGGCCTAAGAGAACTTTTAGCGCTTGGAACACTGTATGGTGTAGAAATATACCAAGGTAGCTTACTTCCTATGGCTACTTCACCTGCAGGCGGATTTATTTTATTAGCCTTTTTAGTTGCTTTATGGCGAGGACTTGTGAAAGCCTTTAAGAAAAATATTCTTATGGGGGTGAGACAGATATCATGAGTATCGTTTTACAAAATTTAGCTACATTTTTTGCGTATGCAGTAATTGCTATTTTCGTTCAAAATGCTGTTTTCACTCGTGGATTTGGTGTTTCACGTCTCATTCATCTTGTCAGTGATTCTGCCACAAATAGCATGATATTCTGTGGGCTTTTATGTATCGGTAATCTCATCAGTGCCCCGCTTGGTTTTTTTGCACAACAACTGTTGGCCGAGCCCCAGCACTGGTACAGAGACTATGTGACTCCGCTTGCTTTTGTGGTATGTGCTTTGATTGCACTTTTGGTGATGGCGTTGATTGTTCTTGTTTTTCGCCCATACAACAAGGAAGAATGGCTGGATATTTTACCCATGGTGTGCCTAAACAATGCTATTCTTGGGCCTATCTTGATTACCTCTAGCCAAAACTATGACTTTTTGCAAACCATGGGCTTCGCCCTTGGCAGTGGTATCGGCTATTCCCTTGCTGTATTGCTGGTAAGCGAAGGCGAGCATAAAATGAAAAACAGTAATGTGCCTGAAACCTTCCGTGGTTTGCCTATAAAATTGCTTTATATCGGAATTTTATCACTTGCTATATACGCACTAACCGGCCACAGGGTGGCAATTTAAACCTAAACGAGGAATGTATATGTTTTTAGCTGCTAATATTTTACTTCCAAAAAAAGGTGTGGATTTAGAAAAATGGGCCGTGATTGCCTGCGATCAATTCACCAGCGAGCCTTTGTATTGGCACGACGCAGAAAGTCTGGTTGGCGATGCACCCAGTACGTTGCACATGATTTTGCCCGAAGTGTATTTGGAAGAGGAAAACGTGCAAAGTCGTATTTCTGATATTCACTCAAGTATGCTTACATACCACGATACTATTTTAACCACTTCTTTTAATGGGTTTGTTTATATCGAGCGAGAAACATCTTCCGGTACTCGGCAGGGACTTGTTGGAATGGTGGATCTTGAAGAATACGCTTATGAAAAAGGCACGCATCCAAAAATAAGGCCGTCTGAAAACACCGTTGAGGAACGTATCCCGCCACGTCTTGCTGTTCGTCGTGGTGCGAAACTGGAAAGCCCGCATATTTTACTATTGGTGGACGACGCTAAAAAAACGGTGATAGAGCCTTTGGCCGAGAAAAAAAATACACTTTTGCCATTATATGATGTGTCACTCATGCTTGGCGGTGGCAGTGCTCGCGCTTGGGCTGTGACTGATAAAAAAGACATAGACGCCATATCAAATGCTTTATCTGCGCTTGAAGATGAAAATGAATTTTATCAAAAGTATCCGGCCGCAAAAGGCAAAACCACGCCTTTTTCTTTAGCAGTAGGGGATGGTAACCACAGCCTTGCAACCGCAAAAGCCCTATGGGAAGAAACAAAAAGCACGCTTTCACAAAAAGAGCTTGAAAATCATCCTGCAAGGTATTGCCTTGTTGAGCTTGAAAATATCCAAAGTGATGCCATTAATGTGGAGCCTATCCACAGGGTGGTGTTTGGCGTGGGTCCTGATGCTGTAAAAAATGCTCTTTCAAAATATGCCAAAAACCACGGAATCACTGTATCAAATATTGAAGGTGGCCAGCATTTTTCATTAGTGTATGGCGAAAACATGACAGAAGACGTATATTTGATCGACGCAAAAGAGCCTTTGGTGGTGGGAAGTGTGGATGCGTTTTTAGAACTATGCGCTGCGGAAAACCCCGAGATGTATGTTGATTACGTGCATGGTGATGACAGTGTGAGCGCACTGGTGTCAGAACAAAAAGCTGTGGGACTACTTATGCCACCGTTTGCTAAAGATGACATATTCCGAGGTGTTGCTTTGGGCGGTGTGCTACCTAAAAAGACATTTTCTATGGGACACGCAAAAGACAAACGCTATTATATGGAATGTAGGTCCATTTTATAATCTTAACAACTTTAAAAGGCAAAAACGACTAAAGTCGTTTTTGCCTTTTTTGATGCTAATGCAGATGACGCCGAAAGAGGTGCTTTATCTGTAGCCTGAACGTCAGGCAAAGAGAAAGTATCTATTTCAAGGAAACAAAAAATGACCAGAGGGCGCATACTGTTTGTATGTAACCTCGCAGGCATTTTGCAGATGACGCCGAAAGAGGTGCTTTATCTGTAGCCTGAGCGTCAGGCAAAGAGAAAGTGCCTATTTCAAGGAAACAAAAAATGACCAGAGGGCGCATACTGTTTGTATGTAACCTCGCAGGCATTTTGCAGATGACGCCGAAAGAGGTGCTTTATCTGTAGCCTGAGCTATACTTTTAAGTCTCTCTTTTTATATGCAATACATCCTATCACCAGCACGGCTACGTATATGGCTACATACACAGCTAGCGTACCGATAAATTTATCGTCCATCTCTATGGCGTTTTCCACGCTGAATGATATAAAAGGTGAGAAATACAGCAAAAACTCTGCGTCTTCACCTAGTAGTTCGCCTAAATATCCCAGCATATAGCTTACGATTATCACAGAACTGGCCACTGCGCCTGAGCCTGTTTTACTGCTGATTGATGCCAAGAACAAGGCTACTGCACCAAAAAACAAGGCGGTGAAACTGGTTGTTTTGGCCGAGGCTATTATGTCCATTATTTCGAATGTGTCGCCACCGTTTATCATGCCGCAAACAATGGTTGAGCATACTGCACATGTAAGAACTATTCCCGCCGCTATGGTTGCGGTGAAATATTTTGAGATGTAAATTTCTTGCCTGCTTACAGCCAGTGCACTTAAAAACTCTATGGATTTTGTCTTTTCTTCTTTTGTTATCAGTCCGGCGGCGAATGTGGCCGAAAATATGGATATCGCCACTAACACAAGGGCAAATATCATGCCGTAATATGTGGTGAAGTTTGACAAATCACTCATTTGCTCCATACCCACAAACTGAAGAAGTTCTTGTGGCATGTTGTCCAGCTTTAGCTGGCCCATATCTTTCACCGAAGGAAACAAAATCATGTATAGTGTCATGATGCTTGTGATGGCGATGCTCCAGCCTATGATGGCTTTCCGAGAAGTAAATAAATTGAACCTACACAGTTTCAATATATTTTTAAAGTCAATGTTTTTCATGACTGTTTATCCTCCTCGTAGTATTCTATAAACTCGTCTTCTACTGTTTTTGTTTTGATTTCAAGCCATTCCAAATCCAAGGTATGTAGCTGTGCTACCAAATCGTTTATGTCGCTATCGATCTCAAACATTTCACTTTTGCCATCTTTGGTTTTATATGAAACTGTTTGCTTGTGTTTTATTTTAACTTCGCTCATGTCGAAATAATCTACTAAAACACCATCTTTAATAATGGCTACTTTATCACAATATTTTTCCACCTCGCTTAGGTTGTGGCTTGATAGGAATATTGTTTTACCTTTTTCTTTCTCTTTTAAAAGTAGCTCGAAAAACTTGTTTTGCATCAGTGGGTCTAAGCCGCTTGTGGGCTCGTCCAGTATCATCAGCTCTGACTTTTTCAACAGACCCTGCACCAGCGATACTTTTTTCCTGTTGCCAAGGCTTAGCTCGGATATTACTTTTGATGTGTCCAGCTCGAAATACTCTGCCAGCTGGCTCATTTCTTCTTTTGATGTATCGGTGAACTGCATGGCAAACTCAAGCAGCTTACCCACCGTGACATTCTCATAAAAGCTGGACTCACCCGGAATATAGCTTACTTTCTTTTTAATCTCTTTTGTGTGCTTGACACTGTCCAGCCCACACACGGTGATACTGCCTTCAGTGGGATGAATTATGTCCATGATGCTACGGATAGTAGTGCTTTTTCCGGCACCATTTTTCCCCACAAAGCCTACAACTTCGCCTTTGGGGACGCTAAGGTTTAGGTTTTTCACTGCTGTAAAGTTACCATATTTTTTAGTGAAATTCTTTATTTCAATAATCGACATGTACATCCTCCTAGAACTCTGAATTTAAACCTTGTATCATTTTATTATCATACCAACTATCGCCTAAAAACACAATGATATTTATTGTATTGATATATTTTACTATAGGCTTGACATTTTACAAGCCTATAAAGTATTTACTACATATTGTCGCCTATTTTTGAATCAAAATTCTTATTTTACGCAGATTTAACATTTACATGCTTTTTGATTTAACATAGAAAATTTATACTCCCTAGTAGCACGAAAAAAATAAAAACAATGCGATATGTGAAGGAGACATACGACAATGAAAAAGAACTTAAGTATTATTTTGGCTCTACTTTTGATGATGAGCTTTGTTTTGGCCGGTTGCGGCGCTACTGAGGAAGCAACATCTACAGCAGGCTCCACAGCAGGCTCTACAGCACCTGCAGAAGGCGAAGCCGCACCAATCACCGTAATCACTCGTGAAGACGGTTCCGGCACCAGAGGCGCTTTTGTTGAAATCACCGGCGTAATGGAAGACGACATCGACAACACCACCGTAAACGCCATCGTACACGACGGCACAGGCAAAGTACTGACAGCTGTTGCAAACGATCCCGGCGCTATCGGTTATGTATCTTTAGGCTCTTTGAACGACACTGTTAAAGCTTTGAGCGTGGACGGCGTGGAAGCCACAAACGACAATGTTAAAGACGGCTCTTATGCAGTTGCAAGACCTTTCAACATCGCTACCCTTAAAGGCGCTGAACTGTCTGATGCTACACAAGACTTCATCAACTTTATCATGAGCGCTGAAGGTCAAGCTATTGCCGACGAAGAAGGATTTATCTCTGTAGTAGAAGGCGAAGCTTTCACATCTACCAATCCCGAAGGCGAAATCATGGTTGGCGGTTCCACATCTGTGTATCCTCTGATGGAGAAACTCAAAGAAGCTTACAACGCTATCAACCCAAATGTTACCATTAACATTGAAGGTATCGGTTCCACAGGCGGCATGACAGGCGCTCAAGAAGGCACATTCGATATCGGCATGGCCAGCAGAGAGCTGAAAGCTGAAGAGCAAGAAGTTCTTGATGGTACTGTGATTGCTCAAGATGGTATCGCACTGATAGTAAATCTTGAAAACTCTTTGGAAAACATCACTCTTGCTCAAATCAAAGATGTGTACACCGAAGCTACCACAGACTTTAACGCACTTGGCTAATTACACACATCACAAGTAAATGATACAAGCACATTGTAAAAAGCACATAAGTGTTTTTTACAATGTGATTTTTTGCCGAAGAAGTATGGTTTTTATATCATGATGCCTAGTATGTAAAAATAATAGGTTTTGTGACAAAACTTTAGATAAGGTGAGCTATGAAAGAGAAATTTTTTGGATTTTTGTTTTTACTTGCGGCAACTGTTTCCGTGTTATCGGTTTTAGTTATCTGCATATTCCTGTTGGCCAGTGGTGTACCTGCCATGGCCGAAATCGGACTTTTTGACTTTTTGTTTGGCACAAAATGGGCTCCTTCCAATGGTCTTTACGGGATATTCCCCATGATTGTAGGTAGTATCTATATCACGGCAGGTGCTGTTATCATCGGTGTGCCTATAGGGGTGTTGACCGCTGTTTTTGTTACAAAATACTGTGGTCCCAAGCTATATAAATATTTAAAGCCCGCCATAAACCTGATGGCAGGCATACCCTCTATCATCTACGGTTTTTTTGGCATGACGGTAATGGTGCCATTTATTCGCAACAATATCGGCGGTACCGGCAACAGCATTTTCACGGCCAGCTTGCTTTTGGCGATTATGATTTTGCCGACTATCATCAACTTGAGCGAATCGGCCATCCGTGCTGTGCCTGCCGCTTACTATGAAGGCGCACGTGCGTTGGGCGCTATGCATGAACAAGGCATATTCCGTGTGGTGCTTCCTGCGGCGAAATCCGGCATATTTGCCTCGGTTGTTTTGGGCATAGGCCGTGCTATCGGCGAGACCATGGCCGTTATAATGATTGCCGGCAACCAGCCTAGACTTACCGCCAATATCTTGGAAGGTATTCGCACATTGACAGCTAATGTTGTTATGGAAATGAAATACGCCCAAGGCTTGCATGAAGATGCTCTTGTGGCCACCGGCGTTGTTTTGTTTGTATTTATCCTTATTATCAATATCAGCTTTTCACTAATCAAAAGAAAGGCGATGAACACCTAATGAAAACTATCAGTTTACCTAATAAAACTACAGGCACAAAAAAACCTATTATGCAAGTTCGCACCAGACGTTTTCATCCCATGAAGCTTGTGGTGTATCTCGCCGCTTTTGTAACTATTGTCGCTATCTTTTCTATTATTGCGTACATTTTGGTTATGGGTGTTCCTCAAATTATTGTGGAAGTGGAAAAGCTTGTTAGCGGTGCTCCTTCTTTATTTGATGTAACTTATAACTCTGATAATGTGTCCTTGGTGTTTGCTGTCTTTAATACCGTTTTGATGGTGGCAATTGCTTTAAGCATATCTTGTGTGTTTGGCATATTCACCGCTATTTACCTAGTAGAATATGCCAAAGACGGCAACAAGTTTGTGGAAATCATTCGACTTACCACCGAGACGTTGTCCGGAATTCCATCCATTATTTACGGCTTGTTCGGCAGTATATTCTTTGTTACATTCTTAGGGCTTAGCTACAGCTTGCTAAGTGGTATTTTGACGATTTCTATCATGATATTACCGCTTATCATTCGCTCTACAGAAGAAGCTTTGAAGGCCGTTCCAAGCAGTTATCGCGAGGCTAGCTTTTGCCTTGGTGCGGCGCGACTTCGTACTGTGTTTTTAGTGGTGCTGCCCAGTGCAGCAAACGGTATTATCTCAGGTATCATCTTGGCTATCGGACGCATTGTGGGCGAGACTGCCGCCTTGATTTACACTTCAGGAAGTACCACAAACATGGCTACTAATATCATGACCACCGGTGGACGTACTTTATCGGTGCACATGTATATGCTATCAAGTGAAGGACACTATATAGACCAAACTTACGCCACAGCCGCTATTTTGCTTATCATTATTTTGGCTATTAACGGCACATCTACCTTGATCGCCAAAAAACTTATGCATGGCAATGAAGATTCTTAGTATGAAGGGAACTATTGTTTATGAAATTTGAAATAGAGAACGCCAACTTATTTTACGGTGATTTTCAAGCACTTAAAAATATCAACTTGCAAATTCCTGAAAAGGAAATCACCGCTTTTATCGGGCCTTCAGGGTGCGGTAAAACTACATTACTAAAAAGCCTGAATCGTATGAACGATTTGGTGTCGGGATGCACAATCACCGGCCGTTTCATCATAGATGGTGAGGATATTTACGGCCAAATGGACCCAAATGCTTTGCGTAAAAAAACCGGCATGGTGTTTCAAAAGCCAAATCCTTTTCCCATGAGCATCTACGACAATGTGGCTTACGGCCCACGTACCCATGGTGTTCGCTCTAAAGCTTTGCTGGATGAAATTGTGGAAAAAGCTTTGCGTGATGCCGCTATTTGGGACGAGGTGAAAGATCGCCTGAAAAAGAATGCGCTGGGTATGAGTGGTGGCCAGCAACAGCGTCTTTGCATCGCCAGAGCACTTGCGGTAGAGCCTGAAGTATTGCTGATGGACGAGCCCACCAGTGCGCTTGATCCTATTTCTACCTCACGTATTGAAGAGCTTACATTAGAGCTGAAAAAAGATTATACTATAGTTATTGTTACTCATAACATGCAACAAGCCGCACGTATTTCCGATAACACTGCGTTTTTCCTTATGGGTGAAGTGGTTGAATATGGTAAAACCGAGGCCATTTTCTCTATGCCTACCGATAAACGCACAGAAGCATATATTACAGGGAGGTTCGGTTAATAATGCCAAGAAGTAGATTTGATGCCCAGCTAAACCAGCTGAATGTGGAACTGATTAAACTAGGTGGCCTTTGTGAAGAAGCCATCCAATATGCCCTAAAGGCGTTGCTTGAAAACGATGATAACGCCGCAGACATTACCAGAGAACGTGAAAAAGCTATTGATAAAAAAGAGCGTGAAATAGAATCTTTATGCATGCGCCTTTTTATGCAGCAGCAACCTGTGGCCAGAGATTTGCGATATATTTCTTCGGCGCTTAAAATGATATCTGATATGGAGCGCATAGGTGATCAAGCGGCCGATATCGCCGATATTTCAAAATATGTTCATTATGATTCCGCTACATGTGAAGTTCATTTGCGTGACATGGCCGATGCCACCGCTAAAATGGTGACCCAAAGTGTGGACTCTTACGTAAACTCCGACTTGGAGCTGGCTCGTCATGTTATCGCTTGCGATGACGTGGTTGATAATTTGTTTGATGAAATCAAAGCTGAGCTGATTTCTACCATCCAAAGCGGTAAAGAAAGTGGCGAGTTTTGTCTTGACTTATTGATGATCACAAAGTATCTTGAACGTATAGGAGATCACGCTACCAACATTGCCGAATGGGTGGAGTATTCCATCACAGGTGTTCATAAAAATGAAGCCGTGTTGCAATCTCTTGGTGAAATATGAGATAATATTTATCATGTGGTGACAGTAGCCAAGGAGGTCTTTAATGATTTATTTGGTGGAAGACGATAATAATATACGTGAGCTGGTTGCGTATACGCTGAAAAATGCCGGATTTGATGCGCAGGGTTTCGCCGAGCCTGTCTCTTTTTGGCAAGCGTTGGAAGAAAATGTGCCTCAGCTTATTTTGCTTGATATTATGCTTCCTGTTGAAGATGGGCTTAGCATTTTAAGAAAGCTTCGCAAAAACCCTAAAACGCATCGTATACCTGTTTTGATGCTAACCGCGATGGGTAGCGAATATGACAAGGTTATGGGTCTAGACAGCGGCGCAGATGATTATTTGGCCAAGCCTTTTGGCATGATGGAACTGCTTGCCAGGGTGCGTGCTTTACTAAGGCGGACTGATACCAAGGACGACGACTTTGAGTTTACCATTGGTAGCTTACAACTTAGCCGTCTGCGTCATGAAGTGTATGTGAATGGTGAAGCTGTTTCACTGACTCTGAAAGAGTTTGAGCTTTTGTGTTGCCTTTTGGAAAATAGAGGTAATGTGATGAATCGTGACCAGTTACTTGATCTTATTTGGGGATACGGATTTGACGGCGAAAGCCGAACGGTGGATGTGCATATACGTACTTTGCGCCAAAAGCTGGGTGAAGGCGGTAACTATATTGAAACCATCCGTGGTATTGGATATAAAATAGGGATGAAACCGTGACAAAACGCATTTTTTATTCTACATTCATAGTGGTCACTTGTGTGATATTACTGGCTACCACCCTTTTTTTGGGTGTGTGGCATTCTTTTAATATATCAACACTTGAAGACGAGCTTCGCCTTGAAGCAGATGTTATATCCTCACGTGTAGACGAAGAAGGCCTAGACTATTTAAACGATCCTGATGTCCCGGTGCAAAGTCGTATTATTTGTATTTCCGGTGACGGCGAGGCAATATTTGATACCCACGCCGAGCAAGGTGGTGATACCGAAAATTATCTTCATCATACCGCAGTGCAGCAAGCTGTTTCTTTTGGTCGTGGATTTAATGTACAGCAGAATTTGTCTTCGGCCACCGTTTATTATGCTATATCTTTAGCCGACACAAATATCCTTTTGTTTTCCATGGTGACCGAAAGCATCCCATCCCTTTTATTAGGTCTTTTTCCTTTTATTTTTATCACCTTTCTTTTTGGGATTGCGTTTTCTTCTTTGTTGGCACGACATACCGCAAACCACATCACCAATTCGCTGAATCAAATTGATTTTGCAGAGCCTAAAACTCTTGTCAAATATGAGGAGCTGGATCCTCTATCTCAACATATCTCAAGCCAAAAAAAGCATTTGCAAAATCGTCTGGCCGAACTAAACCGTAGGCAACAAGAGTTTGATACCATCATTTCAAACATACAAGAAGGCCTCTTGGTGTTGGACGCTCAAGCTAACATAATCTCGTATAACCAAGGCGCTTTGCATCTTATGGATGTGTCACATTTTAAACTGCACCAAAATGTACTTGAAGTTAACCGAAGCGCACCTTTCCGAAACTGTCTTGAGTCAGCCTCACAAGGTAAACATTGCGAAGAAAACGTGCAACTTGGTGATAAAATATGTCAATTGTTTGCAAATCCTGTCTTTCAGTCTGAGGAAATAGTTGGTATCGTGCTGATACTTTTTGATGTGACTGAACGAGAAAAGCGTGAAGTATTGCGCAGGGAATTTAGCGCAAACGTGTCTCATGAGCTTAAAACACCGCTTACGTCTATATCCGGGTTTGCAGAAATCATCAAAAACGGAATGGTGCATGAAGATGATATCCAAAATTTTGCCGGGAATATCTACGATGAAGCACAGCGGCTGATGCTATTAGTGCAAGATATCATAAAGCTATCGGAGATGGACGAAAATCAAACATCCTCGCAGATGGAAGAAGTGGATATCTCCCTTATCATCGATAAAGTGATAACAAGGCTTGAGCCGGTGGCTGCAAAACGTAATGTTACATTGTGTAAAGACGTTGTTTCCATCACAATACCGGCCATTTCGCAGATTCTAAACGAAATTGTATATAACCTTTGCGATAATGCTATTCGCTATAACGTGGACGGTGGTAGTGTTACCATATCTGTCCATGAAAGCACTGATGGTGTGGTGCTATCAGTGACCGACACCGGAGTGGGGATCGCTCCCGGTAACCGCGAGCGTATTTTTGAGCGGTTTTATCGTGTGGACGAAAGTCGCGACAAAAACACGGCAGGCTCCGGGCTGGGACTTTCCATTGTAAAGCACGGCGCTCAACTTCACAACGCTACCATTAGCATCGACAGCACTTTAAATAAAGGCACGTGTATATCTCTTAACTTTCCACGTGAAATATAACTAAATAAAAACAGCAGTGCATTATACACTGCTGTTTTTATTTTATGTCATACCGATTTTCTGCATATTAACGTAATAATCCCATGAGTTCTTCATTCACTTGATATATACGCTTTTGTACCATGCTCACGTCGGTTTGGGAAGGATAAATACCACTCGATACGTTCTTGCTAAACCCATCTTGATTTTTTTGTGTATTACTTTTTACGCTTGCATTTTGTAATACTTCTTGGAAAAGGTTTTGATCTTTTGAATCTTTTTCTTTTGAACGTGTTGTCTCACTTTTTCTTTTTGTTGCATTTGTAATGGGTGCAATGTAAATATTCATGATGTAGCACTCCCTTGCTATTAAACTATCATGATGAGTTTTATTGCACTATTTTCCTTCCCTGTATCTATTATATCGGCCGAATTTTCGAAAAATTAACCCTGTTACGCATACAATAGTTTTAAGCATAAAAAAAGCCGATACCTTCTGGTATCGGACTTTTCTATGAAATAAATAATGCTTATTTTTGGTTTTTTCGTTTTGCGTCCAGTTCTGCTTTCACCTTAATGGGTAGGCCAAACAAGTTGATAAAACCTTCTGCGTCAGCATGGTTATATCGATCGCCTGTGGCAAAGCTGGCCACGTCATCGTCATACAGGCTGTATGGGCTGGTAACGCCTGCGTTTATGATATTGCCTTTATAAAGTTTCAGTTTTACTGTGCCGCTTACTCGCTCTTGAGTAGTGTCTACAAAAGCATCAATCGCTTCACGAAGCGGTGTGTACCACTGGCCGTTGTATACCAAATCTGCCATTTTTTGTGCCACAGATTGCTTGAAGTGTGAAGTATCTTTATCCAGGCAAATACGCTCCAGCACTTCATGTGCATGGTATAAGATGCTACCGCCCGGTGTTTCGTATACGCCACGGCTTTTCATGCCTACCAGACGATTTTCTACGATGTCTAAAATACCGATACCGTTTTTACCGCCTAAATCATTCAAAGCTTCAATAATCTCTACACCGTCCATTTTCTGACCATTCAACGAAACCGGCACACCTTGCTCAAAGTCTAAGCTGATATATGTGGGCTCGTTCGGTGCGTTTTCAGGTGTTACGCCCAACTGCAACATTTTGTCGTACAACGGCTCGTTTGCTGGATCTTCAAGCTCTAAGCCCTCGTGTGATAAATGCCATAGGTTTTTGTCCCGTGAATAGCTTGTGTCTTTAGACATTTTTAGCGGGATGTTTCTTTCCTCGGCGTAAGCAATGGCCTCTTCACGGCTTTGGATGTCCCATTCCCGCCAAGGTGCAATCACTGCTAAATGTGGTGCCAGCGCTTTCACTGTCAGCTCGAACCGCACCTGATCGTTGCCTTTGCCGGTAGCACCGTGACAAATGGCATCTGCGCCTTCTTTTTCGGCAATTTCTACAAGCGCCTTGGCAATTGGTGGCCGGGCAAAGCTGGTGCCTAGCAAATATCCTTCATATTTTGCACCGGCCTTTAATGTGGGCCATATGAAGTCTTCCACCAGTTCTTTTTTGATATCCATTATATACAGCTTGGACGCGCCAGTGTTGATGGCTTTTTCTTCCAGTCCCTCAAGCTCGCTTTTTTGGCCTACGTCGGCCGCCATGGCGATAACTTCGCAACCGTCATAGTTTTCTTTCAGCCACGGTATAATAATAGATGTATCCAGCCCACCTGAATAGGCCAGTACCACTTTTTTGATTTGTTTTTTCGCTGCCATAATATCCTCCTAAGCAACCATAGGTTCATTGTATATTTTTGCGTCTTGGTATTATTATACATGATTTTTGTATAAAATCAAGCTTTTTGTGAATATTTATTCTTATTTTTAAGAAATATTTACTTTTGAAGAGTCGATCCCCTTCACATCCACTGTTAAAATATACACATTTTTGCATTTTAATTGCATTTTTTGGCGCATGTTATGTGAATATATTCATATTTTGTGCAAACATTTCTTATGAGCAAAAAGTATAAACAATGAAATTTACAGCTCCATCCATGCAGGATCTTTTGGATTTTTTTGGAAGGCTTGCAGTTTTTTAACATCTTCTTCTTTTATATATTGTTCTTCAAGGGCGGCTTCTATCAACGCACTGTAGCAGGAAAGCGAGGTGTTTTGAATGTTTGCCGCGGCCAGCCTGTCCAGCCCAACTTGCATTTCATACGTGAAGATAGAGACGATGCCCTGCACTGTGCAGCCACATTCACGTAAGATGTCTACCACGTCAATAACACTGCCTGCTGTGGATATGAGGTCTTCTACCACCACCACTTTTTGGCCAGACTCTACCTTTCCTTCAACTTGGTTTCCACGGCCGTGGTCTTTGGCAGATGCACGCACATAACACATGGGCAGGCCTAGAATATCTGCCACCAAAGCGGCGTGTGCAATGCCTGCGGTGGCTGTGCCCACCACCACGTCACAGTCCGCATATTTTGTGCGGATGATATCGGCAAGGCCTTCCTCTACATGGCCTCTCACGGTAGGATAAGACAAAGTGAGCCTGTTGTCGCAGTAAATAGGACTTTTTATTCCTGACGCCCACGTAAACGGATCATTTGGCCGCAGGAAAACGGCATTGATGCTCAATAAATCTTTTGCAATTGTTTTAGCTATATCGCTCATAACACACCTCTATACTATTATTTATATCTTTTACAAAATAATGCTATCTTCAGCCACCCACAAAGTCGGCTAAAATGTTACGATAAGCCAGCACAGGGTCTGCGGCGGCTGTGATGGGACGACCTACCACAATATAATCACTACCCAGTTTTGCGGCGTCGGCCGGCGTGGTGATACGTTTTTGGTCGTCTACGCTACTGCTTAGCGGGCGAATTCCCGGTGTTACGCATACAAATTCCGGACCACACTGCTCTTTTACCACCGTTACTTCCAACGGACTACACACCACGCCGTCTAACCCGGATGCCTGTGCATTTGCGGCGTAAGATGCCACCACCTCGTCTACTTTGCCTTGGATAAGCAGTTCTTTGTGCATCATCTCTTCGTTTGTGCTGGTAAGCTGGGTTACAGCAATCAGCCGTGCACGTGCATTTCCTTTTGCGCCGTCTTCAAGGCCTTCCAGCGCCGCTTTCATCATTACGCTTCCGCCTGCGGCATGTAGGTTTGTCATGTCGACACCCAGCAACGCGAGGTTTTTCATAGCTTTATGTACCGTGGTTGGAATGTCGTGTAGTTTCAGGTCAAGAAAAATAGGATGACCCCTGTCTTTCATCTCACGTACCATGTTTGGGCCCTCGCCGTAAAACAGCTCCATGCCAATTTTTAAAAACGGTTTTTCATCTGTGAAACGGTCAAGAAATGCTGTCATTTCAGCATTATTTGCAAAGTCGCATGCTACAATTACATCTTTTCTCATCTTTTGTGTGCCCTCCCTTTTATATCGGATAAATTTTCAATATTATATGCTGCCATAACCCTCGGCATCATTTCAATAATAGTTTTGCATGCAGTGGGGTCTACCAGTGTTTGGCTACCTACCTGTACCGCAGTAGCGCCTGCTGAAATATACTCAAGCACATCGTCTACATCGGCTATACCGCCCACGCCCACCACGGGAATATCCACCGCACCACAAACCTCGTACACCATGCGCAACGCCACCGGTTTTACCGCAGGGCCGCTAAAGCCACACATGCCTGTGGATACAATGGGTTTGCCTGTACGTGGGTCTATGCGCATGCCTAGCAGCGTATTTGCTACCACCAGCCCGTCTGCGCCCTCGGCCTGGCACGCCTTGGCAATGTCTGTAATGCTAGTAACGTTAGGGCTAAGCTTTATCAGCATAGGTTTTTTCACCCTACCTCTTAGGGCACGCACCACCTCGGCCGCACACGTAGCATCCGTGCCAAACGCCATGCCGCCATGCTTTACATTCGGGCAAGATATATTTATTTCCAGTATATCTATCCTGTCGTCAGCAGCAAATTTTTCAGTTACTTTCACATATTCTTCTATAGAAAACCCACTAATGTTTGCAATAGCTACGCCATTATACTTTTCTCTTAGTTTCACAAGTTCGGTGTCTATCACAGCTTGCACGCCGGGATTTTGCAGGCCTACAGCATTTAGCATACCCGATACACACTCGGCAATGCGTGGGGTAGGGTTGCCAAAACGTGGCTCCCATGTAGTTCCTTTTAAACTGATGCCACCCAGCATGTTAATGTCAAACCAATCGGCCATCTCGTACCCATATCCAAACGTGCCACTGGCCGTTATCACCGGGTTTTTTAGGCGTATTCCGCACAAATCCATCTCTGTTCCGATAAGGTTTTTTTGCTCACTCATGCAAACGTCACCTCCTCGCTACTGAAAACCGGGCCGTCAACACACACACGTTTTGCGCCCAGTTGTGTCTGACAGCTGCAACCCATGCATGCACCAAACCCACAGCCCATGCGCTCTTCAAAGCTTAACTGGCCGCTTATGCCTTTTTCTGTACATAGCTTGTGCACTGCTTTCAGCATAGGCTCGGGACCACAGGTGTAGTAATAATCAAAATCACAGCCGGCCAGCACCTCGGTGCAAAAACCTTTATGGCCACAGCTACCGTCTTCGGTGGATACCATCACCTTGCATCCCAGCTCAGTAAGCTCTTTTTCGAAAAACACATCATCTTTACCGGCAAAGCCCAAAACAACTGTCGGGACATTACCTTGTTTTATCAGCGCCTTGGCCAAACCATAAAGTGGGGGAGTGCCCACACCGCCGCCTATCAAAGCCACTGTTTTTCCCTCGGCCTTGTCGGTGCAAAACCCGTTGCCCAGGCCGCACAAAACATCCAGCTCTGTGCCTTTGGCAAAGCGGCTTAACTTGGCAGTGCCTCTGCCCACCACCTTATATACAATATCAAGCCATCCGTCGCCCCAGTCAGCTACTGAAATCGGGCGGCGCAAATAAAGGCCCGGCAACTGTATATTTATAAATTGTCCCGGATTCACCAAGCTTTCAGTAGGGCCCAAAAGTCGCATTTTTAAGACATCTTTTGCAATATTTGCATTTGATTCCACTATATATATAGCGTTTTCTGCCAATATTTTCCCCTCACTTTCTTGTTGTTTATGATGATATTATATCTCGCTTAGTCTACGCCGTCTATGGTGTGTATACCCATCGTGATATCTTCCAGCACATCCAGTAAAACACTAACTGTGTCAAGGCTGGTGAAAATAGTAACGCTGTTTTCCACCGCACTGCGACGAATCATGAATCCGTCTTTACGGTTGTTTTCGCTACCCGGTGTTTGGGTGTTTATCACGTACGCCACATTTCTTGTGCGCAGGCTTTGAATAATATCATCGCTACCTTCGCTGATTTTTTGCAGTATCCTTGTTTTGATACCTTTGTCGCGCAAGAACATCGCTGTGCCTTCAGTGGCTTCAATGTTAAATCCAAGATCGTAAAAACGTTGTAATAGCGGCAATGCACGCTGTTTATCTCCGTTGGCTATCGTTACCAGTACTGTGCCGTAGTTTGCCACTTTTTGGCCTGCGGCTTTCAAGGATTTGTACATGGCGCGGTTCAGTGTTTTGTCGTAACCTATGGCCTCGCCTGTGCTTTTCATTTCAGGCGACAAATATGTGTCTGCACCACGTAGCTTTTCAAAGCTGAACACAGGACTTTTTACGTACCAGCTGGGCTTTTCCGGCGCAAGGCCGGTAGCAATTCCCTGGCTTTTCAGGCTTTCGCCCAATGCCACACGTGCTGCAATTCCGGCAAGGTCTATTCCTGTGGCCTTTGACAAAAACGGTACGGTACGTGACGAGCGTGGATTTACCTCTATTACAAATACATCATCATTATCATCGGCAATAAACTGAATATTAAACGGGCCTTTTATGCCTATACCAATACCCAGTTTTACCGTGTATTCCACAATAGTATTTTTTACTTTTTCACTTACCGAGAAAGGTGGGTAAACGCTGATAGAGTCACCGCTATGTACGCCGGTTCGTTCCACGTGTTCCATGATGCCGGGAATGTATACGTCTGTGCCGTCACACACGGCGTCTACTTCCAGTTCTTTACCCTCTACATATTTATCCACCAAAACCGGCGCATCTTCACTGGCAATTGCCGCCTCGGTGAGGTAGTGTCTCAGTCCTTTTTCGTCTGATACTATCTGCATGGCACGGCCGCCTAACACAAAGCTGGGTCGTACCAACACAGGATACCCGATATCAGACGCCACCGCCACACCGGCGTCCATGGTTGTTACAGCCTTGCCATTAGGTTGTGGAATATCCAGCTCACCCATCAGTTTTTCAAAGCTGTCACGGTTTTCGGCACGTTCGATAGCATCGTTGCCTGTACCGATGATGGGCACATCCAGCGCATTTAGTTTTGCAGATAGGTTTATGGCTGTTTGGCCACCCAGCGTGACTATGACACCGTTTGGTTTTTCAAGGTCTATTATGCCCATAACGTCTTCCACTGTAAGTGGCTCGAAATACAGCTTGTCGCTTATGGTATAGTCGGTGGATACCGTTTCAGGGTTTGAGTTTATTACAATGGCCTCGTATCCCGCTTTGCGTATGGCCCAAATAGCGTGTACGGTGGAGTAGTCAAACTCTACACCTTGGCCGATACGAATTGGGCCCGAGCCCAGTACTATGATTTTTTTGTTGTCTGTCACAATGCTTTCGTTTTCGTCTTCGTATGTAGAGTAAAAATATGGCACATAACTTTCAAATTCCGACGCGCAAGTATCTATCATTTTGTATACCGGCACAATTTTTTCTTTTATTCTTAAATTGCGTACCGATAATTCGTCTGTGTCCCATAAACCGGCTATGGTAGCGTCGGCGAAACCACTGCGTTTTGCGATATATAGTATATCCACATCGTTTGGATGATCGCGCAAAAGGTCTTCAAGGCGCACTATGCCGTGCAGTTTTCCGATAAAAAATGCATCAATGGCACTTTCGTCGGCAATACGCATTGGATCTACTCCACGGCGTAAAAGCTCGGCAACGGCATATACTCGCTCGTCGGTAGGATTTTGCACATATCCCCATAGTTTTGCGCTTGACATTTCGTCAAATTTTGGCATACGGATATGGGTGAGGCCAACTTCCAGCGAACGTACAGCTTTCAGCAAGCTTTCTTCAAATGTGCGACCTACCGCCATTACTTCGCCGGTAGCTTTCATTTGAGTGCTTAGTTCTTTTGATGCTTTTTCAAACTTATCAAACGGGAACCTTGCTATCTTTGTAACCACATAATCTAGCGCAGGCTCGAAACTGGCAGGAGTGTTTGCCATCTTTATCTCATCAAGATGATATCCCACTGCAATAAGTGCACTTACCCTGGCGATAGGGTATCCACTAGCTTTACTGGCAAGCGCCGAAGAACGAGACACCCTTGGATTTACCTCTATTACATAATAATCGAAAGAATATGGGTCCAACGCAAACTGCACGTTGCATCCGCCTTGAATCCCAAGCGCACGTATCAAGGCAAGCGATGCATCACGAAGCATCTGGTATTCTCTGTTTGTAAGTGTTTGTGACGGACACACCACAATAGAATCGCCCGTGTGTATGCCCACAGGATCAAAATTTTCCATGTTACAAACAGTGATTGCTGTGTCGTTTGCGTCGCGCATTACTTCGTATTCTATCTCTTTATAGCCCTTGATGGATTTTTCTACCAGCACCTGCGATACCGGAGAGTAGCGAAGTGCACTTTCGGCTACTTCCATCATCTCTTCGTCGTTTTCGGCAAAACCACCGCCTGTGCCGCCTAAGGTAAACGCCGGACGCAACACCACCGGATATCCTATGGTGTGTGCATGCTTAATAGCCTCTTCAATAGAATGTGCTATAAAACTGGGTAGGGCAGGCTGGCCTATACGCTGGCACAACGCTTTAAACAGTTCCCTGTCTTCCGCTTGGCTTATCGAGTCAAACCCTGTGCCTAATATCTCACAGTTACATTCTTTCAGCACACCTTTTTCCGCCAGCTGCATCGCCATGTTTAGGCCGGTTTGTCCGCCTAATGTAGGCAATATCGCATGTGGGCGCTCCCTGCGAATAATGCGTGCCACAAACTCTAGCGTAATGGGCTCCATATACACCCTGTCGGCTATGTCGGTGTCTGTCATAATAGTGGCGGGGTTTGGGTTCACCAACACCACTTTATATCCTGCTTCTTTTAAAGCCATACACGCCTGCGTGCCGGAATAGTCAAACTCGGCCGCTTGACCTATAACAATCGGACCTGAGCCTATGACCAATATAGTTTCAATATCTGTACGTTTTGGCATATATTTCCTCCTAAACGCTTTGCTTTGGGTGTATTGATTTTGCAAAGCAGTTATGTGTCTTTATTTGCTTTTATTTTTCTCAATATTGTTTATACTGCTGTTTATTTCAGTTTGTGCTTTTTAATGTTTTTAATAAATACATCAAATAAGTATCCTGAATCTTGCGGTCCCGGACAGCTTTCGGGGTGGTATTGCACGCTGAAAATAAGATCGTCGACACACTGGAGTCCCTCTACTGTATTATCTAGCAAGTTTATATGTGTCACCTCAAGGCCTGTGCCCTTCACGCTGTCTGTGTCTACAGCGTAGCTATGGTTTTGGCTGGTCATCTCCAC
Organism: uncultured Oscillospiraceae bacterium; assembly: GCA_964370165.1. Classification (GTDB taxonomy): domain Bacteria; phylum Bacillota; class Clostridia; order Oscillospirales; family Ruminococcaceae; genus JAAYCI01. The sequence continues at coordinate 44,695 of CAYJIG010000003.1, forward strand.
CTTGCCTGTTTTTAGATTTTTTACAGGGTGGTTGCCGCCTCTATGTCCAAACTTCAGCTTATAGGTTTTACATCCACACGCCAATGCTATCACCTGATGGCCAAGGCATATGCCAAAGATAGGTAGTTTGCCTCGTAGATTTTTCACCAGTTCTACCACATGTTTTACATTTTCCGGGTTGCCCGGCCCGTTTGAAAGCATTATTCCATCCGGTGCCAGTGCCATAACCTCGTCTACCGTGGCAGTGTGTGGTAAAACAGTTACATTGCATCGTCTTTTTTTCAAGTCATCTACTATGCCTAGTTTCACGCCGCAATCAATCAACACTATGTTATATCTTTGGCCTGCGGCACGTGCATACCACCGCTTTTTACAACTTACCTGCGACACTTGGTCTTGTGGTATCGGAGTTTGTTTTATCACTTGCAATGCGTCCTCGTTTGCCAGTGTGATATCACATAGCAGCGCCCTCATGCTGCCCTCGTCCCGAATCATGCGCGTGATGCGCCTGGTGTCCACACCTTCAATGCCCGGGATGCCATGTTCTTGCATTGTTTCAGACAATGTTTTCGCGGCACGAAAGTTTGCCAAGGAATCGTTATATTCTCTTACAATAAACCCGCCGATTGCCGGGTTCAACGACTCGTAATCTTCCTCTGCCAGACCATAGTTTCCAATCAGAGGGTATGTCATGCACACCATTTGCTCCTTATACGAAGGATCGGAAAAAATCTCCTGATAGCCTACCATTGAAGTGTTGAACACCACTTCACAAACTCTTTGTACATCTGCGCCAAACCCGGTACCTTGAACCACTGTACCGTTTTCAAACACCAGCTTTTTCTGTAGTTGCATTACTTTAAACCTCCGTATAAACACTATTGAGAAAATTTTATCTGTTTATTTTGTTATTTCATCTGATTTATATACTATCTTACCATTGTACATAGTTAAAATCGGCCAGGCACGTAAGGTATCGTTTTCGAACGGGGTACTACGACCTTTTGTGGAAAACTCACTTGGTAAAACCTTTTTTTCTTTTTCAAGGTCTATCAGCACAAGGTTTGCCAGCGCGCCTTTTTCTATGTTTTGCTCTGTGCCCAGTATTTGTCTTGCGCGGCATGTGAGTAATGGCAGTAGCGTGTCCAGGCTGATTATTTCTTTTTCCACAAGATAGGTGTAGCATACCGCAAACGCTGTTTCAAGGCCCACAACGCCGTTTGCACTTTTTGCAAACCCGCCTGCTTTTTCGTCGTCTGTGTGTGGGGCATGGTCGGTGGCAATGGCGTCTATCACACCTTCTTGCAAAGCCTTCTGTGCCGCTTTCACATCTTCTTTTGTGCGTAGCGGCGGGTTCATCTTAAATCTACCGCTGTCCTCTGTGATATCATCACAGCTTATACTTAAATTGTGTGGAGTGGCCTCGCATGTTACTGAAAGGCCCTCTTCTTTTGCTTTTTTCACCAGTGCAAAGGTTTCTTTTGTGGAAGCGTGGCATATATGCAAGCGACAACCTGTTTTTTTTGCAAGTTCTATATCACGCTGTACCTCTTTCCATTCACTTTCAGAAGAGTGTCCCGTGTATGAAAACCGCTTTGCAAAGTCTGATGTGTCGTGTACGCAAGTGCCGTTTTTAGGGAGTAGACTTTCCACCTCACAGTGTGCGGCCACAAACTTGCCTGTTTTGGCTGTTTCCTGCATGGCTTTTTCCATCATCATATCGTCTTGCACGCCAAATCCGTCGTCACTGAAACCTGCCACAAACGGTGCCATGTCTTCAATATCTGCAAGGTTTTCGCCTTTTTCATCTTTTGTCAGCGCACCATAAGGCAGAACCTGTACTACTGCATCTGTTTCTATCACCGAAAGCTGTTTTTGCAAGTTCTGTTTACTATCGGGTACTGGGAGAAGGTTTGGCATGGAGCATATCGTGGTGAACCCACCTGCCGCCGCGGCTTTTGTGCCGGTTTTTACAGTTTCTTTATGCTCATATCCCGGCTGGCGCAAATGGACATGCAAGTCGCAAAATCCTGGCGATAACACACAACCTTCGCCGTTTATCACCTCGGCGTTGTCGCATGTGATGTTTGTGCTTATGTCTGCTATCACACCATTTTCCACCAGCACATCAGCTTTTTTCAAAGTCTCTCCGTCAAATACACTTGAGCCTTGTATTAATAGTTTCATTTTTCCTCCCGTGTATATCTGCAGTTAATGTTTCATTTTTATCGGTTTGATTTATAACACAAAAAAACAGCCCGTTAGCTCCGTTTTAAAAATCGGAACTACGCGGACTGTTAAAAAATAAAATAGTATCACACGGCGGCCATGTACCGGATTGCAGCAAATATAAATTATTATTTTTTGTGCACGGCATCTTTCCGCCTCCTTATATTTAATTAAAACCAGCCTAAACTTTTCATAGTATATCAAATCTCTTTGAAAACAACAAGCCTTTTTTTAAAATTTAAAGAAAAGTTCAAATTTTATAGCTCATTTCAAATGATGTGGCTCTGGCGAAACACACTAAATTTATGCTATACACTTTCAGCAACGGTGTTTTCCACTACATCTTCTATGGTATCATCATCCAGCCCTACTCTTGACTGTAGAGCATATTGATATTCTCCACGTTCCCATATCACCAAAGTATGTCCGTCGGAGTTTTCACCCACGGTAACAGCTATATTGTCTATAGTGAGTTCTCGAGCCTCTAAGCTGTGTGAGCTGTCAAACGTGTTTCTAAGCCCAAAGTTTTTTGCATGGGCAACTCGCATCACCCTTGCGTTTGTGCTGTCTGTACCAAACTGAATTTGCGCATACCAATCATCTATCACAAAATATGCCGCCGGGATCAGTCCATCGGGCATGCCTGTCATTACAAAGCCGAGCGACTCGGAAAAATCCGCAGTGCTTGTAGAGGAAAACTCTATCTCATGTATCTCTTTAGGTTCCTCATATCGGTAATTATCAAGCACCGGACCTATATTTTGTACTACACTACTGCGCCTACAAGCGGAAAAAAGCACTAATACACAAAGCATTATTACATAAAAACTTTTTCGTCTCATGTGCCTCGCCTCCACTTATGCTTAATCTTCACCATTCATTATACAATATATTTTATTGTTTTTCTATAGGCAGTGTCTGTCATATCGCCGAAATATCTCGCTTTAATTTGCAAAATTCTATTTTTAAAAGTGACTATTTTGATTTTTCCAGTTCCTTTATTAAAAACGGCTTTAGAGAAAACATCTGGCATAGTTTTTCTACTTCATCACGGGCCTTTTTACGCACGGCTTGCGGCTGGCCGGTTTTTTGCGAGCGAATCATGATGTTTTTAGGGGTATGCTCGAAACCCACAAACTCTACCAGCTGTGTTTTGTATCCGCAAGATACCATTACATTGGCTCTGATAGCGTCGGTGAACAGCGCCGATACCCGTTCTTTCACAATGCCATATCGTGTGATTAAAGATAGCTCCTCGCTGTTTATCTGCCCATTTACCTCATACTGGCAACACGGTACCGAAAAAACCATCTGTGCACCCCATTGCACTGCTCTTGCCAAGGCAAGGTCTGTGGCTGTGTCGCATGCGTGCAAACTAACTACCATGTCAACAGATGCATCGGGAGTATATTCGGCAATATCGCAGTTTTCGAAGTGTAAGCCACTGTAACCATATTTTTTTGCCGCCGGCACACACACTTCTATCAGTTCCGCCCTGCGGTCTACCCCCACCATATCGACATCTATCCCTTTTACCTCGGACAAATAATAATACAGCACAAATGTAAGATAGCTTACACCGCATCCGACATCCACTACCCTTAATGTTTTCGGCGTGTCTTTTGGTAAAAAATCTTCCACCAACTGCACAAACCTATTTATCTGGGTATATTTATCCCGCTTTGATGCGATTACTTGGCCATCACTTGTCAACACACCTATGTCTACCAGCGGCGGAATGACAATTCCTTCTTTTAGTGGGCGTTTTTTTTGCTTGTCGTGCTCGTTATTTGCCTTCACAGCGTTTTTTATCGCTTTTTTGTTTGTCAGCACTTTTCCTTTTTTGGTAAGGCGTATTCCGTATTCAAACACATCGGAAAAAGCTGTCAATTGGCTGAAACACTCCACAAGCATTTGGGTTATTTTTTCTGACAATGCATTTTCATCGTCTATATTTTCGTGAAAAGCTTGTGTTTTGGTAAACATCTCGCATTGCCATGTGTTTTGCTTTTTTGTTATGGTGGCTTTTCGCCATTTTTCTGTTGTCGGTACAGAAAACACCATTTTATGGCAATCGTTGTTTATTAACTGATCTATAGCTTTTTTAATTTCTTCCATCTTTATCCTTACCGTTTGTGTTTTGGTTTTGCCAGGTATTCACAAGTGATTCTTTTTCTGTTTTGGGTAGTTTTTTTATGGCCGCTTCCCTGCACATGGCCGCTTTCTTATCGTCTAGCTTTTGGGTGTACACCAGCTTTACCGGGCGCTTACCTCTGGTGTATTTTGCACCCGTGCCGTCATTATGCGCCTTTATGCGTTTTTGCACATCTGTTGTCCATCCGGTATATAAGCTACCGTCCACACAGCGTACCATGTACACATACATTTACAAAGCCTCTTTCTTCGCCGCATCATTTTGGGCTTGTTGTTCCTTTTGAGCCTTTTTTTCTTTTTGACGTTTTTCGTAGGCCTCTTGTGACATCAGTGCCAGCTTTCTTGCGCTTTCAATGCTATCCATAGTACACATGAAGCCACTGGCGTGGCAGAAGTTTATATCCGGCACACCCGTAAGTTGTCTTAGTTCTTCTGCCGGAGCAGCGTACCATGAAACAGGCATCGGAACCTTGTGCAAAGACTTGCTACTAAAATCTCTAGGTACACATTGCAACGAATATCCTCCACGCATGGAAGGAAAAATCACAAATTCCGCATCACTTTCCACTAGTACCGGCTTCCATGGCACATATTGTACCAGCTCCACCACACCGTTTTTCATTTCACTAAGTGCTTTTCGCACCACGTCGTGGCCACGCTCCATGGCGGCTAAACTTTCCAACTTATGCAAAAGCAAGCTTTCGGCAATGTCTACCGCTTTGAAAAAAGCCTTGTTTTCATCTTCTTCGCTATCCCATGTAGGATTGTATGCGCCTATCAGCCCTGCAAGAACATTTCCTGTTCCTTTATTGTCGTCAATATCCAGCGGCTGTACAAACTTTGTATCAAAGCTATCTGCCGCTTTTTGTGGTAGAAAATATGTGCCATATTCCCGCCACAATAAACCAAAAGCCGCATACGCCGCACCATTTGGTCTTCGTGGGCTATCTTTCTGGTGGTGGTCAAATGGGCCGTCACCTATATCAAAAACAATGCCTGAAAACTGCTTTGGCATCACAAACCCGCGATATATCCGAATATCCGGCCGCAATATACGCAAAAGTGCCGCCGAAAACACATCATCGGCGTGAAATCTGCCTGCGTGTGTGAATGCAAGTTCCGGTATTTTGGCCGGGTTGCTTGAAAAATCAAAAGTTTTGTTCAATATTTACTCCTCTTTCTTAGCTTACTCTCGGTTTTACTATCATACCACAAGCATTTGCACAAAAAAAGTCTATTTAGTGATAAGCTTCGTTTTGAAGATAGTCACAATTTTATTCTTTAATATGTACAAGCTTATTATCGTTTTTTGACTATTTCGCCGAAATTAGCCTATGTGGTATATTTTATGTTGCTATTGTACTATATATAGTGGTAGAATATTTCTACCACTATATATAGTACAATATACTTATACATTAAATTTAAAGGGGAAATCATTATATGGCTATTTCTGACATCAGCGCAAACGCGCAAAAAGTATTGGAAAAACGCTATCTTGCCAAAGATGAAAACGGTAATGCGACCGAGACCATAGAGGGTATGTTTCAAAGGGTGGCTAGTAATGTGGCTGCCGCCGACGCCACTTATACAAACGATGCAGACGTTAAAAAAACTGCACAAGTGTTTTTTGATCTGATGACAGATTTGAGATTTTTGCCAAATTCTCCTACTTTAATGAACGCAGGGCGTCCTTTGGGTCAGTTGTCTGCATGTTTTGTTTTGCCTATCGAAGATAGCATGGAAGGTATTTTCGAGTCTATTAAAAACGCAGCATTGATTCACAAAAGTGGTGGCGGCACCGGGTTTTCTTTTTCAAGGCTTCGTCCGGGTGGCTCCAGCGTAGGCTCGACCGGCGGCGTGGCTTCCGGCCCGGTATCCTTCATGCGTGTGTTTAACATGGCCACAGAAGCTGTGAAGCAGGGTGGTACACGTCGTGGCGCCAACATGGGTATTCTAAGGGTGGATCATCCCGATATTTTAGAGTTTATCGACTGTAAAAAAGACAAAACAAGCAACACAAACTTTAATATTTCGGTAGGCCTTACCGAAGCGTTTATGGAAGCTGCCGCGAAAAAAGAAAACTATCCGTTGATAGACCCACACAACAAAAAAACTGTGGGCGAGCTGAACGCAGGCGAAGTGTTTGATAAAATTGTGGATGCCGCATGGAGAAACGGCGAGCCTGGTATCATTTTCCTTGATAGGCTGAATCGTGACAATCCTGTGCCGTCATACGGCGAGATTGAAAGCACCAACCCTTGTGGTGAACAGCCACTGCTGCCTTATGAAAGCTGTAACCTTGGTAGTATCAACTTGGTGAAAATGCTGAAATATGAAGATGGCGAGCCAAAAGTTGATTGGGCGCTATTATCACAGACGGCAAAAGATGCTGTGCACTTCCTTGACAATGTAATTGATATTAATAACTATCCGTTAAAGATGATTGAAGAAACCACCCGCGCCACACGTAAAATTGGGCTTGGCGTTATGGGTTTTGCCGACATGTTGCTTTTGATGAACATTTCTTACAACAGCGCCGAGGCCTTGGCTTTGGGCGAGCGTATCATGGGCTTTATCACCACCGAAGGCCGTAAAGCTTCCATGGAGCTTGCTAAAGTAAGGGGAAGTTTCCCATTGTTTTCTGAAAGTACATATAAAGACGGCCCCGCTTTGCGCAACGCCACCATCACCACCATCGCACCCACCGGCACACTTTCCATCATTGCAGGCGTTTCCAGTGGTATCGAGCCGGTGTTTGCTTATGCATATATCCGCAACATTATGGATGGCACCGAAATGATAGAAGCCAGCCCAATTTTAGAAGAACGCTTGAAAAAAGACGAGCTTTATTCAATAGAAGTGATGCAGAAAATATCAAAAGAAGGTACTGTGGCACATATCGAAGAATTGCCTGAAGATTTACGTAATGTGTTTGTATGCGCCCATGATGTGCCGCCGTTATCACACATCCAGATGCAAGCAGCCTTCCAGCGGCATATAGACAATGCTGTGTCTAAAACAGTGAACTTCCCCAACGAGGCTACCCGTGACGACGTACTTGAAGTGTATCGCTTGGCATATAGCGAAGATTGTAAAGGCGTTACCATTTACCGTGACGGTAGCAGGGATTCTCAAGTACTTAGTGTCGGTAAAGAGCAAAAAGACGGTGATGTTCCCAGTGATGTGCTTGAAAAAATCCCCGATAACGTACAGCCTTACGGTCAAATCACTCCACGCCCACGTCCTGAGATCACTTCCGGGTTTACCGAGCGCATGAAAATCGGATGTGGAAACCTATATGTCACCGTAAACTACGACGAAAACGGTATTTGTGAAGTGTTTACATCTACAGGCAAGGCCGGTGGATGCCCCTCTCAAAGTGAAGCTACCGCAAGACTTTGTAGCGTGGCACTACGCAGCGGGATGAGTGTTCGTGAGGTGTGCACCCAGCTTCGTGGCATCCGTTGCCCGTCTACCATCCGCCAAAAAGGCATGAGCTGTACCTCTTGTCCCGACGCCATCGCTAAAGCAGTGATGAAGGTAAACGACTATATCGAGGGATACAAAAGCGACGCTACCCTTTCTTTGCAGGCCGAGCCGCTTACAGGCACTTTGGCCTTTGCCGGCGGCCCAAAGCGTGCTTTTAGCGAGGATACCACCGACCGCCCAAACGATAACATCCCTTTATCTCAAACACCTAGGTTTACAGGGAATAAGCAAGGTAGCTCCTGCCCTGACTGTGGCAATCCTATCCAGCATGAAAGCGGATGCACTATTTGCATATCTTGCGGATTTTCACACTGCGGATAAACTCGTTCGTTTTTTATAAACATCTGACATTTTAAAATCGGTTTGGCTTCATATCAAAGCTGGCCGATTTTATTTTTGTAAAAAACTGTTTTGGGTTAATTCATAGCGTTTCACTATTGTATTTTTGCACAAGCTTGATTTTTGACTTTTTGACCAAACTAGCTTTAAAAATTTGTATGTTTTGACAGTTGAAAAATACTGTTTGTATATCTTGAATTCTATACGCTTTGTTATCCGTGTGTTGCATCTTTGTTACTTCATTGTTGAAAACTCTGTTGAAAGTGTTAAAAACTTAAGCCTTTAACCGCTTTTTAAGTTTGTTGATATTATTGAAAAGTGTCCGTTGCACTTTAATAATTCAATTTTTTTAAAGAAAGTTTATTCAACTTTATGTTGAACTCTGGTCATAACTTTGCTACTATGTAAGCAGTACCTTTTTTATTTTTCGTCTTATTTCACATGGCCACTAAATGCGACATATTTATCACGAAATTATCGCATTTTGGAATTATACTATTTGGAACAAACTATTAAATATAGATGAAAGTGATTTTCACTTTCGGACAGGAGTTTTTTGTGAAGTGGTTGTATAGGCTCGAATATAAATATGGTAATCGCTATATCCCTAACTTGATGACTATTATTGTTGGTGGTATGGCTATTGTGTATTTTTTGGATATGTTTTTTGCGCCTTCCGGCATGTTGGTTTCATCTTTTCTTAGCTTAAACCGTGCGGCGGTGCTTAGCGGGCAAATTTGGCGGTTGGTTACATTTGTTTTTGTTTATCCGCCCGAGTCCACATTTTTCCTTTTAATCTCTCTTTATTTTTACTTTATCATAGGCCGCAACCTTGAACATCTCTGGGGCGGTTTCAAGCTTAATATATATTATTTGTGTGGTATGTTGGGTTCTATTATCGCTATGTTTATTACAGGATACAGCAGCAACACCTACCTTAACTTATCTTTATTCTTGGCTTTCGCCAGCATTATGCCCGATACACAGTTTTTGTTATTCTTTGTGCTACCTATAAAGGCAAAATGGCTGATTTATGGTTACGCTATCATGTTGGCTATTCCATTACTTCAAACATTTTTATTCGGTGGAGTTATTCTTGGCCTATATTCACTGGTATCTTTGGCGTTTTCACTCATCAACTACTTTATATTCTTCGGGCCTACCATGATAAATGGACTGAAAGATCAATATCGTATTTCTCAAAACCGCAAGAATTGGCATAATCAAAACAGAAATTATCCTCGCTAGTGTATTTATTACTTTATCTTTTTTAAAGTGAGGGGTTACGTTTGTCACATTCACTTACACCTTTTTTTGATACCATTGCGGCTCTGCAAAAGCAGAAGCCGCGCTTTTTTGTGCCCGGACATAAAGCTCATCCCGACGCCATACCTCCTTTTTCTTCTTTGCTTTCGTGGGATTTCACCGAAATTGAAGGCGCGTGTGATCTTTCAAATCCCAGTGGTGCACTTTTACAAAGCCAAGAAAACATGGCGAAAGCCTACGGTAGCGCCGCCACTTTATATTCTGTGTTTGGTACCTCCAGCTGCATCATGGCTATGCTGGCTACATTTTGCCTGCCCGGTAGTGTGGTGGCTATTTCTCGTGGCGTGCATGTATCTGCTGTGCGTGCATTGGCTTTGCTTGACCTTATTCCTGCGTGGATTCCTCTACAAAACGGGCGGCCAGACCCCGATACCGTAAAAGATGTTTTGCAAAAAAGTGGTGCAAAAGCTGTTTTTGTCACCGGCACCGATTACCACGGACGAAGCGCCGACATATCAGCTATCTCGGATGTTTGCAGGGAGCAAAACGCCGTCCTTTTATGCGATAACGCCCACGGTGCACATCTTAATTTTCTAAAGCCAAACAAGCATCCTTTACACCTTGGTGCCGACGCCGTATGTGATTCCGCACACAAGACATTGCCGGTGCTCACACCCGGTGCTTTGCTACATCTACGAATACAAGATAAAGCGCAAACCGCACGCAAAATGCTTAACCTTTTTTCTTCTACCAGTCCTTCTTATCCTGTGCTGCTCAGTCTTGACTTATGCGCAGGACGCCTACTTTCCGATGATGTGCCTGATTTTTCCGGCGCGGCATCAAAGCTGGCTGGCATAGCGTCTGCATTTTCTGATATGGTGGTTTTGTGTGACGACTACTTGCGAGTAGTGCTTGCGCCTGTTATTTTGGGATACCCATCACAACTATTTTATGACACTTTGGTTGAAAAGGGATTACATGCTGAATTTTTTGACGGACAACGGATTGTTTTTATGGCATCTCCTTTTAATACTGACGAAGATTTCACCTTTTTGAAAAACACTGTTTTAGAAACAATGCACACGTTATCTTCGCAAAAACTTTCGCCACCTTATCTTACTTCATTTGCATCAGATGAATATTTTGAAGAAAGTTTTTTGCCAAAACAAATCTCCTCGCCACGACTTGCTTTTTTTGCAGATAAAGTTACTTTACCCGTTGATAAATGCATCGGAAAAACAGCCGCCGATTTATCTGTAAGCTGTCCGCCGGGAGTTCCTATTGTCATTCCGGGTGAAGAAATCAGCCCATCTGTGGCTAAAGCTTTACTTAGCTGTGGCATTTCTTCGTTTGATGTGGTAAAATAAACTATGATCCACCTTTGTTATTTATTTTGGGGATATTTTGTTTATTGATAGAAACGGAGGGAATCTTTTATGAAACTTATTACGGCTATTGTCAATAAAGACGATTCAAAAATTGTAAATAGCGAACTTGTTCAAGCCGGATATACCGTTACTCGTTTATCCACCACCGGCGGGTTTTTGATGGCCGGCAACGTCACTATGCTGATTGCTACCGAAGACGAAAAAGTGGACGACTGTATATCTATCATTTCAAGATACTCCTGTAAGCGCACAGAAATGGTTCCCAGCACGGCTTCATACGGCGTAGCTGTTACCACTGCTTTTCCACTGGAAGTTACGGTGGGCGGAGCCACTGTGTTTGTCACAAACATTGAACGGTTTGAAAAGCTGTGATGCTACAAAACTTTTGCGGCAACACCGAGCTTGTATCTTCTTTACAAAAAAGCCTTTCTTTGGGTGAGTTATCTCACGCGGTGCTTTTGTGCGGTGCAGACGGCCTGGGCCGTAACTATTTGTCGCGCCTGCTTGCCGCAGAGTATCTATATCCCCACGGCGGCCATCTAGCCCAAGCTGTTTTGCGTGGCGAAAGTAGCGACGTGACCGTGATACAAGGGCAAGGAAAAAGCGGCCAAATTTCTGTTGCCAGCATCAGAGAGATGCGCTCAGGAATAAATCTGTCTTCCTTTTCAGATGTGGGAAAAGTTATTTTAGTGCGTGATGCACATAATATGTCTGCCTCTTCTGCAAATGCTTTGCTTAAAGTGCTGGAAGAGCCACCCAGTGATGTTTTGTTTATCTTGACTGCACAAGCGCCAGGGTCTTTACCTGCTACTATTTTAAGCAGGTGTGCTGTGTATACTTTGGCGCCTGTGTCCATTTCCGAGTGTTGCCAATTTTTGAAAGAATCTGCACCCGGTGATGCTCCTGCCGATTTACCCGAACTGCTTTCTTGTGTGTATGGTGGACGCATAGGCTTGGGTCTTTCCACTTTGCACAGTCCCGACGCACAGGCTGTTTTACAAGATGCCATGCAAATATCAAAGTCCGCTGTACAGAAAGACGAGTATACCTTGTTGCAGCTTTTTTCGATGTACGAAGGCAAAACCGACGAAGACAAAAAACGTCGTAGCCTGCTTATTTCTCATCTTTTATCTGTGCTGAATGCCTCGCTCCACAGTACGCCGGGTTTTGTTTTTGTTCCTGTTCACATTGCCGCACAGCTTTTGCGCCTTTGTGATGTTGCACGTGTTTCTCTTTTGGCCAACGCCTCACCCAAGCTGGTTTTCACCACTTTGTGTGTAGATATTATTTTAGCAGATTTCACATGATTTTATGTGTTTTATGATAATATTACGACATTCCTTTGATTTTATTCTTGATTTATTCTGAACTCAACAACAGAAAGTGAACTTTATATCATGCAAATAATAAAAGTTATAAACATACGGTTTAAGCCGACAGGCAAAACATATTATTTTGACCCTTGCAACCACGCATTGAAAAACGGACTATATGTGATGGTGGAAACTTCACGTGGTACCGAGTGTGGTGAAGTTGTGGGCGAGATATATTCGCTACCCGAAGCGGTGATTTCCAACGAGCTGAAGCCGGTGCTACGTATTGCTGACGATATCGACGTGCGACGTTTGCATAAAAATCGTGAAGACGAAAAAAGTGCGTTTACCACCGCCGAGGAGTGCATCGAAAAGCATAATTTGCCAATGAAGCTAATAGATGTGGAGTATTCCTATAGCCGAAACAAAGTTTTGTTTTATTTTACGGCTGATGGACGTGTGGATTTCCGCGAGCTTGTAAAAGATTTGGCGGCAATATTCCGCACACGAATAGAACTGCGCCAGATAGGTGTGCGTGACGAGAGCAAGATGCTTGGTGGCCTTGGTATTTGTGGCCAGCCGTTTTGCTGTAGTCGTTTTCTTAAAAACTTCCATCCTGTTTCCATCAAAATGGCAAAAGAACAGGGTCTGTCCTTAAACCCTGCGAAAATTTCCGGTAGCTGTGGTAGGCTGATGTGCTGTTTAGCGTATGAGCAACCCGCCTACGAGTACCTTGGCAAAATCACCCCCATGCAAGGCAGCACAGTGAAAACACCCGACGGAACCGGTATTGTAACAGATGTAAATTTGATTTCAGGCAAGCTACGTGTGAAGCTTGAGTCGCCTTCTGATATGTTGCAAAAATACTATCACCGTGATGATGTTACGTATATCAAAGGCGGCAAACGTGCCCCTATCACAGTTGATAAAGATGAATCTGAGGCGTTATCTGACTTAGTTGACAAAAATATTTTGTAGAATTAGCGATAATTTTAGAGTTACCCGTGGCTAATTTTCTTGAAATATCGTCTTTTTATGATAGAATGACATTATAGTACGTTTTGTTATTATTGAAATAAGGAGATATAACTATGGCTTACACAATTAGTTCTGAATGTATTTCTTGTGGTTCTTGCGAAGGCGAATGCCCCGTAAGCGCAATTGCAGCCGGTGATAGTCAATATGTTATCGATGCAGGTGCTTGCATTGATTGCGGTAGTTGTGCAGGCGCATGTCCTGTAGACGCTATTTCTGAAGGCTAATTTTTTTCAACCAAACAGCCGACATTTTGTCGGCTGTTTTTTTGTGGTTTGCATTTATATGTGTTATTTCATCTTATATTTGAACTCGCCTTCATAAACTATTAAACAACTGTAAATAATATAATGTTGATTATTTACACTAGTTTCATTGATAATACTACTTATTTTGTGATAAAATGATATTATTAAACAAAAAGGGTTGAAGGATATCATGTTGCCTTTAAAAAAAGAATCTCTTTCCGGTGGTACTGTGGTGTACACCGGTGCTTCTTGGCCTATTACCTCCGATGCTATGTTGCTGGCCGAATTTTGTAGGCCTCAGCGGTCTTTTTCTGTATGCGATTTGGGTGCCGGTTGTGGCATCATTCTTTTTTCGCTACTTGATAAGGGTGTGCAGGGTTCTACACTTGCGGTGGAGCTAGACGAAAATGCGGCCGAGGCCATGCGACGTTCGGGCGAAGAAAATGCTTTTTCAAATTTTCGTGTCCTTAATCAAGATTTACGTAACATAAAAACAGATACTCTTTTTGATATGGTGGTGTCAAATCCTCCATATTTTCGGCAAGGAGCTGCATCTTCAAACCCACTTCGTGCCACTGCAAGACATCAAATAAATTGTACCCTTTCAGATGTGTGTGCGTCGGCTTTTCGGCTTTTAAAGGACGGGGGTCGGTTTTGTGTATGTTTTCCGGGTGGTGACTTGGCTGTGCTTATCGCTACCCTTACCTCACATAGGCTGATTCCTAAACGTATGCAGCTGGTGCGTTCTTCGCACCAAAAGCCAGCACGTCTTGTTCTTATGGATGCACGCAAAAATGGCGGCGACCATCTGGATATTTTGCCGGATATTATTTTAAACGGTGAAAATATTATTCGTTATTAATGTTTTAGGCCCGATGTAATGAAGCGATATTTTGTGTGGGTTGTATGATACAGTCTGCATTTTAGGGGGAGTTGTTTTGTCGGGCGTTTTATATGTGATTGCCACTCCTATCGGAAATTTATCTGATTTAACTTTACGTGCGTCACAAACACTTTCCGAGGTACATTTTATTGCGGCCGAGGACACTCGCGTCACTTTAAAGCTGTTAAATCACCTTGATATAAAAAAACCTCTTATCAGCTACAACAAGCATAACGCCACTGCAAAAGGTGCTGATATTTTAAGGCGTATACTTTCGGGTGAAAGCTGTGCGCTGTGTTCCGACGCCGGCACACCCGCTATATCCGATCCGGGAGAATATTTGGTACGGGATGCTTTGGAAGCAGGAATACAAGTAGTTCCTATACCGGCCGCATGTGCCGCTATCACGGCTTTGTCTGTTTCGGGCCAGGCCAGTGGACGGTTTATCTTTGAAGGATTTATCACCCAAAACAAGCGTTTGCGCTCTCAGCGCATTTTACAGCTGGCTACCGAAGAACGTACCCTTATACTATACGAGGCTCCACACAAGCTATCGTCTACATTAGATGCGTTGGCCGATGCTTTTGGTACCGAGCGGCCCCTTACCATATGCAGAGAGCTTACAAAACTGCACGAGGAGATATGGCCCACCACTTTGGGTGAGGCGGCTGTTCACTACCACGCAAATACACCCAGGGGCGAATTTGTTCTGGTGATTGCCGGGGCAGAGCCTTTACCCGATATAGTTTATACTCCGCTTGAAGCCGCACAAATGGCGCACGCACTGGCCAAACGTGAACATTTATCTGCCAGTGAAGCCGCAAAGCGTATTGCTTCGGAAACAAAACTTGCTAAAAGTATTATCTACAAACAAATGCAGATAACCTTATCTGAGGAGAATTTATAAATGAAAGTACTGATTTTTTCCGACTCGCACCATCAAACAGCTAATATGATATCTGCTTTGGAAAAAGAAGCGGACAATGTCGATGCCTGTTTTTATTTAGGTGACGGTGCCAGTGATGTTCGTGTTATAGAACAAATGTATCCTTCACTTGCGCTATATGCCGTTCAAGGAAATTGTGATTTAGGTAGCACTTACCCAGTAGAAAAAAAAGTTACTTTAGGTGGACTGAATATATTTTACAGCCACGGCCACAAAACCTCTGTAAAGCGTGGATTTGATCTGCTATGGAAACGTGCCCGTAAGTTTAGGGCTAATGTTGCACTTTTTGGCCACACACACACACCTTATTACGAGTATAAAGACGGTATCCATCTGTTTAACCCGGGTTCTATCTCTTTGCCACACATGGGCCTGCCAACTTACGGGATATTGACCATTGAAGATAAAAAAGCCCAGTTTAACATATTTAATATTTCTTAATAGCACAAAAAAACACCTCACCAACAGGTGAGGCGTTTTTTACGGTTCAATTCAATTAAACGGGTTGTACGTTAATTGCGCGCAGCTTTTCAGCATTTTTGGGGTCTTGTTCCACGTCATAAGTAACGTGTTGACCTTCTTGTAAGGTTTTGAATCCGTCAACCATGATGCTGGAGAAATGTACAAATACATCGTCGCCGCCTTCGTCATTCGAGATAAATCCATAACCTTTGCTTTCGTTGAACCATTTAACAGTACCGTTGTTCATGATGGTACCTCCCACAATATTTTTGTATTTCTCCTGCCACGCACAAAAAAACACATCGTGCCACGCCATGAAACAAACTCATGATTGACAACAATGTGTGAATCAGGGTCGTACATTCAAAACACTACTGGGATTATATCACTCCTACTCCAAAATGTAAAGCCTTTATTGGTTATTTTTGTAAAAACTCACAAGTAAGCAATTTTACTGACCTTTTTGTTGTGCGCCATGCTACAATAATATATGATTTTTGGCGCTTTCTTGTTCTGTTTTTTTGTTGTGAATTTATATTTTATGCTGAAAAATATGTCTAAACAGGCAATTATTAACTACTGTGGAGGTGTTTTTGATGAAAAGCTATCGCAAAGAACTTACTTTTCACCTTAAGTCACGTCGTGGCCTGGTGAACATTACCAGGGATGTTCAGAACACTATTAACGAAAGTGGTGTTAAAGAAGGAATGGTTCTTGTAAACGCCATGAACATCACCGCAAGTGTGTTTATCAACGATGATGAAAGCGGTTTGCATCATGATTACGAAGTGTGGCTGGAAAAGCTTGCCCCGGAAAAGCCCTATTCTCAGTATCAGCACAATGGATATGAGGATAATGCCGACGCACATTTGAAACGCACTGTAATGGGCCGCGAAACAGTGGTCGCTATCACAAACGGGCGTCTGGATTTTGGCACATGGGAGCAAATTTTTTATTTTGAGTTTGACGGCAAGCGTGATAAACGTGTACTTATTAAAATTATCGGCGATTAATGTGTCTTATTTAGGTGATAATTTGCCGAAAATATGTGTTATTTTATTGAAATTATTATACTTTACGATTGCATTTAAAATTATGTTTTGATATAATAGTGAATATATTGGAGATTTTGTCGATTAGATATTATTTGATCTCTAAAAAAACGTGGGTTTAATGAAATTGTATTTAAACCAAAATGGTGATATGTTTAATTTTCAGTAAAGTGAGGAAGGTTATATGAGCGCAAAAGATAATTTTGCACAAGCAATGAAAGAGCTTTTGAACAACGGCGATGGCGATGCCAATACATCCGTGGATGAAAATACTATGCCTGATGATTTAACGGCTTTTGTTCAATCTGAAGTTGATGTTGCTTTTGATGAAGAAACTACTTTATTTGCAGAGGTGGATGTGGAAGAAAATGTAGAGTTTTCTGATGCTTTTCCGACAGATCAACAGGAAAATTTACCTGTTGAAGATAATTATGCTACAATGGAGGTG
The DNA here is from genome assembly GCA_964370165.1 of uncultured Oscillospiraceae bacterium. GTDB lineage: Bacteria > Bacillota > Clostridia > Oscillospirales > Ruminococcaceae > JAAYCI01. The sequence continues at coordinate 61,950 of CAYJIG010000003.1, forward strand.
TCTCAAATAGACGCGATGAATAATGTTGGTGTGCCAAGCCCCGAAGGCATTATCACTGATGAAGTAACCGTGATTGCTACCGGAACTGTGATTATTGGTGATTTATCCGTTGGCGGTGGATTATGCGTGAACGGCGAGATAAAAGGTAACCTGAAAGTAGCCGGTATGGTAGAGCTGAACGGTAAGGTTATCGGTGACATCGTGGCTTCAGACGCTGTGATTGTAAACAGCCGTGTACGTGGTAACCTAACTGTAGGAAACATGCTTTCCATGGACGGCAACTCTGTTGTTGCAGGCGATGTGGTTGCTCGCAATATTGATATCAACGGTAAAATCAAAGGTAACTTGACTGTAGAAGAGCGTGGCCATTTCCAACAAAACGCTGTACTGTTGGGCAACCTTATCAGCGGTACTGTTATTATCGATGAGGGCGCAATGCTGAAAGGTGATATCTCTATCGCTAACATGCAACCCGAAAACATCGAAGTGGATGAGTCGGAATTTGACATTGATTAAGCTTTAATTTTGTAATTGTTTGTGATTACTGCAAAAACAGTGAGGATACTCACTGTTTTTTTGTGCGATAAATTTAATGCGCATATATAAAGGCTGAGAGCAGAAAGTTCATTCCTGTTTCTCAGCCTTTGAATATTTTTATGAGAATTACAAAATTATATTTACTGTAAAACGCTGGTTAATGCCGCTACTTCTGATGCAGAAAGGCTATCATTTTCTTGGTACAGATGATCATATCGGAATAATGCCATGCCTGAAAAACCTTCCACTGTTCTAAGGTGTGTTACCATGTCGGCAAGGTTATTCCCCGATTCCCATTCTGACTGGTCGTTGCTGCCGCCGTCGCCAAAGCCTGCTCTGCTACCGTCACTTTGCAGCTCTCCTATACGATACGCCGCAAGGCCTGCATACAAATATATATTTTCTTGGCGTGGATAAGACGCCCACTCGGCCGAAATATTTGCAAAAGCATAGTCATCTCTGCCGCTTTGGGTGAGGTAGTTAAATCCCCAATACAGCTGCGGCATCACATAATCGGTATACCCATTATTGCTCATCCATTCGTTCACATCGGCATACATCATGTTGTAGTTGTTGTCGTTGTTTCCCTGCACTGATACTCCAAAACTGACGCTGGGATTTGTGGCTTTCACTGCGGTGTACACAGCTTGCATCATTGTGTTTATATTTTCTCTGCGCCATGCGGCAAGGTCTTGGCTTGCATCACCCGCAGCTGCGAATGTATCTGCATCAAATGTTTCATCGGCCGATTCCGGGTAAAAGTAATCATCGAAGTGTATTCCATCCACTTCATAATTTTGTATGATTTCTTCGACGCCGTCTACAATCAACTCATTTACTTCCGCAACGCCCGGATCATACCACATCTGACCGCCAACTTCCCGTACCCATGTGGGATTCAGCGACGCGGGGTTATCCGCCGACAATGCATCAGGACCGTTTGTTGGATGTGCAACACGATAAGGGTTTATCCACGCTTCCAGCCTAAGGCCTCGACTGTGTGCCTCTTCCACCATCACTGTGAGCGGATCAAAGCCCGGGTCTTCACCCTGCGTACCACTGATTATATGACTGTATGGGAAAATCGTACTGGAATAAAGGGCATCTCCAAACGGTCGCACCGCCGCAATAATAGTGTTTATACCCATATTTTTACAGTTTTCAAACATTGTGCCAACTTCTATACGGAAAGCATCTTCGCTACTGAAATCCACACTTTGCCATTCGAGGAATGATATCCACATGGCGTTCATCTCGCTTGGCAAAGCTAGGGCAGTATACCCGCTTTGTGGCTGGGTTGATGCGTCACTTTGACTCTGGCTTTGTGCTGGGTCTGACGATACCGCCGGCAACGACGAGGCAGGAGATGATTCTACCACAATCGCTGAAGATATATCATCTGATGAAAAGTCAAAAATAGAAACATCTGCGCCCGCCAACATGGCGGCTAGTGCCCCAACAAAAATTCCTGCAACAATTACCACAGGTATTAATATCGCTGTTATAATTTTACCTGTATTGCGTTTTCTATGCCTCATAAATCCTCCATTAGGCCAATTTTGAGAATTATAAACAATATATTTTATTTTTTTAGATATTAATATGTCAAAATACTCATATATTACTATAAGTTTAAAATCATAAATAATATTAATTTTATTGCAATCGGCTTATATTTTCAGTATCTGACTTTGGAAATGTTTTTGATCTGCGCAGTAGGATAAAACAAGCAATAAATCTTGTGACCGACGTGATAACAAGGGCAACGCCCAAAACTCGCAACGTGTTTTCTTCAAAGTAGTTTACAATGGCCAGCGTACGAGCAACCGCACTGATTATTTCGCCAATCAACAATATCGCCATCCATACTACGTCACCTTTTCGACGATATAAGGCAAACACGCCCGGCGTGACCACCAGCCAAAGCCAGTCTAGTGGTGGCAGGTTAAGGTTTGCAAGTAGCAAAACGAAAAACAGAAGGAATAATTTTCCACGCAGTTTTCTTTTTTCTTCGCCTTTTTCAACCAATCCTAAAAATAAAATCATGCCACCCATCAGCGCCAAAGTAGACATCTGAGCCCACGGTGCCGACACATTCCATACCGAATACAGTAACCCGTGAACCAGCGTGACTACTGCTCCTGCTATGCCAAGGCTGAAACACGTATTGTATGTAAAAATCCGTTTTTTAAGCAATATAATTTCCTCCGAAAAGTTTCAATACATTAAAATGTATGATAATTATAGCCTACAGGTTGCATTGATAGCAAGCACATGTCTTCCTCTACATAAAATTTCACATTGTAGATACTTTTACTTACTATACAATTAGTTCAAAATATGTTACCATATTCTCTGTATGTAGCTTAAATAATATAGACGAATAATATTACTTTTATTATAAATTAATGCTCGTAGGAAGGAAAGGATTCAGCATGAAGCTTGGGCTGGATATAGGATCGACCACCATAAAATGTGTGGTGCTTGATGATTCGGGTGCTTTGATATATCAAAGCTATGAACGGCATTTTTCTCACATCGAGGAAAAAGCATTAGAGTTGTTGGTAGCGCTTGAGGAAAAGTTTGGCGATGTTTCTTTCGATATGGCCGTTTCCGGGAGTGCCGGAATGGGATTTGCAAACGCTTGCAACGTGCCTTTTGTTCAGGAAGTGTTTGCCACACGTATAGCCGCACGAAGCATGGACCCCGATACAGATGTTATTGTGGAACTGGGCGGCGAAGACGCTAAGATTTTGTTTTTATCAAACGGTGTGGAAGTACGCATGAACGGTAGTTGTGCCGGTGGTACCGGTGCTTTTATTGATCAAATGGCTACACTTTTGAAAATCTCACCGGATGAACTGAATGAAAAAGCTAAAGGTCAGGAAAAAATCTATACCATTGCATCTCGTTGTGGCGTGTTTGCTAAAACAGATGTACAGCCACTGCTGAACCAAGGTGCACGCGTGGAAGATGTGTCGGCATCTATTTTATACAGTGTGGTAAACCAGACTATTGCAGGTCTGGCGCAAGGCAGAAAAATCGACGGACAGGTGTTATATCTTGGCGGCCCGCTGACATTTTTAAGTGAACTGCGTGTAGCGTTTGACCGTGTTTTGAAGGTGGAAGGCCGTCTGCCGGAAGCTAGCTTATACTTTGTTTCTATTGGTGCGGCTTTATACTCAGACGAAAGCTTCACCATTTCACTGCTACGTGACCGCCTGGCCGCAGCAAAAGGAATGACCGCCAGCTACGAGCATGTGGCACCACTTTTTAAAGATAAGCAAGATTATACAGACTTTCTAAAACGCCATGAAAAAGCACGAGTGCAAGTAGGTCAGATGGAAGGTTTTTCCGGCCGTGCCCACATGGGTATCGACGCCGGCAGTACCACCGTGAAAACAGTGCTTATCAGCGACGACGGCGAACTACTGAATACCACATATCAGCCAAACGCCGGCAATCCCGTGCCTTTGGTTCGTGAATCGCTTTTGAAAATGTATGAAGCTTGCCCAAACATGAAACTTGCGTCGGTTACCACCACGGGTTACGGCGAGGCACTATGTAAAGCGGCTTTTCACGCAGATTACAGCCTGGTGGAGACCATGGCTCACTTTTTGGCGGCAAAGTTTTTCGAGCCAAATGTAGATTTCATCATTGATATCGGCGGCCAAGACATGAAGTGCTTCAAGATAGAAGACGGTGCTGTATCGGACATATTTTTGAACGAGGCATGCTCTTCAGGATGCGGTAGCTTTTTACAAACATTCTCCGAGGCACTGGGCCAAGACGTACGTGAGTTTGCAAAGATGGGCCTGTTTGGCGATGCACCGGTAGAGCTGGGCAGCAGATGCACTGTGTTTATGAACTCTTCAGTAAAACAAGCGCAGAAAGACGGTGCTTCTCTTCAAAATATTTCAGCAGGATTAGCAATATCTGTAGTTAAGAACGCGCTATATAAAGTTATTCGTGCTTCTTCTCCACAAGAGCTAGGTAAAAATGTTGTGGTACAGGGCGGCACGTTTTACAACGATGCCGTGCTTCGCGCTTTTGAAATAGAAATGGGTATGGAAGTAATCCGCCCATCTATTGCAGGCTTGATGGGTGCATTCGGTGCGGCACTTTATGGTAAAAGCAAGGCAAAGCAAGACAAAACATCGACAGCTTTGACAAAAGAAGAAGTTGAAAACCTTACACATAATGTAAAAACAACCAACTGCAAACTGTGTACCAACAATTGTAGCTTGACGATAAATACTTTTTCGGGTGATCGTCGTTATATTTCAGGAAACAGATGTGATAGGCCTGTTACCAAACGCTCGGCAGACGACGGTATGAATATTTATGACTATAAGTTAGAACTGCTTGATTCATACGAGCAAGAAAATTCAGCTGTGGCCACACGTGGTAAAATCGGAATACCCATGGCTTTGAACTTTTTTGAAACCTATCCATTCTGGCACAAGTTTTTTACACAGCTGGGTTTTGAAGTGGTTAAAAGCCCTCACTCCAGCAGGAAACTTTATTTTTCAGGCCAAGCCACCATTCCGTCTGACACTGTGTGCTATCCGGCAAAGCTGGTGCACGGGCATATCCGTGCTTTATGTGACAGGGATGATATCGACACTATATTCTATCCATGCATGAGCTACAATATCGATGAAGGCAAAAGCGATAACTGCTATAACTGCCCTGTGGTGGCATATTATCCTGAAATCATCAAGTCCAGCTGCCAGGAGCTTTCGGGTAAAACATTTATTTATGACTATGTGGGTATACATCGTCGGAAAGATTTCACCAAAAAAATGACCGGTATTTTAGCCCAGTATTTTGACGGTATATCGCAAAAAGAAATCACAACCGCGACAGACGCCGCATACATTGCTTATGAAGAATACTTACAGCTTATCAGGAAACGTGGCGAGGAAATTATTGCCGCTGCTCGCAAAGAAAACAAGCCTATTATTGTGCTGGCGGGCCGGCCTTATCATGTTGACAATGAAGTGAACCACGGTATCGACAGGCTGATTACCGGGCTGGGCGTAGCTGTTATCAGTGAAGACTGCATATCGCATACCGGCGAAAGACCTCCGGCGGGAGTGCTAAACCAATGGACATATCATGCGCGTTTATATTCGGCGGCAAAAACTATAACCAAACACAAAGACATGAATCTTGTGCAGTTGGTGAGTTTTGGATGTGGACTGGACGCTGTAACAACCGACGAAGTACGAGATATTTTACATGAAGGCGGCAAATTATATACACAAATCAAAATTGACGAAATTGCAAATCTTGGCGCTGTAAACATCCGCTTACGCAGTTTATTGGCTGCGCTGGAGCAACAAGACGAAAAAGATGATGCAAAAAAGGCAGGTGATTCGGCATGAATGATGTGTATAAAGAATTTCAAAAAGGTGCCGGAATACCTGTATTAGCCGATAGTAAGGCTTATCCAAAATTTACCGCCGACATGAAAGAAACCCACACCATCTTGTTCCCACAAATGGCGCCGATTCATTTTGCCATGTTAGGTGCGGCGTTTCAGCTGGATGGATATAACACCGTAGTACTTGAAAATGGTGGACCCGAGGTGGCTCAAGAAGGGTTAAAATATGTGCATAACGACACCTGCTATCCTGCTTTGCTGGTTATCGGGCAGTTTATCGACGCACTGAAAAGTGGAAAATATGACTTAGAGCGCACTGCTTTATTAATCACCCAAACAGGTGGCGGGTGCAGGGCATCTAACTATATACATTTATTGCGAAAGGCTTTGCGCAAGTCAGGGTTTGGTAATGTGCCTGTACTTAGCCTAAACTTTTCGGGCCTTGAAAAAGATACCAGTCTTAAATTTACTATACCTCTGATTCGCAGGGCTGTGGCGGCTTTGTTTTATGGCGACCAATTGATGTCGCTGGCAAATCAGCTTAGGCCTTATGAAAACAACAAAGGTAGCGTGGATGCTCTGATTGAAAAATGGCAAAAAAATATTATACAGCAGTTTAAACAACACCGTGGTGTGTCCACTCGTGACATGAAAAAGAACTTTGCCGCTATTGCCAAGGACTACGCCGAGGTGGATGTGACTAAAGTTCCAAAAGTGAAAGTGGGTATAGTGGGGGAGATATATGTCAAATATTCTCCGCTGGGTAACAGCGACCTGGAAGCATTCTTGGCTTCTGAAGATTGCGAGGTAAACATGCCCGGCCTCCTTGGATTTATTCAATACTCAATTGTCAACGGAATAGTAGACAGAGACTTATATGGTGGCAACAAAATAGTTCGGCATATATATAAAATGGTGCTGGACTACACCACTCGTATTGAAAAACTGATGATCGCCTCTATAAAAAAATATCCGAATTTAAATGCGCCCGGCCTGTTTGAGCATACTATGTCTCTGCATAAAGGATTTATCGGCCTTGGTGCAAAAATGGGCGAGGGCTGGCTTTTAACCAGTGAAATGGTGGAGCTGGTGAAGAGTGGATACCCAAACATTGTTTGTGCTCAGCCATTCGGTTGTCTGCCAAACCATATTGTGGGCAAGGGCATGATATCTAAAATACGCGCAGAATTTCCCGAGGCAAATATCACGCCTATTGATTATGATCCTTCCGCCACTAAGGTTAACCAAGAAAATCGCATAAAGCTGATGATAGCCGTGGCTAAAGAACGCCTTGAGGAAAATGCGATTTCTCAAAACTAATTTTATTAAATACTGCTATAAGCTTTTTTCAGCGTTATTTAAAGCTTCAAAATGATACATCTCAACGTTTTTTATAAGTTCTTTTTTATTTGATAAACTTTTAACTTTTAACTAAAACTATTATTGTATAGTAATAGTTACTAATATGTGTTTTAACTGGGGGTCTTTTTATTAAATATTTAGTAATTTATTTGATTTCAGTGAGTATTGTTTCTACACACTCCCTTATGAATTTCAAACTGTGTGCAGGTCTTGATTATCCATTTAGGTTTAATAAACGTTCCGTTTACATTTGTTCTATTTTAAACGGACTTATAGGATCTTTGCTATTATTCACCTTTTATGATAATCCCATGACGCAGTATTTTATTTGTATGACTATTTTGATTGGTGAAATCGCCGTTTTATTTAAAGGAAGTGTATCAGCCACTATTGGAATCGGACTTGGCTCTTTACTTCATTTGTTTGTGATACGTGCAGTTATTTTTGCTTCCACGTCTATTGCAACCGGCATGTCGATGTATGAGATTTTTTTGAGCGCAGATTTTTATCCTATAATAAACCTAGCTTCATTCGCCATACAAATTTTCACGTTGGCTATTTTTATAAAATTCATACCACTGAAAATTGTTCGAAAAATCATGGAAAACAAAGAGTTTTATACTACTCTTTTATTCTTAACTGTGATTTTAAACGCATATAGTATTTATAACTCTTATATGTTTACCATTGATTATTTTTCCGTAAACTTGGCCGTGCAAGAAATTGTTATTTCTTTATTCACTCTTGTTTTTTTATATATCATGCTTCTTTTACTTATTAAGATATTTAATTTGGGTATTTATAAAGAAAAGACAAAAGAGCTTGAAGTAAGAATTGATAAAGATAAGGCTCTTACGTCTGCTATTTTGAGTTTTGCTGAAGTTATTATTGAGGCCAACTGTACAAAAGACACAGTGACAAGAGTGCTGGTGAATTCTGTTGAACGTTCTATATATGAAAATTCTTCTTTTTCCGATTTGTTTAATCACTCCACTTTTCTTACCCATCCCGAAGATGCCGACATTATAAATGATATTACCGCTTTTTCACTTATGGTTGATTTTGAAAACGGATATGATGAAAAACTACTAGACTTTCGTGCGAAAAATATCACAACTCCAAATGGTATGGCAACCGACGATGTGCCTTCTGATTATCTGTGGTATAGGATGCGTATTAACACAAACCTTGATGTGAGTACATCTGATGTTATTTCACTTTTTACTATTGATGAAATAAATGAAGAAAAACAAGCTGAACTATCTCTTAGGAAAAAGGCTGAAACTGACCTGCTTACCGGCTCGTATAACAAAGATGCTTTCACCTTAAAAGTAAATAATTATTTAAATCAAGGTGGGCAAGGAACACTTTATATGTTTGACCTTGATAACTTCAAGGGTATTAACGATAACATGGGACACTCTGCCGGAGATGATGTGCTTAGGGAAACTTATGCTAAGACGACTTCCATTTTTAGGCCTAACGATATTGTGTCACGTGTTGGTGGTGATGAGTTTTTAGTGTTTTTAACAGGTACCACAAAAGACTCTACCGTCAGGAAAAAGGCTGCTCAAATTTGTACCGACTTAAACAAAACTTATCATGCCGATAACGGCGTGGCTATTGAAATTTCTTGTAGCGTTGGTATAAGTGTTGCACCTAAAGACGGAACTGATTTTGAGACATTGTTCAACGCTGCCGATATCGCTATGTACCACTCAAAAAGCATTGGTAAAAACACATTTACTGTTTACGACTCAAATGCTCCTGCGTCGTTTGAGCCTCAAGAAAAAGAAGCGTATATGCGCCTGCGAAACGATAGTATCGACGCAGGAAAACCAGAATAAATTTTTATACAAAAAACACCGTAGATTTCATGAAATCTACGGTGTTTTTTATTGATTTTGTTTTTTGTATTTTTGTGGAGAAAGGCCAAACTCTTTGGTAAATGCACGATAAAATCCTGCATAGTCGCTGAATCCACATTTTTGATATGCTTCTTTTACAGGCACTCCGTCCAACATTGCCTTTCGGCCTATTTGCAGTCTTCTTAAAAGTACATATCGGTATAACGATATCCCCGTTTGTTTTTTGAAACTATGCGCTAGGTGTGATGCGCTGTAATTATACTCTTTTGCCAAATCCTCTACAGAAATAGACTCTGTACATTTTTGATGTATATGGCTAAGTACTGCAGACAAGCGATTTTTTTCGCCCGATAACATGATCTCTGCACCGCCACTATGTACCAGCCTATTTATCTTGGCGCACAAAGCAGCCAGTATAGCTTTTGTATAAAGTTCTGTGCTTATTTTGTCCGACTCGTTACTTTCGGCTATTTTTTTGAAGTTTGCAATAAGGGCTTCTTTTTTTTCTTTTGGAAGGCGCAACAGATAATGGCCGGTATTTTTGGCCAACATAAAACTGAAATCTGCCGTATCATCCTGTAGCTTTAAGAAAGCGATATACCTACGGCTCATCCAAATGCAAACCCGTGAAAACGGGCATCCTTTTTCTTTTAAAACTGCTCCCACCATGGCTCCTGCAGGTATCAGTAAAACATCACCGGCCACAACTTTGTAATATTGATCTTCTATCCAATATTCCGCACCGCCCTCGATAATGCATATAGCCTCATATACATCCCTTGCCTCACTGGAAATCTGGCCGGGATTCTCGTCTTGTATAATACCGGCATCATAATCTTCTCCTTTACGCAACTTGGTTACTCCCACGCCCTATTTCCCCCTTTGGCACAATTTTATCTTTATCTTTTTTATGTAAAACATCTATTATTTCACAAATTAGTATACGATATTGTGATAGAAATTTCAATATGTTTTACAAAAATTATATCTTTTTTTGCTATTTTGTATGCCAATCATGCAATTATTGCTCTTCACGTAATAATTTTCGACGTGCTTTATAATCCGGCATCAGCTGCAACATAGTGGCATGAAACTCCTTGCCGTGATTTGGATGTAAGAAGTGTACATACTCATGCAATACTACATATTCCTGAGCTACCCTCGGCTTTTCTGCCAGCCTCATGTTTAGTGTTATTATGCGTTTCGAAACATTACAAGTGCCCCAGCGTGTTTTCATGTCTCGCACCTTTATAAGCGGTTTTTGCCGGTTTAATCGCGCAGCGAAAATAGGGAAGACTATGTCTGAAATCTGTGTGAATAACTCAAGACATTCTTTTTTAGTGTATATAGGCGCCTGCTGTGGTGGTTTTGACAATATTTGAGCACGGTTTTTTTCTATCCATTGTGATTTACTATTTATGAAGTTTTGTATTTCCTTTTGTGATATATAATGTGGAGCACTGACATATACACTACCATCAACACGTATACGCATATTTAAGTTTTTTACTTTTTTTCGCTCAACAGTGATAACGCCATATTGTGTATCATAATTTTGTTTTTTTGTTTTCATCTTATTTCCAAACTTTATATTAATCTTTACTTGCTTCGCCAACCTGATGTAATCCGAACCCGCCTTTTTTTGGTAAATTTATGCGGCAATAAAAAATACACCCATTAATAGTCAGTATACCATACCGACCATCTTTTAA